>JAKBAU010000070.1 GCA_021808875.1 Pseudomonadota bacterium | reverse complement strand
GGAAAGACCCGCCGCGTCTTCCAGGCCTTCCAGGCATCGTGAGGGATGACCCAGCGACGCCCCACCCTCACAGGACGCAGGTGGCCCTTGTGAATCGCTTGATTGACGATGGCGAGCGAGCCGATCTCTTTGCCGGCGGCGGCCGTCGTTATGCCGCCGACGACATCGGCCGACTGCATGCCGATGCGGCTGATCGTGTTCTGCACGGCGCCGACGCCACGCCGAGCTTCTGGATCTTTTGTCAGGAGTTGCAGGCGCGATGTGAGGGTTTGCGCGATCTCGGCCTTGCCGAGGCGGCCCACCAGGCTCGCGAGCAGGGCGAGTTCCGGCGCCTGCCACTCGTATTCCCCACACCTGACTTTCCGGGGCGGCGGCCAGTCGCCTTCCTCGGGCTCGCGCCCGTGCCAGAGCTGGAATAGCGCCACAAAGTTCTTCCGACCCGAGCCCTTCGAGCAGGCCCCCGTCGCCCGGAGTGCGCTGATGTCTTCGATTGATCGCTTCAGGATGAACGCGAGGTCGTGTGCGCTGGCATCGTGACCATGCTCGACCACGAAGCGCCGCCAGGCCACATCGGGTCGTTCGCTGGTGCTTCGGGTCATGCGCGCCCCTCCAGTTCGTCCTGGAGGGCAGCCTGGCCAGCGAGGAGCTGCTGCGGCGAGAGTTCTGCCACTGTGCTGAGGAGGCCGACCACATCCTCGCTGAGCGCCGCCAGACGCTTGGTCGGAATGGCGGTCATCGCGCGTGTCCACTGGTTGAAGGTTGCCGGCAGCGTTTTCGCGACCGGCTTGGCCATCGGAGCGACAGCCTTCAGAGCTGACGCCATCGGCATCCGGACTTTTTCGACCCCGTGGCGGCTGAGGCAGAAGAATTCGCCCGGTGTCAGGGCATTGAGGTCGGCGAAGTCGATCTTCGAGGCTTTGAACTGCGGTGCCAGGGCCGACCAGGCGGTCGGGTCTTCCTGCCAGCCGATCAGAGTCAGGTTCTTGTTGGCGAACAGGGTGCGCTGCAGGGTGCCGGTGTAGCGCAGGGCGGTGATGAACAGGTCGAGTGCCCGCTTGCGCCCCCGCTCGGCAAACTCGTTGATGATGTCGGCTGCTTCGCCGATCCCGTTGCTGCGGCGCCGGCTCGCGCTGAACAGTTGGCCCTCGTCGATCACCACGAAGATGGGCTTCCGCTGCAGATCGGCGGCGTCGAGAATGGCGCGGCCGAACGGCACGAATTCGCCGGCGTCTCTGGCGTTGACCACGAGGGTCGGCTGATCTCGTCTGGTCAGCGCATCCCGAAGCGCGTCCGGATCGGGGACGGCATCGCCGTAGAGTGATTCGAGCTCGTTCTCGGGGTCGATCAGAACACTGACCCAACCCTGGGCGGACAATTGCTCTGCCATCAGAAGCCCGGCATTCGTCTTGCCGTTGCCGCGCGGGCCGATGGCGACGGCGAGCAGCCCTGTGGTGGCATACTCATCCAGGGTGATCGGCGTTCCGCCGAGATTGAGCGTGGCCCCGAGCATGTCGTCGCGGCGGATGACAGTACGTTTCATGGCTCAGTCCTCCTCAGGCTGGAGGAGAATGTCCTTCAGCCGCATCAGATGTTTTGGGGAGAGTGAGAACACGACGGCGAAGTCGTTAATGACCTGCTCGTTGATCCGATCGAGCGTGCCGGCTCGTCTGGCCTGCGCGAGCAGCTTGCGCAGACCGGCCCACCCGTGATCACCGCCGGGCTTGGCTCCTGGGAGAGCGGCGATTTCGGCGTGGAGCTGTTCGATCGTGTAGGGCTGGGCGTCTGACCCGATATCCGCTCGCAGTCTGTCGTTCAGGATGCCGAGCAGCTGCATCCGCGGCATGTAGCCGTGGATCTTCCGGACCAGCGACCGGTCGGCTTCCGTGAAAGCCCGGGCCGCATCCGGTTTGGATGATGCATGGGCATCCGGGCGCACCTTGCATGACCCGCACGCCGGGATCGATCGATCCGCTTCGGGATCGCGATCGATACTGCAGCCGCAAAGACGGCACCGTTGCCCTGCATGCCGCACCGGGGCGCGAGGCCCCTCCCCCTCTACACGCCCAGCCTCGATGAGGCGGCGTTGGACGGCCGGGGTGATCGGAAAGTCCGGGTCTGAGCGGCGGAAGACGCGCGGGCTGTCGAACATGGTCGAGCTCCTTCGCGGCGCGGATGCGCCGTGTTCGCAGGTGGATGAGGCGTGGGACGTCCAGACCGGGCGGGCGTGCCGCCCGCGCTCAGTCGAGGAAGTCGGGGTGCAAGACTGGCAGGTCGGGGTGCGGCGGCGCGTCGCAGTCGAGCAGAACGTAGTCGGCGCCCAACTCGCGTCCCTTCAACAGCACTGCCGTGAGGTCCGCTGGCAGTCCTTCTGCCGCGTCCTCGGGCGCGTAGACGAACCAGCCGTACCGGGTCTTGCCACCCGCGATCATTGCCGCGTAGCTGTTCTCCGGCGCGCGCAGCACCGCGTCAGCGAGCTCGGCGTCGAGCCACGCCTGGCTGTCGGGCGAGAGGTGACCGCTCGAAAGGTCCAGGAACGGCCGGATCATGAACGTTCTCCTGCTGCTTCGGCCGGCTCGCGCGCGATCTGCTCCTGGACGAAGTTGCTGCAGTCGATTTCGGCAATGGAACGGCACGCGCCGAGATCGAGCACATGGGCGCCGCCGCCGAACGCATCGACGCGCGGTTTCGAGCAGGAATGGCTCCAGCTGAAGCCCCATACGCCGGCAAGGTTGAGCGCTTCAGCACAGCGCAGGACGAACCCGATGACGTGTTCCGGCTCGCCTTGTTCGTCGCTGTAGAGCCAGAGCGCACCCGGTCCGATTTCGGGTTGGACTGCCATCGCGAAGCCGGGATAGCCACCTTCCTCGCGATGCAACTCCGCGGCAAACTCGGCCCGCACCCGTTCGGCGCGCTTGGCATTGTCCCCTGTCCCGACATCGAGGATGCGGGAGAACTGTGTATAGAACTCAGCCATGGGTCTGCTCCTCCGTGTCTGCCTCGATGTTGTCGAGCTTCATGCCGACACGGCCCATCCAGGGTTCCGGACGGATGTTGCGCACCCAATCCGCAAAGGACGGGATCCGGCCGAGGTCTTCGAGGATGTGCTGTTCGGCGACCAGACGCACGGGAACCTCGCGGCCGTCTGAGTTGATAATCGTTCTGCCGAACAATGCCTCCGCCGCGAAACAACCCTCGGCGTGGTGGCGCAGCGCGCGATGCCGGAAATCAGCAAGAATCTGCTTGCTGCCGTCTATCCAGTCGTGAACCGCCTGGTAGTCGACAGGCATGCCGCCGAACTTGCGTGCGGAGGAGACTGCGTGATGGTAACTGTGTGCCATGCTCGCCTCCTAGAATTCGTGTTCGTAATAGTTCGTGGCGGTATAGCGCTCGCTGTATTCGAGCGTCACAGAGCGCTCATCGAGCGACAAGCGGAACTCGCCATACGCGCCGTCACCGTCCTCCCACCCTTCGTGCTTCTCTTCGAGGAGGTCACAGACGAGCTGCTCGATGTAATTGCGTACCGATGTCTCGATTTCGGTGATCTGGCTTCTCTCGAAGTCCACGCATTGCACGGTGATCTCCGTGTTCGGCACCTCGCGCGACTCGTTGTCGGCGGCGAAGGCGCTGGGAGCCTCGAACTGGCCGCTGTCGCCGCAGCCGTCGAATGCGACGGTCACGACCGCTATGCCAGCAGCGCTCAACGCGTCGAACAGCACCTGTTTGTTGTGCGGGAGAATTTTCGCTTTCAGTCGAGCAGCCGTGACGCAACGCGCTTCGTAGGCGGCGAATTGTGAGTCGTTCATTGCTATTCCCTCTCATTCACCGTGCGCGCGCACGTGGTTGAGCCAGAAGTCGATCATCGCTGAGGTTGGACCGGGCGGCATCGCGGCGAAGCAGCCGTCATATTGGGGGTCTTCCGGGACGTTGATGACGTCAGCGCCCGCTTTGCGGTAGGCAGCGGCGACGGCGGCAAGCGGCGCGTCGGCCAGCGCGTGCCACGGCCGGGGACTGGGCTCGGCATTCACCGCGATCATCGGACCGTTGACCGCTAGCTTCGCAGCCAGTTCGAACGGAACGATACGGCTGTCGATCACGGGGAGTCCGGCCGCGACGGCAACGGGTTTGATGACGTCGTCGTCGTAGCCGCTCAACCGCGCGTTCTCGAAATGCAGTGTGAAACCTCCCCTGCCGATGCTGAGGTGTCCGCCTGGTGTCGCGAGCGCCCGCGCGATGTAGTCGTCATAGCGATTCGGATCGACCCAGCTCATCGCGCCGCCTCCAGTTTGGGCGGCTGATTTGGGACGATGCTGTCCAAATCGGACAGGAAACCCGGCGCTGCCATCAAGCCACAGATGAACACGGCAAACAGGACTGCACAGGCGATCAGTTTGAGTGTGGCTCGATGATCGAGCATTGGCTCTCTCCTTGCTGGAATCTTCTTTTCCGAAGACTCCTCCCGGCGGCCGCACCGCGAAGGCGGGGCAAGGGCGCAGCCGGCGAAGCCGGGCGCGTGGCTGCAAGCCGCGCGACCCTTGCGGCGCTGCGCGCGAGTGCGGCACTCGGTTCATTTCTTCCAGCTGCTTTCGGCTTTTCGCTGGCGCACTGCGCCTTCCGCGCTAGACTCGTTTCATGCCGCGCCGCTCGAAAGCACCTCCTATCCCAGCACCGATACAGCTGCCGCTGTTTCCGGAGCGCGCCTCCGTGGCTCGCATCAGGCCGGAGCGGAACGAATGGCGCTATTACCGAATGGAGGTGTGGCCGGACTTGTTCGGGCGCGCGCTCCTGGTGCGTCATTGGGGCCGTATCGGAACCCAGGGCCGAATGCGGCTCGATCCACACACTGATGCCGGTGCGGCGGTCAACGCCCTGGCGGCGATTGTCCGGTCGAAGACGAGGCGCGGCTACGGCGTGCGCTAGATCAGAGCGGTGCTACGTCACCGTCTTTCTTGGCGCCTCGCGCCACCACCTGCAGCATACGGTCGGGTAAGGGACGCTGAAGCGCGAGCGCCTCGGTCGGCGTCGCTGTCATCCAGGTTTCGATTTCTTCTTCTGTGGTCAGGATTACCGGCATCGCCTTCGGGTGATAGGCGCCCACGATGTCGTTTGGTTCTGTCGTCAGAAAGGCGAAGAGGTCGTTGGTCGTCTCACCTTCCTTCACTTTCCGGACCGAGGTCCAACGCGTCCATATTCCGGCGAAGAACGCGAGCGGACGGCTTTCGTCGAGGGCGAACCAGATCGGCGGTCGGGAGCCGTCGGGCAACACCTCGTTTTCGGCGAAACTGGTGAACGGGACGACGCACCGGCTTTCGACGCCGAGCCAGCGGCGCCAGTGCGAGGACTTGGTGTTGCGCACATTCGTCACGCCCGGATCGGATTTTTTGCCCTGCAGCGCAAAGGCTGGCGACGGCATGCCCCATCGCGCCATCGTCAGTTCGCGCCCATCTGGATGGTTGCGCACGATCGGCGCGGGGTAGTCGGGAAAGATGCCAGGCAGTGGCGGCAAATTGCCGGTCCGGTCGTGCATCGCGCTGGCGAGCTCGCGGATCGCCTGCTGGCCTTTCGTGACGCTGTAGAGGTTGCATACAGTGCGAAGACTGCGCGACGCCGCCGTTTCCGTCCAGGGCTCGGGCATGCTCAGGGTCTGGGGCGTGTCGATGCCCGAGAAAGGTGGAGAGCAGAATGACTACCTGTGTAGTAGCCACGACCAAAGCGGACGTCCGCACTGAGTCGGTTTTGGCTGATAGCGGACCGTTCTCTGCTGGCGGCATGTCGTGAGTAGCTGACCTTCCGCGATCCGGAATCGGATCAGTCAGCCCGCTACGCGCGCGGTGCGACAGCGGCCGCAAGAGCAAGACCGACGAGATAAACGTCGAGCCCGACCCTCCCGCGCCTGTTCTTGCAAGCTTCTGTCATATGGCGGCTGGGGGGATGGCCCTGAACCGGCCAAGCCGGCCTGTAAGAGGTAATGTCAGGTTAAGCTCTATATGATATTGACAATGTCAGGTAACTGCTCCATTTAGGCGTGGGGAGCACGACTCGATGAGCGACGGCCCATACAAATCACTTCCGATGAAGCCACGTTGGCGACATGCGGCGAAGTGCGCTTACAAAGAGGCGTTCTCGCACGACGAGATCGTCGAAAGCGTGACACGCGCGTCGCATGCCGACTGGCGCGCAGAAGTCAGGCAGGCGCTTGTTACGTCGGTCATCACCGTGGTTGCTCCTTTGGGGCAGCAGGCGCTTTTCGCGGACCAAATTCTGTCGGACCTGGCTGCGCTCCGGCGCGGCTGCGCGTCACCGCTGGAGGCATCGTTCGTTCGCAGTGCGATCGATGCCGTGGCAGGCGGACGCACCGGCGGCGACGCCGTCCAGTTCGCCGCTGGGGAGGCGCTATCCGATCGGCTTCTCTGTAATTACCGACAGGTCGAGGAACATGTCCGCCGTGACGACAGCATCCGCAACGCGGAGTTCGTACGGAACCGCTTCGAGGCAGCGCACATGAAAGTCGATCTGACCGGTCTTGCGCAAGCCGCGTTGAGGATGGGCGAGCCGCTGACCCGCCGTACCCGCGCCCAATTCACCGATCTCGACGCTGGAGTTCCGCTATGACCGCCCGCACCTATCATGCCTCACGCGAGACCGCGTTTGTGGTCGACGCGATCGAACTCGGGGCGGACGTTCGCGAGCGTGCGATCGTTGCCGGCCTCGGGTCGGCAATCAATCTGTCGATCGCCGGGCTGGAAAGCTATTTCTATACCGGCTGGCGTCCGGAACTCGTCGACCTTCTCGTAATTGCGGCCGCTGTCGAATATTGCGATCTCAGCGTCAAACGCCCGGCCTGGGGCTGGGCGCGGTCGTTCGATCTGTGTGTCGCTGTTCACACGCTCAATCTCTGGGAAGATCCCGCGGTTCATGATGCGCTCGAAGAAGCGCTGTCCTTCCTGACTGGGGATCAGTGGATTGTCAGCTTCGTGCAACGCGCGCGCGACATCGAGCGCGTGGGTCAGAGTTCCCTCGGCTTCGATGTACGCGACCGTGTGATCATGCCGTACAGCGACGGCGTGGATTCTCGCGCCGTCGCTGCGCTCGTCGATGATGCCGAGAAGGGCGGGCTTGTGCGCGTCCGCCTCGGCACCAAGGGCGCCAGCGCTCACTCCAAGGATCCCCGCGAACGTCGCTTCATGTCAGTGCCCTATCAGGTGCGGCTTGATAGCGGCCAACGGGTGGAATCGTCGGCACGTTCGCGGGGGTTCAAGTTTGCGGCGATCACCGGCATCGCTGCCGCGCTCGCCAATGTAGATCGGATCGTCGTGACTGAGAGCGGCCAAGGTGCTCTCGGTCCGGTCCTCGTCACTTTGGGCCAAAGCTACCCCGACTATCGGGTCCACCCCGCCTTCACTCAGCGGATTGAAGCGCTGTTCGAGGCACTGACCGGCAAGGCGCCGCGCTACGAATATCCCCGCATCTGGTCGACCAAGGGCGAGACCGTCGCGGCGGCGCAGAAGCTCGTGCAGCCACCCAACTGGGTGAACACCCGCTCATGCTGGCAAGGTGCTCGGCAGGTGAGCTTCGAACATGTGCTCCGGCAATGCGGCATATGCGCGGCCTGTATGCTGCGCCGCCTCAGCATGCATGCGGCCGGCGTCGATGAACCTGCCGCCAACTACATCTGGGAGAACTTGTCAGCCCCCGAGCTCGAGGAAGGCGCGGTCGCGGGATTCACGCTGATGACCCAGTCGCTCCGCGAGCATGCCATCGCCGGCGTGCTCCACCTCGATCACCTGGCCTCGCTTTCCGGTTCCGACATCCACCGTCGCGCGGTGGCTCGCGTGGCTCGAGAAACCGCCGATGCCCTTAGGATGTCGGCGGCAGAGGCCGAGGTGAACCTCTTGGCGTTGCTGGTTCGCCATCGCGCCGAATGGCTAGCGTTCCAGGAAAGTCTCGGGCCGCAATCCTTCGTCGCCAAGTTCGCGCAGGTCTCACCATGGCGGCGGTAACAGGCAGCCTAACTCCGGAAGCACTTGGAGAGCTGCTGCGCGACGCGAGGGAGAATGCGAAGCTGACCCAGACCGCGGCGGCGCAGGCGCTGAACGTTGCGCGCACTACAGTTGTGGCCATCGAGCAAGGGCAGCGCCGCGCGCGACTCGAGGAACTTCAGAAGCTCGCCGCCCTGTATCGCGTCTCGCTCAACGTCTTGTTGCGCCAGGGAAGTGCAAAGGTCGATTTGCGCCCTCGCTTCCGTCGGGCCGGCGAAGGCGATGCCGAGGTCGAGGAGGCCGTTGCTCTGCTCAACAGCCTCGTCCAGGCGGAGCTGGAACTCGAAAATCTGCTCGGCATCAAGCGCGCGCGCAACGATCCGCCGGAGCGCCCCCTGCTGCCCGGCAATGTCCTGCTCCAGGCCGAGCAGGATGCGAGCGAGCTGCGCCAGTGGCTCGGGCTTGGCATGGCGCCTGTCCACGACATGGTCAGCTTGCTCGAGATACAGCTGGGTGCGCGCGCCTTCATCCGAAAGCTGCCGGCCCGGATTTCGGGGCTCTATGCTTTCGATGAGGTTGCCGGAGCTTGCATCCTGTTGAACGCCGCGCATCCCCGCGATCGGCGTGCGCAGACCGGCGCGCATGAGACCGGCCACTTCATCTCCACGCGCCGCGCTCCGGACGCGTTTTATGCGGACTCGCCCGAAGCGTCGCGGGAAGAGCGCTATGCCAACGCCTTCGCGCGCTGCTTTCTGACCCCCGCCCGGGCGGTCTCCACCCGTTTCCAGGATGTTACAGCCGGCGCCGCGCGGCTCACTCGCCGCCATATCATCATTCTCGCGCACGCCTTCGGCGTATCGCGCGAGGCGATGGTGCGTAGACTCGAGGAACTAGGCCTCACCAAGCCCGGCACCTGGGAATGGTTCAAGGACCATGGCGGCATCACCGACGAGCAAGCGAGCGAAGTGCTCGGTGACGCTATACCGCTCGACCCCGCCAAGACCGATGCCGCGCGGCACGTGTCCATGCGCATGAGCCTGATGGCGAGTGAAGCGTGGCGCCGCGGACTGCTGAGCGAAGGTCAGCTGGCGCGGCTTCTCCATATCGACCGCGTCGAGGCACGCGAGATGATCGATGAATTCGAAGCGGAGGGAGCGGTCGACGGTGAGTCACCAATCCTCCTGGCTTGATGGGGCGGCATCGCTCGTCGGCGATGCGAGCGTCTGGATCAACCTTGTGGCGACAGGCCGCGCGGAGGAGATTCTCCGATCGTCACCGGTAGAACTTGTGATCACCACGACCGCGAACGGCGAGCTGGGGAATGGGCGTGCCAAAGGCCGGCAGACCGCCGCCGAGGTGGCTCGGCTGATAGAGGCAGGCTTGGTCCGAGAGGTTTCGCTCAGCTCTGCCGACGAAGCGGTGTTCCTGGGCCTTGTCGCCGGTCCTACAAGCCTCACGCTCGATGATGGCGAGGCAGCGACGATCGCCTATGCGCTCGGCTCGGGGACGGTCGCGCTGATCGATGAGCGCAAGGCCACGGACCTGTGCGCCGACCGTTATCCCGCGCTTATCGTCATGAGCACGACGGACCTGCTTCTTGCCGATCCGATCACGTCGTCCTTTCAAGCCGATGGCCTCAGGGAATGCCTGTTCCTAGCGCTGACGGTCGCGCGCATGCGCGTGCCCGACCGCCATCTTGCTGGTGTCTGCGATCTTCTGGGGCCGGATCGCTGCCGAGAATGCCGGAGCCTACCCGCGGCATGGCGGCGATCTGAGGCTTCGCGTCTGACCAGTTGATGGCAGCCTAGCCTCGGCGGAAGAGCCGTCGGTTAAGAACGCCTTTCAAAACCGACCTGCCAATGCCCGAAGACAGATGAGCGAGCATGCGAGTGACGTGAAGGCGTGGTGCATATCGAGCCTTCGTTCGTAGCGGATGGTGAGCCGTCTGAAGGTGTTGAACCATGCGAAGCTGCGCTCGATCACCCATCGATGCCGGCCGAGCTTCTGACTGGTCTCGATGCCGCGGCGAGCGATGCGGGGTTTAATCCGACGCCGCTGGCAGGCGCGCCGACAGCGTCGGTGATCGTAGGCTTTGTCGGCGTGCAGCTTGTCAGGTCTGCGTCGCGGCCGGCCGCGCTTGCCTGCGAGCGGCGGCACGGCATCGAGCAGCGCTTCAAGCGGCATGCTGTCGTGGACGTTGGCCCCGGTCAGCAGAAAGGCGAGCGGGATGCCGCGACGATCCGTGATCAGGTGGCGTTTGGTGCCCGGTCTGCCACGATCCGTTGGGTTCGGGCCTGTCGCGGCACCCCCTTTTTGGCCGCGATGGACGAACTGTCCATGCAGGCTCGGCTCCAGTCGATGCGGTCCGCGTCCCGTAACCGGCGCAGCAACTCCCGGTGCAGACGGTCCCACACCCCGGCTGCTTGCCAGTCCCGCAATCGCCGCCAGCACGTCACGCCCGAACCGCACCCCATCTCGGCGGGAAGCATCTCCCACGGGATGCCGGTGCGCAGCACGAACAAGATACCTGTCAACGCCGCGCGCGCCGGAACACGCGGCCGACCACCCTTCGGCTTGGGTGCATCCTGCGGCAGCAGCGGCTCGATGATCAGCCATAGCGATTCGGGCAAAAGAGGAGCGGGCATCCCTCCTCATGAAGCAGGTCAGATCCGAGTACAAGAGTTTTGAAAGGCGTTCTAAATGGGCGGCAGCTTTCAGGATTGCGGTTTGGCGGCCTGGCCGTCGACAATAGGCGCACTGGCGTCGCCAGTCTCTTGGTGACAACGCTCGCTTCCGGGACGGCCAGACGTGGTACGGATAACGGAGTTGGGTCGGAAGCTGCGGTTCGACGATCGAGCTGATCGATTTCAGACCTAAAGCAACCGGGGCTGAGGTTCGGCCGGAGCAGCGCCGACACCTACAGCTATCCGGTCCACCTCGTCGCGATGCGGCAGGCAGCTCCAGATGGTGGGCCCGCTGGCCTTGAGCGGCGATCCGAATCCGAATGACGGGTATTTGCACTGGCAGATGTGGCAGCGCCGGGCTTCGTATTCCCGTATCATCGCCTGGTGGGGTGTCTCGGTTGTACGGGCCTCCTCGATCGCCCAACCGTCGTCAGGCGCCTTCCTGGCGCTCAGCTGCATTTGGACCAGCCGCAATGAACGCAGCTGAGGCAGCCGGCCTCGCGCACGAGCCCGTGTTGGCTGCACTTCGGGCACAGCGGTCCGAGCGCGGTCACTGCGGCCGACGGCGTGGCCTTGGCGGCCTTGGGGGTGATCGGTTCGGCCGGCGTCAGAAAGCCTGTGTCGAGCATGTGCCGCTCGATAATGTCGCCGATCGCGGCGACCAGCGATCCGACATAGCGGCCGTTCGTCCATTGACCGCCGCGCGGGTCGAACACCTGCTTGAGTTCCTCGGCGACGAAGGCCACCTCGCCGCCACGACGGAACACCGCACTGATCATCCGCGTGAGCGCTACGACCCAGGCGTAGTGTTCCAGGTTCTTCGAGTTGACGAATACTTCGAAGGGGCGACGCCCGCTATCCGTCTCGATGTCGTTGATGGTGACGTACATCGCATGCTCGCTGTCGGGCCAGCGCAGCTTGTAGGTGGCGCCAACGAGTTTCTCGGCGCGAAGCAGCAACTCGCCCACGGCGGGGGTAGGTCGGGCGGCCGGCGTTGCGGGTTTCACCTCGAGGACGGACCCGGTGATGGCGTTCGGGCGGTAGGTGGTGCAGCCTTTGCAGCCGCTGTGGTAGGCATCCAAGTAGACCGCCTGGAACGCCTCGAAGCTGATATCCTCCGGGACGTTGACCGTCTTGCTGATGGCGCTGTCGACGTGGCGCTGCACCGCGGCCTGCATCCGCACATGCTCGGCGGGGGTGAGGTCCTGGGCGGTGACGAAGCTGTCGGGCAGTGTGGCGTCGTCGCCGTGCAGGGCCCGGAAGCGACGCAGCGCATAGTCCGAGACTTCCTCCTCGATCCTGGAGCCGTCCGGCTGTGTGACCTTGCGCGTGTAGGCCAGTGCGAACACCGGCTCGATGCCGGACGATACGTTGTCGGCGACCAGGGAGATCGTGCCGGTCGGCGCGATCGACGTCAGCAGCGCGTTCCTGATCCCGCACGCGGCAATGAGTTCGCGGACATCGTTATCGAGCGCGCGGAGCGTCTCGCCGGCGAGGTAGGCGTCCCGGTCGAACAGCGGGAACGCGCCCTTCTCCTCGGCGAGGCCGGCTGAGGCGAGATAGGCGGAACGGGAGATCTGTCGGGCCCACTCCCCTGCCCGCTCGGCCGCCTCTGGCGACCCGTATCGGAGGTCCACCATCATCAGCGCGTCGGCGAGACCGGTCATGCCGAGGCCGATCCGGCGCTTGGCGATGGCTTCCTGCCGCTGCTCCTCGAGCGGGAAGCCGGAGACGTCGATGGTGTTGTCCATCATGCGAACGGCGATCGACACAAGTTCGGCGAGTTCGGCCTCGTCGACATGGGCGCGCGGTGTGAACGGGTCGCGCACCAGGCGGGCGATGTTGATCGATCCGAGCAGACAGGCGCCATAGGGTGGCAGGGGCTGCTCGCCGCAAGGGTTCGTGGCGTGGATCGTCTCGCAGTAGGCGAGGTTGTTGCGGGCGTTGATGCGGTCGATGAAGATCACGCCCGGCTCAGCGTAATCGTATGTCGCGCGGGTGATGGCTTCGAACAGCAATTTGGCACGGATCGTCCTGTAGGCCCTGTCGTTGAAGGTCAGATCCCAGTCAGCGTCCGCCGCGACCGCCATCATGAACGGGTCGGTGACAAGGACCGACAGGTTGAAATTGCGGAGGCAACCTGCCTCGCGTTTGGCCCCGATGAAGTCCTCGATATCGGGGTGGTCGCACCGCATCGTGGCCATCATGGCGCCGCGCCGGGCACCCGCCGACATGATCGTGCGGCACATGCTGTCCCAGACGTCCATGAACGATAGCGGGCCTGAGGCATCCGCGCCGACGCCGCGCACCGGCGCACCCTTCGGCCGCAGCGTCGAGAAATCGTAGCCGATGCCGCCGCCCTGCTGCATGGTCAGCGCCGCTTCGCGGAGATGGTGGAAGATGCTGCCGAGATCGTCGCCGATCTCGCCCATGACGAAGCAGTTGAAGAGGGTCACGCGTCGGCTGGTGCCGGCGCCC
>JAKBAU010000069.1 GCA_021808875.1 Pseudomonadota bacterium | reverse complement strand
CCATTCCCATGCGAGACCCGACGCGGTCAGCTTCTCGACATGATCATAGCGAGCCGAAGAGCGCCAAGCGGACGCATCTGGCATCATTGCGATCCTCCCCATATCAATCGATTGCGGGAGAATCAGAATTCCCGGATGGGTTGATTGTTGGAAGTCGGATTCTCGGCAACAGGTGATGCCGCTGTGGCATCACCGTGTCAGCGCAATTGCTCTCCAGGGAGCAGTTGCCGGTAGCCTTCCTCGGTCATCCATTTGGCGCGGGCGAGATGCGCTTCATGGATCTTGCGGCACCGCACGGGCTCGCGTTCAGGATCGAGGTCAAAGAGGATTTGCACGGCTTCGCGCCAATCGGCGTGGTCGCGTTCGGCATCGAGCAGCCGCAGATAGAGCGTCATGTGCTCACGATCATAGGACGTGAGGATTGAGCCTTGCGGCGGTTCCTCCAGAAATGTCGGTGCAGAATGACCCATCACCGATGACCTTATTCCTTCCCGGCGATCCTGTTAACCAAATCTGGCGCTGTCATTGATCCATGACAGGTCAGCCCGGAAATACAGAAAGGGGTACGTCGGTGAATGCAGCCACTATAGCCTGGCTGGCCGATCATTCGGCTCATGGAGTCGCAGAACACCTTCGCCCTTTTCCGTGGACAAGAGGACGATGCCGGCTGATTCCAAAGCCCTGCGTATCTGATCGCGCGTGGTCTCGTACACATCGAGTCCACTCTCGGACTCAAGGCGCTTGAGCGCGGTCAGCGATACTCTGGCCCTGTCAGCGAGCGTCTCCTGTGTCCATCCCAGCAACGCGCGTGCGGCCCGCGATTGTCGAGCGGTGATCATGCATGATCACCTCCCACCGGCACGAACGCGCACGCCAGAACTACGACTATATTAGTCGCTCTTGGCCCAAGCGCCACCGAAAATCTATCTGGGGCCACCCTATGCTGCCGTAATCGTGGGGCGCTGCGGGTGGAACTGATTCGGTCGCCCGAGGGTGAAGGCCCCGACCGTTCTGGTCGGGGCCTTGCTTTGGGGCCTCAGTCGCCCCGTCGACCGTTGGGGCGCGACCAGATGAGCGAGAAGCCTTCGCCATCTTCGTCGTCGAAGAGGTTGGCGTAGATGGGGGCGTTGAAGCTCGGATCATCCAGCTTGAGGCCCAGGTAGTCGCGGCCCTCGTTGGAGCGCTTGGACCAGGCGGCGCCGATTTCGGCGCGGCCGACCAGCACGCGGTGGCTGGGGGCGTTTTCGCCGTTGGAGCGCAGGTCGGGGACGATGCGCACGCCCTTGGCCAGGACGCTGAGGGTGACGATGTCGCCAGTGAACTCGTGTTCGCCGGTCTTCTTGAAGGTGCCGATGGTCGCCATGATAAGTCTCCGTTTTCGTGTTCGAGCCCGCACCATGCGGCCTCGATGGCGATCGACGGGCCGGATGCGACCGACGGCGCATCGCTTGCGACCGAAGCGAAGCGGAGGACGGCGCTGGCGCGACTTTCTTGTCTCGCGAGGAATGGGTGAAACCCAGGGGAAGAAAGTCGCGACGCGCCGTTGCGGCATAGGCGGTCGAGGCTTCAGCCGTCCTTCGGCCAGATCAGCCCATTGAAGAGGCCGTTTGGGGCGCTCGCCAACGATTTGGAACGGAGACGCTGGCGCCCCTCCGCGACTTGGAAAGGAGACTTGCGCCGATGAACAACCGGCTTCGTCTCCATGTCCGGCCGGCGTCCGTGAGCTTCCCCAACTTTCTCCTTCTCGGGCAATAACGACCGCCGCCGCATGCTGTTTGCCGATTTGCCGGAGGGTTGCCGTCGGCTCGAAGGCTTGACGGCGGGACGCTGCCTTCGGGCTCGGATTGATCCGCCTTCATCGCCTCATCGCCAACGCATGGCCGAAGATTTCGGCGGTGTCTTCGCCATTTCTGCATCCGCCAGCGTCGACGGCGTTGGTCAGGCCCGAGCAAGCCCTTGGCCGGGCGGGACGGTGGCCGCCATCGCGGAAACACGCATGAATGCGGTGATGCCGACCGCGACCGCGCCGATGGTTGAGAACACGATCTGCCAGGTTTCCGACGGCATGGCGTGTTTCACGATGCCATGGGTGGCGTGATAACCCGCAATCGCGGCGGGCGCGACGAAGACGAGCGCGATGAGCATCCGCGCCCAGAACGGTTGCACGACGATCAGCAGGAATTGGCCGATGCCCAGCGTCAGCGCGGCGCCGATCAGACCGATGACGAGCGCGCCGAGCCAGCCAGCGCCGGAGTTATAGGCCCATGTCGCAGCGGCAACGCCCGCGAAAAGCGGGAGGGCAAATGTGGCGAGTGTGAACAGCAGCCAGCAGAACACGCCGATGGCGGCGACAGAGATGAGGATCGCGAAAAAGATCATGGTGGCGGTCTCCGTGAGAATGGGTCTGACGGTCGCGCCTCCACCACCACCACGGCGCGACCACCAGCATAGCAAAAGACGAGCGTCGACGGGAGCGGAAACCGGTGTGGTTTCAGCCGCGACGAGGATCGTCCTCGCCCCGTCATGGGGCGAAGGGATCTATTTCGCGAATGATCGCAGCTTCGTCGCCGTCGTATTCGCTGGCGGGAGAAACCGACAACGTGCCGTCTCCAGCGCGAAAGATGACGATAGCGGCCATCAGTGTGGCGGCGAGGCTGAAGGCAAAGGCGTGAGCATCGTTGAAGGACATCGATCCGGCTCCTGTGCGAAGCGGAGGACCATCCCCCGCTGACAGGCGCCCGATGTGTTCGGCTGTGGGCTGCAATCACCGCGAAGGCGAAGCCGCAGCGGCGGCACGCGCATGCGTAGTCCGACCCTTTACGGGTTGATGGCGTCAGGCCCACGGTCGGACCAAGGATCAGCGCAATTCAAGGGGGGTGGGCCGGATATGAGCCCATATCCGGATATTCAGCCGATGCTCGTGCCTTTGGAAGTTCAGGGTCTGATAGCGGCGGCCCAAGGGTCGATGACATCGAGCCCGGCAGCGATGAACGCGCTGGTGTCGCGGGATGCCACGGCAAAGCCCTGTGAAGCGGCGATCGCAGCGATGTAGCCGTCAGGCGTGGGAAATCCCTTGCCAGCGGCGCGCGCCTTGACCGCGAGATCGGCATACCGGCGTGCTGCTGATGTATCGAAGGGCAGGATGCGGGCGGCGAACAGGTCCAGCACGTCGTCGAGCGCGGCCGACAGGGTGTTCCTGCGCTTGCCGGCTGGCAAAGCTCCGATGCCGAACAAAAGTTCGGCCACGGTGATGCTGGAGAGGAACAATGTCTCGGCCGCTTGGGTATCGAGCCAGGCGCTCACCCGGGGATTCGGTTCGCGCGTCATCGCCTCCGAAATGACATTGGTGTCGAGCAGGATCATTTGAAGCGGATCGGCTCGGCGGGACGCGTATCGCGGAGCTTTTCAAGGGCCTCGACATCGGCTTTGGTGACACCGTGTTTCTGTCCTATCGCCGACAAGGCAGCGCCGAGGCGCAGCCGGCCTTCGGGTCGCACGGCGGCTTCAAGGATGGCGCGCATCTCGGCTTCTGCGCTTCGATTGTGTTGCGTCGCGCGGGCCTTCAAGGCGCGATGCGCTTCGTCGGACAGGTTTCGAATGGTGACGGCAGCCATGAGAACGGTCCTCCTGAGGTCGACGAAAGTGATAGCAAATTACCAAATTTGCCATCACTTTGCAAGTGTGCAGGCAGCGCTCACGCGCCGCCCTTGCCGAACCGATAGACCGGAATGCCGAGCTTGCGGGCCTTGTCGGCGAGATTGTCCTGAATGCCGGTGCCGGGAAAGATGATGACGCCGATCGGCATGACGGCGAGCATCTGGTCGTTGCGCTTGAAGGGCGCGGCTTTGGCGTGCTTCGTCCAGTCGGGCTTGAAGGCGATTTGCGGCACCTTGCGGGTGTCGGCCCAGCGCGCGGCGATCTTTTCGGCGCCTTTGGGCGAACCGCCGTGCATTAGCACCATGTCGCGATGCTTGGCGTGGATCTGATCGAGCTTGGTCCAGATCAGCTTGTGGTCGGTGCTGTCGCCGCCGGAGAAGGCGATCTTCGCTCCCGCCGGTAGCAGGATTTCGGTTTCCGAGCGACGTTTGGCGGCGATGAAGTCGCGGCTGTCGATCATTGCAGCGGTCATGTTGCGATGGTTGACCCTGGAGCCGGTGCGCGGTTTCCAGCTCGATCCGGTCTGGCGCTCGAAGTGGTCGGCGGCCTGGTCGCGCATCAGTTCGAAGGCGTCGCGGCGTTCGATCAGGGTCTGGCCCTCGGCGAGAAGGCGCTCCAGTTCGACGGATTTGACCTCGCTGCCGTCCTGTTCGCGCTGGCTGCGGCGCTGCGCCTGTTCGTTGTCGTCGAGTTCGCGCTCGATACGGTCAGTGGCTCGGTGGAAGAGATTGACGGTCGACCAGAGGAGATCGTCGAGGTCGGGTTCGAGGCGCGTGTCTTCCATGGTCGAGATCAGGGCGTCGAAAATGTCGGCGATGGCGCCGGCGACACGCTCGCCCTCGGGCAGCGGCCGGGGGTCGGGTTCGTCCTCGAAGGGGCGGTAGCCGTAGAGCTGAAGCTCCTGCAAGACGTGGTCGGTCGGGGAAGAATTGTGGTGAGGCTCAAAGTCGTCGTGCCCGCTCATGGGATGCTCCGTCGATTGGACCGCGACCATCGCGGCCTTCTGGCGACGAAAGCCCACGGGCGGCGCGGCCCAGCACCCGACGCGAAACGCGGCGGGCCGAAGCAAAGCGGAGGATGGCGAAGACCGGCTATTTTGTTTCGCGATGGAAAGGCAGGCGCCGCCTGCCGCCGGAAAATAGCCGGTTGCAGCCATTGCGGGGCGGGCCGTTTGTGGGCCGATCGCCCTCTCGAAGGCCGTGGCGCGGTCCTCTCATCGACGGTTGAACGCATCCGGGCAGCCAAGTGACGGTTGGTCTCACCGCCTTTCCAGTCTCGGACTACGCTGCTTGAGCCATGAAGCGGGCAACGTCCTGCGGGGCGAGTTGGACGCGGACATTGGCCCGGAGCGCGTCGATGCCGATCTGCCGGAGGTCCTCGTTGAAGTCCCCTAAGACCGGCGACAGGGTGATTGCCTCGATTCCGGCCGCGTCCGCCCGTTCGATCATCGTCGCCATCGCGCCGTCGCCTGCCGGATCGTTGTCGCGGACGATGTAAAGTCGGCGCAGCGTGTCTGGAAACAGGATGGCGGCGAGATGGGCTGCGGAGAGCGCCGCTGCCATCGCCATGCCGGGAATGATCTCTCGCACCGACAGGACGCTTTCGATGCCTTCGCCCGCCGCCATCACGTCGCCTGCGATACCGAAGCGGACAGCGTGCCCGAGCAGGTCGCCCATGGCCTTGCGCGGCGTTTCGATCGGCGCCTTGTCGAAACCGTCTGGCGCTAGCCATGTGCGGTGCGCGCCGGTGATCCGGCCGGAAGAATCGGTGACGGCGGCGATCATGGCCGGCCATGTCTCTGTTGGGCCGTGCTCGTCAGGCCGGTAATAGCAGCGTGAATGGAAACGAAGGCTTCCGGTTCCGTGCAAAGCCGTAATGCTGCGTCTGCGCAGATACGTTTCTACGATGGTGCCGTTGATCGGCTGCGACATGGCGAACAGCCTTCGTGCCGCTTCAGATGAACCAGCGGGCGCAAACGCGCTGGCCGGTCGCTTGGACGGTGGCTCCGGTTCAAGACGCGGCAGGCTGAGAAAACGGCAGGCTTCCTCAGCGACATCGGCGAAATCGACAAGGCCGAGGGATTCGCGGATTACGTCGAGGAGATCGCCATGTTCGGACGTGGCGGCATCTTGCCATTTGCCAGCCGGCCCCTTGGGCGCATCCGTCAGCCTGACGAACATGGAGCGACCCGGCGTGTTACGCACGTCGCCGACCTGCCAGTAGTTGCCCTGGCGGTTACCGGCGCCAAGATAGTGGCGGCACACCGCTTCGGCCTGTCGACCGAGACGCTGTGCCAGATCGGAAGCGTCGAGGCGCGCCATCACGCCGCCTCCCGATCCGAAATGCGCGCCGCCGGGTAGGTGTCGAGCAGTTTGCCCAGAACGGTAGGCCCGCTGGCATCGACGGGGACGAAGAAACGCAGCTTCCACGAGATGATCTCGGTGAAGAGGCCGTAGGCGCGCAGGCGCTCGCGCATTGCTTCGGTGAAACCAGAGAGTTCGATGCGGTTTGCGCCCATGACGCGGGCGCGGCGAAGCTGGAGACCTTCGGCGAGGTCGAGAATCGTCCGACCGTCGATCAGCGCAGCAAAGGCGGCATCCGGGCGCAGGCTGCCCGTGTCGCTCGATGCCGCGTTCGCCGCCCAAGCTGGTGACACACGCCGCCCGATGATGCGTTCGCCGTCATCGGTCTGAAGCCGATAGACGCGCGTGGATTCGTTGGGCAGGCGTTTCCAGACTGGCAGAAGGAGCCCGCTGACGATGTGCAATGTGCTTGTCGTGAAGGGCGGCACGTCATCCAGTTCTCGGCTCCAGGCGAGCGCGAAAGCCTGCCGATCAGCGGGTTCCCAATGGCTGTCCACCATCATCTTGAACGAGGCGTGATGGTGCTCCATCGGTCGGATCAGCCTGACGCGGCGTTCGATCTCGCCATCATCGAGCATTAGCGAGGGCGCCGAGATTTGCACGGCGGCGCGGCCCGATTTGGCGTTCACCAAGAGCTTGCCAGCGCCGTCGGCGAGATAAGCCAGCGCGTCTTCGAGCGACATCGGCCGGTTGCGCCGCTTTTCGGTGATGGTCAGCAGGAGGGTTTCAGCGCCCGTCGTCGGATGGGTGTAGATGGTCTTGCGCTCGGTGACATTGAAGCTTTCAGCCGTCAGCGTTTCCAGCCCGACGTCATAGACGCCGCTGGCGATCGCGCCTTGCACCTTGCCGTCGAGCAATTGCTCGAAAGCTGTGAAGAGAATGCCCTGAAGCTTGATCTTCAGCGCCAGCAGGCGATTGAGGAAGGTGGTGATGGGCGGCAACTCGTCCTTGATGCCGCCGTCGTCCATCAGTTTCAGCCCAGTTGCGCTCTCGAAGCGTTCGAGTGAACAGCCCTCGATTTTGCCGCGCACGATCAGCAGATAGAGCTGGCGCAGTGCCGCGCGGGCATAGGGGCTTTCGAGATTGTCCTCGGGGCGGAACAGGCCCTGGCCACCGGTCTGGCGTTGGCCGCGCGTGATCGCGCCAAGCGTGTCGAGCCGCCGCGCGATGGTGGAAAGGAAGCGTTTCTCCGCTTTCACATCGGTGGCGATGGGCCTGAACAGCGGCGGTTGCGCCTGATTGGTGCGGTTGGTGCGTCCCAGGCCCTGGATGGCAGCGTCTGCCTTCCAGCCGGGTTCGAGCAGGTAGTGGACACGCAGGCGCTGATTTCGTGCCGCAAGCTCGGCATGATAGCTGCGGCCGGTGCCGCCGGCTTCAGAAAAGACGAGGATGCGCTTTGCGTCATCCATAAAGGCGGCGGTTTCGGCGAGGTTCGCTGATGGCGCGCGGTTTTCCACGGCGAGCCTTTCGCCCGTGCCGCCAACGCCAGCCTTGCGCACGATGCGGCGCGAACGGCCTGTCACCTCGGCCACCATATCCGTGCCGAAGCGCTGCACGATCTGATCGAGCGCGCCTGGAACGGGTGGTAGCGAGGCAAGCCGCTCGATCAGTTCGTTACGGCGGGCGACGGCTTCACGGCTTTCGACGGGCTGGCCGCCGCGATAGACGGGCCGCGATGACAGATGGCCTTCGCTGTCGGTGAACGGCTCATAGAGCTGCACCGGGAACGAATGGGCGAGATAATCAAGAACGTATTCCCTCGGCGTGATGTCTACGCGGACATCGTTCCATTCCTCGGTCGGAATTTCCGCAAGCCTGCGCTCCATCAGCGCTTCGCCGGTGGAAACAATCTGCACAACGGCGGCGTGACCCTCCGCGAGATCGCGGTCGATCGAGCGGATCAGGGTCGGCGTCTTCATGGATGTCAGCAGATGGCCGAAGAAGCGCTGCTTGGTCGATTCGAAGGCCGACCGGGCGGCGGACTTGGCCTGCCGGTTCAAGGTTCCATCGGAGCCGGTGATATTGGCGGCTTCCATCGCAGCGTCGAGATGGTTGTGAATGATCGAGAACGCCCCGGCATAGGCGTCGTAGATGCGGCGTTGCTCATCGGTGAGCGAATGTTCGAGCAGTTCGTATTCCACACCATCGTAGGAGAGCGAGCGCGACGTGTAGAGACCCAGCGAACGCAGATCGCGCGCCAGCACCTCCATGGCCGCGACGCCCCCGTCCTCAATGGCTTCGACGAATTCCGCGCGGGTGGCGAAAGGGAAGTCCTCGCCGCCCCACAGGCCAAGGCGCTGGGCATAGGCGAGATTGTGGACGGACGTGGCCCCGGTTGCGGAGACGTAGACGACACGGGCGTCGGGAAGCGCATGTTGCAGGCGAAGCCCGGCGCGCCCCTGTTGCGAGGGGGCGACGTCGCCGCGTTCGCTTTTTCCTCCGCCGGCGTTCTGCATGGCATGGCTTTCGTCGAAAATGATCACTCCGTCGAATTCGGAGCCCAACCAATCGACGATTTGCCTGACGCGTGAAACCTTCTCTCCACGCTCGTCGGAGCGCAGCGTGGCATAGGTTGCAAACAGGACGCCTTCCGACAGCGTGATCGGTTTGCCTTGCGGAAAGCGCGAGAGCGGCGTCACCAGCAGCCGCTCCATGCCGAGCGCCGACCAGTCGCGCTGCGCATCCTCGATCAGCTTGTCTGATTTCGAAATCCACACCGCTTTGCAGCGGCCGTGCATCCAGTTGTCGAGGATGATGCCAGCGGACTGGCGGCCCTTGCCTGCTCCGGTGCCGTCGCCAAGCATGAAGCCCCGGCGGAAGCGGACAACGTTCGGAGCATCGGCAGCCGCGGCCTGAACGAGATCGAAGGTGGCATCGACCGTCCACGTACCGGCAAGGTAATCGCCGTGCGCTTCGCCGGCATAGATGACGGTCTCCAACTGGGCGTCGGAGAGCAACGTCCGGATGTTGGCCGGCAGCATCGGTCGATAGCTGGGCTTCGGCGGCGCGACGCTCGCCATGGCCGCCGATTGCACCAGCTTGGTGGGGTGCTCCTGAGAACCGGGAATACGGATCGACTGCAATCCGTATTCCTCATAGATCGCCTCGGTCAGGCGCATGCCCTCGGGCGGCGCCCAGTCCACAATGTCGTAGACGAGTTCAACGCCATCCGGGTCGATGGTGCGGAGCGCGGTCGGACGTGTGGTGGCAGTGCGCGCGAGATACCCGCGCACGGTCTTCGGTGGCGCCGAGATCGGCGCTGGCATCGTGGGCAGCGTCACGGGAAGGCGCGGCGGCACATGCGCCGCGATCCAGTCGAGCAGTGTGGCGACATTGGACGCCATGCCCGGCGAGGTCGGAAACATGGTGGGATCGTCGGCGGGCAGCTTGTCGATGACGGTCAGCCGCGTCGGAAAGGTCGTCCCATGTTTGGCATAGACAGCCCCGGCGATGGCCGCGCTGAAAACGACGCGCCCGCGTTCCTGCAAGCGGATAAAGGCCTCGCGCCAGTCCGGCAGGTCCGGCCCGACATTGGCGCCGGTGATGGCGACGAGACGGCCGCCGGGCGCGAGGCGGCTGAGCGCCGAAGCAATGTGGCGAAAGCCAGCGTCCTGCACACGGCCCGCGACATGCGCCAGTGCCGAGAACGGCGGGTTCATCAGCGCCACGGAGGGCACGGCGGCGGTATCGAGGTGATCGTCGATTTGGGCGGCATCGAAGCGGGTGACTTGACTGGCCGGAAAGAGCGATGTCAGCAGATCGGCGCGGGTCTCGGCCAGTTCGTTGAGAACGAGGGCGCCGCCTGCGATCTCGGCGAGGATGGCGAGGAGGCCGGTGCCGGCCGAAGGTTCCAGAACGCGATCGACAGGTGTGATGGCCGCCCCTGTCAGCGCGGCGAGGCCCAGCGGCATCGGTGTCGAGAATTGTTGAAATGTCTGGCTCTCTTCGGATCGGCGGGTGTGCGTCGGCAGGAGGGCGAGCACTTTGGCCAGAAGGACAAGTCGTGTTGCTGGAGACGCGGATTTTCGGAACAGCGCTTTGCCGTATTTGCGAAGGAACAGGACAGTGGCGACCTCGCACGCTTCGTAAGCCGCTTTCCAGTCCCAGGCGCCTGTCGTGTCAGAAGCGCCAAAGGCCATTTCCATGGCGCGGCGCAGGATGGCGGCATCAATCTGTTCGCCGCGTTCGAGTTGCGTCAGTAGAAGCTGGGCGGCGGAGAGGATGCCCGACGACGGGGTGAGCAGCAGCGGCGCGGCCGACACGGCGGCCACGGGAGATAGGATGTTCATGAGATGAGACCTCGGGAGAGCGGAAACGGGCAAGCCCGCACGGCGCTCTCTCTCGACCGCCCGGACTCAATCCCATCCCGGCGGCCCTCTCACTCTAGGCGGGGGTGCTTTACCTCAATCAAGAATTTCAGTATGGTCAGTGAAAATCAATGAGGTAATATAAAATGACCGACGACCAATCTATTCTTAGCTCCGGGCAAGTGCGTTCGGCCCGCGCGCTTCTACAATGGTCGCAAGCCGATTTGGCGAAGGCTGCCGATGTCGCCGTTTCGACGATTGCCGATTTTGAAAAGGGACAGCGCGTTCCGATTGCAAACAACCTGAACGCCATGCGTGGGGCTTTGGAGGCAGCCGGTGTGCGGCTCACGCCAGGCGGCGCGTCGCTCCTGCAGCAGCTTAGCCTCTTCCTCTTGAGTGAGGGCAACGGGGCTGAGTTGCAGCTCCATTACGCCGTCGAGGCAGCGGAGGCGGTTTGCGAGTTGCTCTCCGTTTTTGGCAAGGTTGAAGGCGGTCAGGCGTCGATCGACGCGGTGCAATCGGCGACGGTCGCGCTCAAGCAAAGTTTGGCGTCTCTTGTCGCAAAACACAGCTCCGTTGCTCCCCAGATCCACAAACTGAAGAAGTTCGTGCACGCCCTGCGCGACGACGAGTATTTCCTTCTGCTTCCCGAGAGGGCTGCATCAACGGCTGAGCAGCTTGCGCGCGAGCGCTTGGTGTATCGCCTGAACCATCCCGACGAGCAGGATAATGCCCCCAGCGTGGACGATCTCTTCGGGGCATTGCTCGGGCGCTACGACATGTCGTCGCCGCGAACCGACAGGCCAACTGTTATCGGGAAAGCGGACCGGGCTCGGTTAAAGTGTCGGTTTTGCGATCGAACCGCTGCTGAGGGCGCAACCTTCAAGAGTGTGGCCCACGCAATTCCGACTGCATTGGGAAACGATCATCTGAAAGTCGCGAACGAGTGCGACGACTGCAACAATTATTTCGGGAGAGAAACCGAGCCGTCCCTGGTGGCAATGCTGGATATTCAGCGCGCCTTTCTCGGCATTCAGGGCCGGGGAAAGAATGACGGCCGTCCGCAACTGACGTTCGCAGAAGGCAAAGTCTTTCATGATGGGAAGAAGCTGAACATCGAATCGAAGGACGTATCGAGAGACGAGTCGACCAAGACGATTTCGGTCCAGCTCGGCAAAGGCGCGCCGATGATCCCCGTCGCGGCATACAAAGCGCTCGTGAAGATCGTGATTTCTGTGATTGACGCGAAGGAGCTATCGCACCTGAAGAGAACCATCGAGTGGCTGCGCGAGGAGAAGCATCGCGATCAGGTGCTTCCGAGCGTCGCGGCAACTCTGGTAGATTTTCCGCCCAATCCGTCTGCGCAAATCATCGTCTACCGGCGGAAGGAGGAAACCTCGCGATTGCCCCACCTCGTCGGTGAGTTTCGATTGGGCTGCTACCTCTATGTTTTCGTTGTTCCATTCTCGGATCGAGACCCCTGGAATCTTGTCGGATTCTTTGATGACGATGAGTTTCGCGATACCTTCAAGCATTTCGCGAGCGTTCGGCGCTGGGCGCAGAACAATCTGAACGGACAAGAGAGAGTTTTCCTCTCACCCCGGATCAATCTGGTGCCGCAAAAGCCATAAGCCTCCGCGCCTTTTCTCAAAAGCAGATGTGGTGTCGTCGCGGTGTGGATGCCGAGCGGTGGAGCGGCCGCAGCCGCTCCACCGGTTAATGGTCATTCGGCAGCGATGAGGGCTTCGTCGTTTTCCTCACCCGATGCATCGTCTTCATCACCGTCGTCGGACAGGAAGGCGGGCAGAGCCTCGTCGCCAGCATCCTGATCGGCATGATCTGCGGCCGTTTCGATGCCGGTGTCGGCCGAGCGCAGCGGCTCGGGCAGCCAGCCGGTGTCGGCCAGCAGGCGTTCTGCCTCCTTGGCCATGTCGCCTTTCTTCATGTGATCGATGAGCTGCGCGGCCCGTTCACCGGCGCCCTCGCGGACGGCTTCAAGGATGCGGGTCTTGGTGACCCGGCCGAGATAGTTGCCAACCGTCGGCCGCCATCCGGCCTGCACCATATCGAGGCCGGTCGCCCGCGCCAGGCGGTCCGCTTGCGAGATTCGGGTCTTCAGCCCGTGCTCGCTGACACCTGAACCGCTGCAAGGATTGGGCCGCTCGTAGAGCGCGTTGACGCCGTAGCTGACGCAATGCGCTAGCAGATCCGTGCGGCTGTGGTCGTCGAGCGCGAGGAGCCAATCCCATAGGGCTTCATCGTCGGCGGGAACATGCTCACCCCAGCGGTCATGCCGATCGGTAACGGATTGCGCCGAGGGGCTATCTTTCAAGTCATCGGCCTGGGCTGGAAAGTGAATCTGCCGGACATTGGCGTCCAACGCGCCCGTCGCCGGGCGGTGCAGGAAGGTGTCCGACACCAGCTTGTGCAGCAGCGCCGTCATGGCGATGTGCGGATGGCTGGCCAAAGCGTCGCGCAGGGCGAGCGTGCGATGCGCCGTCAGTTCGGTGACGAGGCGTTCGGGCAGCGGCTTGATGCCGTCTTCTTCGTCATCCTCCACGGCGGATGCGGGTTCGCCGCCGATGGTGACGACAGCGCGGGTGATGGCGGGCGCTCCCTGCGCGCCCATATCGTGCGTGACGATCTCTGGTGCATCCTCGCCTTCCGGTGCGAGCGGCCGCTCGTCCTCGGGGCGGACATAGCCGCGATCGACGATCAGTTTGCCGCTGGCGTCGAGGGTGACGAAGACGCCGGCGATGGCGATCTCGGTCTGATCGTACTGAACGGGTCGGCTATCGAGTTCTTCCATCGCCGCTTCGATTTCGCCAAGTCGTTGATCGACGTCATCCGGTAATTCGTCGGCGCCTTCATAGGCCTCGGACAGGCGGTTGAATTCTGCCTGCAAGGCGTCGCGCGTCGCCAGTTCCGTCTCGGTCATGTCGAGCGGCGTGCCGGAAATCTCCCGGAGGCCGTGGGTGACGCCGTAGGGAATGCTGATGGCGGCCTCGACCCATTTCCAGCCTTC
>JAKBAU010000068.1 GCA_021808875.1 Pseudomonadota bacterium | reverse complement strand
TGCAAACCTTTGCATCATGGCCTCCACTCGCTCATGAGACGGGCGTTCTTTCAATTGACACCAGCGTTCCAGAGCAGCGGCAAGCACTACATCTCCAATCGGCGTAGCGTCAGCAAACCCTGTCCGCAACATCTGATATCCGGCAGTCCATCTCCCAACACCGCGCAACGCCCTTAAGGACTTTTCAGCCACAATTGCCGATTCTTGGCGCAATGCCTCAAGATCAACAGCACCGCTAGCTGCGGCTTGTGCTGCTAGCGTCACATATTCAGCTTTTGAGCGCGAGTAGCGCCGTGAAGTCAGAGTAGAAATATCCATGTCAGCAACACGTTCCGGGGACGGATGGGCCCGCATGTCACCAACCCTCTCACCACCTAGTTCAATGAGTTCCCGCCTTAGCGAGGCTGCGAACGCAACATTGATCTGCTGCCCTATAATTGCCCAGCACAGCGCATCAAACCCACTCGGCACCAAAGCCAGCCTTAGGCCTGGGTGCATTGCAAACAAAGACGCACAGTCCTCGCTTCTAGCCATGCGCGCCTCCATGATCTCAACATCGCAACAGAGTCCTAGCATCCGAAGCGCACAGGTGTGGACAAATTGCATCGTTCGAGCAGCGCGCGGCACTTCCGGATGGAGCCGGCACCAAGCCCCCTCGCCTTCCAGTGAAATTTCCAGTACAGCGGCACCCTCTACCAACTTAAGTGCCTTGAAAATGCGCTGCCCGTTGACGCGCTCACACGGACTCCGCGGATCCCGCGCATGATATTTCAATATTTCAGTGGCATCGTACGCGCGAGGAAGATTAAGAAAGAACGAGCTTGAGCTCTTAAGCGCGCGCCACGTGCCAGGTGTCATTCGCGTATGTGCTAGGAATTGTCGATGGAACGACGATTCGCTTTCAAAGCCAACTTCAAGTCCGACCTCAACAATCCGATCATTCTGCTCCAGCAAGAGATCACACGCTTTACGTACCCGTTCACGGCGCAAAAATGCTGCTGGCGTCATGTGAGCGTGTGTACGAAACAATTCACCAAGCTTGGTTGGTCGAACACCACAGGCGCTGGCGAGCGCGCTGGTATCCACATAAGACTGTGGAGTGCTGCGTATTCGATTGGTCAATCCCTTGAATAATTGGAGATCGCTATCCTCCCCGCGATAATAGAGATCAGGCCTGCACCGTTTGCAGGCCCGTAGTCCTGCTGCAATCGCATCGCCTTCGGAATGGTACAGCTTCACATTTTGGGCTTTTGGCGGCCGCGCCGGACAAGATGGCAAGCAATAAATTCCGGTCGTCATCACACCGATAAGAAATTTGCCGTCGAGCGCGCCGGTGCGAGCCATCGCGCGATCCCAGCCATACGGGGTGGTCATCGCCCCTGCTTCATTCGTCAGGCCATGGTCAGACATTTTACCATTCCGCACAAAGTATGCTGCATATCCTTTCACTGCCCGGCCGTGTTCCCAACTGCAGACACCGCAGACAATACTGCCCCCGTGCCGTCCGCTGCAGGTTAAACCAGCGCCGTGGACTGCAACACATATTTCAGCGATCGCCCGCCCGCCTCCTATTTTGCACGTTCAATACTGAAACGAAAAAGGGCCGGTGCTACCACCGGCCCTTTGACGCCATAAGAGTTGACGACCTGCTACTCCGCCGCCTCTGACTTGGATTCTGAGGGTCCCTCAAGCTGCGGGACCGGCTCGAGTTCGCCACGTTCGGCCTGAATGGCACGGTCACGCTCCTGCGCCACATGGCGCAAACGAGCAACCGCACCACCCGTGCCTGCCGGGATGAGGCGGCCGACGATGACGTTTTCCTTCAGCCCCTCGAGGGTATCCACCTTACCGTTGACCGCTGCGTCAGTGAGTACGCGGGTAGTCTCCTGGAACGATGCGGCAGAGAACACCGAGCGCGTCTGCAGGCTCGCCTTGGTAATACCCAGCAGTACCGGCCGACCAACCGCAAGCTTCAACCCATCACGCTCCGCCCGACGATTGGCATCATCGAGCTCACTGAGGTCGACTTGCTCTCCTGCAAGCAGGGTGGTCTCTCCGCCATCAAGGATCTCCTGCTTTTGCATCATCTGCCGGACGATCACTTCAATGTGCTTGTCGTTGATCTTCACGCCCTGCAGCCGATACACGTCCTGGATTTCCTTGACGAGATAACTGGCCAGTTCCTCAATACCCTTGATGCGCAGAATATCGTGCGGGCTTGGATTACCTTCGACGATATAATCACCTTTCTCAAGGTAATCGCCCTCACGCACGGAAACATGCTTACCCTTGGGTATCAGGTACTCAACCGGCTCCAGACGCTCGTCTTTCGGTCGGACGATAATCCGCCGCTTGTTCTTGTAGTCTTTCCCGAACTCGACAAATCCGTCGACCTCAGCCAGAACCGCACATTCCTTGGGCTTGCGAGCCTCAAATAGTTCGGCGACGCGCGGAAGTCCGCCTGTGATGTCACGCGTCTTGGCACCTTCTGTTGGCAGACGGGCCAACACGTCGCCCGCCTTAACCTCGACGCCTTCCTCGACTGACAAAATGGCATCGACTGTGAGCGGGTACCTCGCCTCGACATTTCCAGGCAGAGTGACGACCTGGCCCTTCTTGTCAGTGATCACGATCGCCGGACGTAAATCCTGCGACTTTGAGCCTGCCCCTCGACTATCCATGACCACACGATTGGTGACGCCAGTCTTTTCGTCAGCCACTTCCTTCATCGAGATTCCTGAGACCAGGTCTTCGAACTTCGCGACGCCATCAACTTCCGTCAACACCGGCAACGCGTTGGGATTCCACTCCGCCAAACGGTCGCCACGCTTTACGGTCGCACCTTCATCGACCTTGAGCCGAGCACCATAGGTGATGCGGTATGAGGCGCGCTCCTGTCCTTTCGGATCAAGAATAAGAACCTGCATATTGCGTCCCATTGCGATCAATTCACCTTCGGAATTTTTCACAACATTGCGGTTATTGATCTTGATCGTGCCGTCATAGGAGGCCTCGATTTTCGACTGGCCCGCAAACTGAGCAGCACCACCAATATGGAAGGTACGCATGGTAAGCTGGGTGCCTGGCTCGCCGATCGACTGAGCCGCAATAACACCCACGGCCTCACCGATGTTGACCGGCGTACCACGCGCCAGATCACGCCCATAACATTTGGCGCACACGCCTTCCTTGAGCTCGCATGAGAGCACTGACCGCACGCGCACTCGCTGGACATGCGCTTCCTCGACGCTCTCTGCGATATCTTCGGTCACCTCTCGGTCGCGCTTGATGATGATTTCCCCGGTGTCCGGGTTCCGCACATCCTCGGCTGTCGTGCGGCCCAAAATACGTTCGGCGAGTGAAGACACAACCTGCCCGCCATCAATCTCAGCCTGTACCGTAACACCATGCTTGGTGCCACAATCCTCAGCCGTGATGATGCAGTCATTGGCCACGTCTACCAAACGGCGGGTAAGGTATCCCGAATTTGCCGTCTTAAGAGCGGTATCAGCCAGACCTTTGCGTGCACCGTGAGTAGAGTTGAAGTACTCGAGAACCGTCAGCCCTTCCTTGAAGTTGGAGAGAATGGGCGTCTCGATGATTTCACCCGACGGCTTGGCCATCAGCCCGCGCATGCCAGCGAGCTGTTTCATCTGCTGGGGACTACCGCGGGCACCCGAGTGGCTCATCATGTAGATAGAATTCATCTCCATGATCCGGCCGCTATCAGGATCGATCTTGGGTTCGGAGATTTCCTTCATCATCTCCGCCGCCACCTGATCTGTGCACTTTGACCAAGTATCCACGACAAGGTTGTACTTCTCCTTGTCGGTGGTCAGGCCATCCAGATATTGCTGCTCATATTCTCGCACGCGATGACGGGTTTCCTCAATCAGCGTGTGCTTTGCAGCCGGAACGACCATATCGTCCTTGCCAAAGGAAATCCCAGCCTTGCAGGCTTCCCTAAAGCCAAGAGCCATCAAAGCGTCCGCGAACAATACGGTCTCTTTCTGGCCGCAATGACGGTAGACGACATCAATGAGATGACTAATTTCCTGCTTGCGAAGCAGACGGTTTACCAGTTCGAACGGGACCATCTTATGGCGAGGCAGGATTTCAGCAATGATCATGCGACCTGGCGTGGACTTGACGCGCAGTGTTACTGCCTCACCCTTGTCATCAACCGTGCAATAACGGGCCTCAATCTTTGCATGCAGGGTGACGGCGCCGCAGAACAGCGCGTGCTCAATTTCCCCGATGTCATTGAAGACCATTCCCTCGCCCGGCTCATTATCCCGCTCTTGGCTCAGATAATAAAGGCCAAGAACGATGTCTTGGGTCGGAACGATGATCGGCTTGCCATTAGCCGGGCTCAGGATGTTATTCGTCGACATCATGAGCACACGAGCTTCAAGCTGGGCTTCAAGGCTTAGCGGCACATGCACAGCCATCTGATCGCCGTCAAAATCCGCATTAAAAGCTGTGCAAACCAGTGGATGGAGCTGGATCGCTTTGCCCTCGATCAGCACTGGTTCAAACGCTTGGATACCAAGACGATGCAGTGTTGGCGCGCGGTTAAGCAGAACGGGATGCTCGCGGATCACCTCTTCCAGGATGTCCCAAACCTCGGGCTTTTCCTTTTCCACAAGCTTCTTTGATTGCTTGACAGTCTGTGAAAATCCCTTCGCTTCGAGACGGGAGTAAATGAACGGTTTGAACAGTTCGAGCGCCATCTTCTTCGGCAACCCGCACTGATGCAGCTTGAGCTCAGGGCCGACAACGATCACCGAACGACCTGAATAATCGACGCGTTTGCCCAGCAGGTTCTGCCGGAACCGCCCCTGCTTACCCTTCAGCATGTCTGCCAGTGACTTAAGCGGCCGCTTGTTAGCGCCGGTAATCACCCGCCCACGGCGTCCATTATCAAATAGAGCATCAACCGACTCCTGCAGCATGCGCTTTTCGTTGCGCACGATGATATCGGGAGCCTTAAGTTCCATCAGCCGCTTGAGGCGATTGTTACGGTTGATTACCCGTCGATACAGGTCATTGAGATCAGAGGTCGCGAAGCGTCCGCCATCCAGAGGAACGAGAGGACGCAACTCAGGCGGGATTACCGGTATGACCGTCAGGATCATCCATTCAGGGCGGTTTCCAGAGTCAATAAATGCCTCAACAACCTTGAGGCGCTTGACCAGTTTTTTAGGCTTCTCACCGCCATTGCAGGTAGCGATTTCCCGACGCAGCTCGTCGCGGAGCTTCTCCAGATCAATTGCTGCAAGCAGGGAGCGGACTGCCTCCGCCCCGATCATAGCGGTAAAGCTATCTTCACCGTACTCGTCCTGGGCGCGGTAGTACTCATCTTCGGTGAGTAACTGACGCTCCTTAAGCGGCGTCAGACCCGGCTCTATCACCACATAGTTCTCAAAATAGAGAACGCGCTCAAGATCCTTGAGCGTCATGTCAAGCATCAGGCCAATACGGCTGGGCAACGACTTCAAAAACCAGATATGCGCTACAGGCGACGCCAGCTCAATATGCCCCATGCGATCACGGCGCACCTTCTGGACGGTAACCTCGACACCGCACTTCTCGCAGACGATACCCTTGTACTTCATCCGCTTGTACTTGCCGCACAAGCACTCATAGTCCTTCACTGGGCCGAAAATGCGGGCGCAGAAAAGCCCGTCACGTTCCGGCTTAAAGGTCCGGTAGTTAATCGTTTCCGGCTTTTTGATCTCGCCATGGCTCCAGCGCAGGATCTGATCCGGACTGGCCAGGGAAATCTTGATCCGGTCGAAGGTTGGTACTTCCTTACCGGTGGAGAAGACATTCAAGAGCTCTTGGTTCATTACCGAGCCTTTCTTTCGATAACAATGATCTCGTATCGCAAGGCAGCCGCCTCGATCATCCGTTCAGCAGTTCAACATTAAGTCCGAGCGACCGCATTTCCTTCACGAGCACATTGAAGCTCTCCGGAATGCCTGCCTCGAACGTATCTTCGCCACGCACAATCGCTTCATAGACCTTGGTACGTCCAGCAACGTCGTCAGACTTGACCGTCAGGATCTCCTGAAGCGTGTAGGCCGCTCCGTAGGCTTCAAGCGCCCACACTTCCATTTCACCGAAGCGTTGGCCGCCAAACTGGGCCTTGCCGCCCAAGGGCTGCTGCGTAACCAGTGAATAAGGACCAATCGAGCGCGCGTGGATCTTATCATCGACAAGATGGTGCAGTTTCAGCATGTAGATATAGCCAACTGTCACCTGCCGGCGGAACGCATCGCCTGTACGGCCATCGTAGAGTGTTACCTGACCACTCTCATTTAGGCCTGCCTGGCTTAGCATGTCGACGATATCACGCTCTTTGGCGCCATCGAACACCGGCGTAGCAATCGGAACGCCGGCACGCAAGTTCTGGCCGAGCTCCAGCAATCCATCCTCGTCCAGTTCGCGCAGACGCGCATCGTCACCGTAAACCTCTTTCAAGGCGTGACGCAGGGGTTCGGCGCGCTTCTCACGTTTGACCCGGTCCACAACATCACCGATCTGCCGACCGAGACCCGCGCAGGCCCAACCCAAATGGGTTTCAAGGATCTGACCAACATTCATCCGCGACGGCACACCCAGCGGATTGAGCACGATATCGACCGATGTACCGTCTTCGAGATAAGGCATATCCTCGATTGGCAGAATACGGCTGATGACACCCTTGTTGCCATGACGGCCAGCCATTTTGTCACCCGGCTGCAGCTTGCGCTTCACCGCGACAAACACTTTAACCATTTTCATGACGCCAGGGGCTAGTTCGTCGCCACGACGAAGCTTCTCCACCTTGTCGGCAAAACGCTTATCGAGACGCTGTTTGGCGTCATCATACTGCCGGCGCAGGGCTTCAATCTCTGCCATGGCCTTATCATTACGCAATCCGATCTGCCACCACTGATGACGCGGGATTGCATCCAGAACGCTTTGGACGATCTTGGTTTCAGGAGCCAACCCCTTGGGCCCTGACGCAGCCGTCTTGCCTAACAGGATCTCCGCAAGGCGCGCAAAAATATTACGCTCAAGGATCGCCAGTTCGTCATCGCGGTCTTCAGCGAGACGTTCTTCCTCCGCCCGCTCGATCGCCAGTGCGCGCTGGTCCTTGTCCACGCCATGGCGGTTGAAGACGCGAACCTCAACGATCGTGCCGGTGACACCGGGAGGCACACGCAGGGAGGTATCACGTACATCAGCGGCCTTCTCACCGAAGATTGCGCGCAGCAGCTTCTCTTCCGGCGTCATCGGTGTTTCGCCTTTTGGCGTGACCTTACCGACGAGGATATCGCCCGCATTCACCTCTGCGCCGATATAAACGATGCCCGCTTCATCAAGATTTTTAAGGCTCTCCTCACCGACGTTGGGAATGTCACGGGTGATTTCTTCCGGACCGAGCTTCGTGTCACGCGCCATAGTCTCGAATTCCTCGATATGGATCGAGGTGAATACGTCGTCGCGAACGATGCGCTCGGAGATCAAGATGGAGTCTTCGAAGTTGTAGCCGTTCCAGGGCATGAAGGCGACCAGCACATTCTTACCAAGGGCGAGGTCGCCCAACTGCGTGGAGGGACCATCGGCAATGATGTCACCCTTTGCTACCTGATCTCCTACCTTCACCAGGGGGCGCTGATTGATACAGGTGGACTGGTTGGAGCGTTGGAATTTCTTAAGGCGATAAATGTCGATTCCCGGCTTAGTGGGATCTGTCTCTTCCGTAGCGCGCACCACGATGCGGGTTGCATCTACCTGATCAACAACGCCAGCACGACGAGCAGCGATTGCGGAACCAGAGTCCCGCGCCACTACGTCCTCCATTCCGGTGCCCACCAGCGGAGCCTCAGGCTGCAGAAGCGGAACCGCCTGACGCTGCATGTTCGAGCCCATCAAGGCGCGGTTGGCGTCGTCATTCTCAAGGAACGGAACCAACGCTGCAGCAACCGATACCAACTGCTTTGGAGACACGTCGATAAATTCGACCTGGTCCGGCGTAGTCATGACGAAATTCCCGCCTCTGCGGCAGGACACCAGTTCATCAACCAGCCGTCCCTTGCTGTCGATAGTCGCATTAGCTTGGGCTATCGTATACTTCGCCTCTTCCATAGCCGACAGATAAATCACTTCGTCGGTAACGCGCTTATCCGACACTTTGCGGTAGGGACTTTCAATAAAGCCGTATTTGTTCACCCGCGCATAGGTGGCCAGAGAATTGATGAGACCAATGTTCGGACCTTCCGGCGTTTCGATTGGGCAAATACGTCCATAATGGGTGGGATGAACGTCACGCACTTCGAAGCCTGCGCGCTCACGGGTCAGGCCACCCGGGCCCAACGCCGACATGCGCCGCTTGTGAGTGACCTCAGACAGCGGATTGGTCTGATCCATGAACTGTGAGAGCTGGGAGGAACCAAAGAACTCTCGCACCGCTGCTGCCACCGGTTTTGCATTGATCAGGTCATGCGGCATTACGGTGTCAATATCGACCGCACTCATGCGCTCCTTGATTGCCCGCTCCATGCGCAGCAGGCCAACCCGGAACTGATTTTCCATCAGTTCGCCGACCGAACGGACACGGCGATTACCTAGATTGTCGATGTCGTCGACTTCGCCGCGGCCATCGCGCAGGTCAGCCAGCGCTTTGACAATAGCGAGGATGTCCTCTTTCCGTAGAACGCGCATCGTATCGGGCGCATCCAGGCTGAGGCGCATATTCATCTTCACTCTGCCTACGCTGGACAGATCGTAACGTTCCGAATCGAAGAAGAGCTGGTTAAACAGGGTCTCTGCTGTGTCGAGCGTGGGCGGCTCACCCGGGCGCATGACGCGATAGATATCGATCAGTGCCTGTTCCCGGCTGTGATTTTTGTCGACCGCCATGGTGTTACGGATGTAGGCACCGATAGTGACGCCATCCACATTGATCACATCGATTTCATCGAAGCCCGACTCTCGGAGGGTATTGAGACCGGCCTGCGTCAGTTCATCGCCAGCTTCGACAAAAATCTCTCCGGTTTCGACGTTGACCATATCGAGAGCGGAATAGCGGCCAATCAGCTCTTCGTCGCCGACCATGACGCTCTTGATTCCCTCTTCACCCCACTTGCGAAGCGTCCTCGCGGTAATCTTGGTACCAGCCTCGGCCAGGACCTCGCCAGTCTTGGGGTTTGCCCAGTCCGTCGTCGCCTTGGCATTGCGCATCCAGCCTGGCTCCAGAGGCGTGAGCCAGCCATCTTTGGTGCGCTTGAAAGCTATCTTTGAATAGAAGTAGTCAAGGATGCTCTCCTGATCCATACCAAGAGCATAGAGCAACGTGGTCGCGGGCAGCTTACGCCGCCGATCGATGCGCACATGGATGATGTCCTTGGCATCGAACTCAAAATCCAGCCACGATCCGCGGTACGGAATAACGCGAGCTGCAAAGAGCAACTTACCGCTAGAATGGGTTTTGCCCTTGTCGTGATCAAAGAACACACCCGGGCTACGGTGCATCTGGCTTACGATCACCCGCTCGGTGCCATTGACGATAAACGTACCATTTTCCGTCATGAACGGGATGTCGCCCATATAGACATCCTGCTCCTTGATATCCTTGACCGATTTGGCCCCCGTCTCCGGATCAACATCGAACACGATCAGCCGCAGGGTCACCTTCAGCGGCGCCGCATAGGTCATTGAGCGTTGCTGACACTCCTCAACATCATATTTTGGCTCTTCGAAGTGATAGTCCACGTACTCGAGCAGAGAATGCTCCGAAAAATCCTTGATCGGAAACACACTGGCAAAAACCGCCTGGAGCCCTTCGTCCAGCCGGGTATTGTCCGCCTGCTTGTCGACCTGCAGAAACTGATCATACGAGGTCTTCTGCACCTCGATGAGGTTCGGCATCTGCGCGACCTCGGTGAGGGAGCCGAAATATTTGCGAAGCCTTTTGCGTCCGGTGAATGAAAGCGTCATCCCGCGATCCCTTGCCAAGTTCCAGTGCGTGTTGCGGTCCGATGGCGCCATGGCACCTCGGCCCGAAATCTGTAGAGTGCCCAAAAGAGCGAAAACCACCGTCCCTCCGGTAGCTCTCGCCGCCGGAGGGGGTGGGTGTAGCAAATATGTATGCGCGCGCCGTAGTTCAACCGGCGACGCCTCCTTACTTCAGCTCGACCTTCGCACCAGCGTCTTCGAGCTGCTTCTTAAGTTTGGCGGCCTCGTCCTTGGAGACATCGGCCTTGACGTCCTTCGGAGCCCCTTCCACCAGGTCCTTAGCTTCCTTGAGGCCAAGCCCCGTGATGGCACGGACTTCCTTGATCACGTTGATCTTTTTGTCGCCGGCATCCACCAGCACGACAGTGAATTCGGTTTTCTCGACGGCTGCAGGTGCAGCGGCTCCGGCAGCGGCAGGGGCCGCCATGGCAACCGGCGCAGCAGCGGACACGCCCCACTTCTCCTCAAGCAGCTTAGCCAGTTCAGCAGCCTCGAGGACGGTGAGACCAGAGAGATCTTCTACAAGTTGTTCAATCTTCGACATGGTAACTTTCTTTCTTTAACGGGTTCGAATTCCAATGATTTGATCGCAGCCCTATGCGGCAGTCTTCTCGGAATAGGCCGCCAAGACGCGGGCCAACTGGCCGGCGGGGGCTTGAAGAACCCCAGCAATCTTGGTCGCGGGCGCCTGAAGCAGACCCGCGATCTTGCCTCTCAACTCGTCGAGCGACGGCAGTTCCGCGAGCGCCTTCACGCCGTTCGCGTCCAGTTCCGTCTTGCCGACGACACCGCCGAGGATCACGAGTTTGTCGTTCTCCTTGGCGTAAGCCGCTGCCACCCGCGACGGTGCAACCGGATCGCTTGAATAGGCGATACCCGTCGGACCCTTGAACAGATGGGCAATCGGCTCGGCAGCCGTTCCTTGAAGAGCGCGCACGACCAGACGGTTTTTGGCCACCTTAAATGACGCCCCTGCAGCCCGCATGCGGGCACGCAGATCGCTCATCTCGGCGACCGTCAGGCCGGTGTAGTGGGCGACGACCACAGAGCCAGCTCCGTTGAAAACCTCATTAAGGCTTTCGACGACCTCGGCCTTTTTGCCTCTTTCCACTACGCTCTCCTACTATCGGCATCCGGGACGCTCCGGCTGCTTCCCTGTTGCTGTTTCCTTCGTCCTTTCGGCGCGAAGGCCTGCCCCAGGGTTCGAACCCGTCTGCCGTGGACTCAACCAGGACAAAACGGCCCATCACCCTGTCTATTGCGAGCAATCATTAAGCCGATAAACCGGCACTCGCAGTCTCGGACAGGTTCCGGCGATGCGTCCGCCGGAATTCCAATTACATCACCGGTCCATCACTGACCGTGTTCAGCGCAACGCTAAGCCCCGGCCCCATCGTCGAACTCAGTGATACACGCTTAACATAGGTTCCCTTGGCGCCGCTCGGACGGGCCTTGATCACACCATCCACGAAACTCTTAATGTTCTCCACGAGCGCCTGATCGGCGAAGCTGGCCTTGCCCACACCGGCCTGAACGATGCCTGCCTTCTCAACACGGAACTCAACCGCACCGCCCTTGGCGTCCTTGATGGCATTGGTGACGTCCATGGTCACGGTTCCCACCTTCGGATTTGGCATCAGGCCACGCGGGCCCAGCACCTTACCCAGGCGCCCCACCACGCCCATCATGTCCGGGGTAGCGATGCAGCGATCAAAGTTGATTTCACCCTTCTGGACCTGCTCGGCCAAATCATCGGCGCCAACTATATCGGCGCCCGCCTTCTTGGCTTCCTCAGCCTTCGGCCCCTTGGCGAATACTGCAACCCTGAGACTGCGACCCGTACCGTTGGGAAGAGATACCACGCCACGGACCATCTGGTCTGCATGGCGCGGATCGACGCCAAGATTCACGGCAATTTCCACGGTCTCGTCAAATTTCGCGCTGGACCTCGCCTTCACCATCTTCACCGCTTCGTCGAGCGGGTAAACCTTGGTCGCATCAAGACCATCGGCAGCTTTGCGATAACGCTTAGATTGCTTCGCCATGATCTACCCCTTCACCTCAATACCCATCGAGCGCGCAGATCCTTCGATCATCAATATCGCTGCATCGATGTCGTTGGCATTCAGGTCATTCATCTTAGCTTCCGCAATTTGGCGCACCTGATCACGGGTCACGCTACCCTTGAAATCCCGTCCAGGCGCCTTGGAGCCGCCATCGACCTTGGCCGCCTTCTTGAGAAAATAGGACGCAGGCGGGGTCTTCATCTCGAAGGTAAAGGACTTATCCGAGAACACGGTGATCGTCACCGGGATCGGCATACCCTTCTCTTGGTCCTGGGTCTTGGCATTAAACGCCTTGCAGAATTCCATAATATTAAGGCCACGCTGACCCAGCGCCGGCCCGATGGGCGGCGAAGGGTTGGCACTGCCGGCAGGAACCTGCAGCTTTACATATCCGGTAATCTTCTTCGCCATTGTGCTCGACCGCCTCCTTCGCGCGGTTTGCGGTGCAATCGGAGCTGGCAGCTCCTCCCGCGATGGATCACCTCAGAGCTTTTCGACCTGGGTGTACTCAAGTTCTACTGGGGTTGCGCGCCCGAAAATCGAGACCGCAACCTTGACGCGCGAGCGCGCCTCATCCACTTCCTCAACCACGCCATTGAACGAGGTGAACGGGCCATCAGATACGCGCACCTGTTCGCCGATCTCAAAGCTGATCGATGTCCGAGGCCGTTCAGCACCTTCGCTGACCTGATTGAGAATACGGTCCACTTCACCTTGGCGCAGCGGCATGGGCTTGTTGTTCTGGCCCAAAAAACCGGTCACCTTGGGCACATTCTTGACCAGATGATAGGCCTCGTCCGTGAGCTTAGCCCGCAGCAGCACGTAGCCAGGCAAAAACTTGCGCTCAGCGTTGACCTTGTGACCGCGCCGGACTTCGACCACCTCTTCAGTAGGCACCAGCACGTCTTCGATCAGATCATTTAGGCCCTGGATCTCCGCCTGACGCTTGATCTCTTCGGCCACCTTCTTCTCGAAATTCGAGTAGGTGTGCACGATGTACCACTTCGCATCGGAACGGGGTAAGGCCGCAGCTTCGCTCATGACGTCTCTCAATCAATAAGGATCGTTAGCCAGCCGCGCCGATCAAAAACCGCTCGCCAAAAGCAAGCACCCAATCGACCGCAAAGAAAAACACCATTGTCATGCCGACCATGACAAACACCATGATCGTCGTCAGATAGGTCTCACGAAAGGTCGGCCACGTCACCTTGGAGGTCTCGCGACGCACTTCGCGGAAAAACTGAATCAGGCTGGCACGTTTGACTGGTGCAGCTGGCGTGGTGTCCTCTGCCGCCTTCT
>JAKBAU010000067.1 GCA_021808875.1 Pseudomonadota bacterium | reverse complement strand
CCCGGCGGTGCCCTCATCGGTTGTGCAGCAGGTTTGGTCAATGTGCCCCGCATCAAGGGTACACACAATGCTATGGCAAGTGGCATGATGGCAGCTGAGGCGGCATTTGCCGCACTTGCACAGGGTCGTGCTCACGATTCGTTGAACGAATATGAGCACGCCTACCGCCACAGTGCAGTTTACAAGGATTTGAAGCGCGTGCGGAACGTCAAGCCGCTATGGTCGCGCTTTGGCACTCTGGCGGGTGTCGTTTTGGGCGGCTTTGACATGTGGACCAACCAGCTCTTGGGATTTTCGCTGATGGGAACGCTCAGTCACCGCAAGGCGGACTACGCGACCTTGAAGTTGGCCCGCCGGGCGAAGAAGATCGAATATCCCAAACCAGACGGCGTCATCAGCTTCGACAAGCTGTCGAGCGTGTTCCTGTCAAATACCAATCACGAAGAAGACCAGCCGATCCATCTGCAGCTGAAAGACCCAACCATCCCTATCCGTGTGAACTTGCCCGAATACGCAGAGCCGGCGCAGCGTTACTGTCCAGCTGGCGTGTATGAAGTTGTCAGCGAGCCCTCCGGACCCAGATTTCAAATCAACGCGCAAAACTGCGTGCACTGCAAGACCTGCGATATCAAGGATCCATCGCAAAATATAAACTGGGTTCCTCCCGAGGGCGGGGGTGGGCCGAACTATCCCAACATGTGATGTTCAGAAACGAGACCCAATGACCCTTCGTCAACGGCCCTTCGCCTTTGCTACCATCGCCTGCATGGTGGCTATGCTGGGAGCTTGCGGCCACATCAACTCAGTCTATGGCGCAGGCAAGCAGCGCCCGACGCAGAGCGCGTCACAATCTCTCCAGGCTAAGGCTTATGGCCAATACCTGTCAGGTCATCTGGCTGCCAGCAATCATGATCTGGCAGCAGCTGCCATGTTCTACCGTGATGCCCTGGCTCACGCGCCCCAGAATTCCGAAATCCTCACCCGCGCCTTCTTGTTCACCGCGGCAGCCGGAGACATTGCTCAGGCGGCCAAACTGGCAACACAGGTGGTTGCTCGCGATCCTAATGATCGTACGGCCAGACTAGTTCTTGCGGTCAATGATCTTGCGCATGGCAACTATGCCGGCGCCCGCACCCAGATCGCCCAATCGGCGCGAGGTCCATTTACCTCTCTCACCCTGACACTCCTCGACGCGTGGGCCGCCCAGGGTCTTGGTAAGACAGATGTGGCACTCAAAGATCTCGCGCAGGTAACCAATCAAGGCGGCACCGAGGCGCTCGCACTTTATCACAGCGCGCTTATTCTTGCTGTAGCAGGCAAAGCTCAGCAGGCAGACAAGGATTTTTCCGCGGCACTGTTGGCCTCGGGCCCAACGCCGCGTCAGATTGAGGCCTATGGTAGATTTCTCGAGCGAGAGGAACCTTCAGCAAAAGCAGCGGCGTTCTACGCCAAGCTTGCCAAGGTACCAAGCCTTGCAGTGATTGTGCGGTCGGCACAAGCCCGCATTGCTGCAGGCAAAAAACCCCAACTTCTGATTCAGACGCCGCAAGAGGGCGCCGCCGAGGCGCTTTTTGGTATCGCGGCCTCTCTGACGGACCGCTCCAGCGCCGACGTGGCAATTCTTTACCTTAGGTTGGCGCTCTTTCTCTCTCCACATCTTGATCTCGCCAAGATTGTATTGGCGGACCGCTTCGAGGCGCTGCACAAATGGCAGCTCGCCATCGATAACTATCACAGTGTGTCCGCGGATTCGCCCTACAAGACTGCCGCGTCGATTGAGGCCGCGATCGATCGTACCCGCATCGGCGAAAACGATCAGGCTATCGCTGAGCTCACGGCGATTACCAAAATCGACGCCCAAAGCGTAACGGCCTGGACTGCGCTTGGGGACGCACTGCGCAACGAGAAAGAATATGCACAGGCAACAGTGGCCTATACGCGGGCGCTTTCTGCCATCGCCGTGCCTACCACAAATGAATGGCCGCTTTACTATGCGCGCGCGATCTGCGAGCAGCAGACAAAGAATTGGCCTGCCGCCCAATCGGACTTGAAACGTGCTCTTGCTCTTTCCCCCAACCAGCCGGATGTCCTTAACTTCCTTGGCTATAGCTGGGCAGCTCGAGGCGAGCGGTTGCCCAAAGCGCTGGCGCTGTTGGAAAAGGCACGAGCGTTGAGCCCGCTGGACGGATATATCGTCGACAGCGTGGGCTGGGCCTATTATCGTCTTGGACGTTACAGGGACGCAGCCACAGCTTTAGCCCAGGCGGTGCAATTGCAGCCCGGCGATGCTTTGATTAACGATCATTATGGCGACGCGTTATGGCGAGTTGGCCGACAGCTGCAGGCGCGCTTCCAGTGGAACCATGCTCTGACGTTCGGTGCCCGAGGTAAAGAGAGGCAGCTTATAGAAAGCAAGCTGCTATATGGGCTGCCCAGCAAAGCAATGACGTTACGCACGCAAAAACGTTGATGTTGCACGAACGGGCGCACGCCAAAGTCAATCTATATCTGCATGTCGGTGGTCGCCGTGCTGACGGCTATCATGCGCTTCAAAGCCTCGTGTGCTTTACCGATGCCGGGGATGAACTCGACTTTGAGCCCGCCTCCGAAATACGCCTTGAGCTTGCCGGGCCTTTCGGTGCTGTTCTTGATGACACTGAAGACAATCTTGTCCTGCGAGCAGCCCGGGCGCTCGCGCCAGCCGCGGGACGTTCCCTGGGTGCGCGCATTCGGTTGTTCAAGGCCTTGCCAGTAGCCTCTGGTATTGGGGGAGGATCTGCAGATGCAGCAGCTGCGCTGCGCGGACTTTCACGTCTATGGGGTCTCACCTTGGAGCCGGCGCAACTCGATCGCGTTGCCCTCGAACTCGGCTCGGACGTTCCGGTTTGCCTGTTGAGTGAGCCCTCTCAGATGTCTGGTCGCGGCGAGCAGGTGGCTAAAGTCGAGGGATTGCCGGAATTACCGATGCTACTTGTGAATCCCAGGGTCGCGGTTTCGACGGCCGCAGTTTTTCGTCAGCTGGGACGAAGTATGGATGAGCCTCCTCCTGATTCACCACACTGGCCGGGGGCCTTGGCGGCCGGCGAACTGGTGAGATGGCTAAAAGGCACGCGTAATGACTTGCAGGACGCTGCTTGTGCGATTGCGCCAGCGATCGGGGAGGTACTTGCGCGCCTGGAAGATGCCGGAGCGCTGCTCGCAAGAATGTGCGGTAGCGGCGCAACTTGTTACGGCATTTTTGGTGACGCGGCCGCATGTGCACGAGCTGCTCAGAAGATAGCGTCCGCGCAGCTGGGATGGTGGGTATGTCCTACGCAAGTCGGATGACATCGATCCGCCTAATATTTTAGCGGCATGTCAAATATCCTAAAGTAGTTATCGGCAATCAGATGCAGATCGAGACCGGCAGGGGGTTGCTGAGCGATTTGCCTGAGAAAGCAGAGGAACTCCTGCGCCCGGTGCCGCGGCAAGCAGCTGCCGATGACCTTGCCATCGAGCATGTTCAGCGCTGCAAACAGCATAGTGGTTCCCTTGCGCTTGTAGTTGTGCGCCATCGTTCCGCAGCGGCCCTTTTTCATCGGCAGGCCGGGCCGGGCTCAGCGGCATAGCGCCGGCGCCAGCGCCGTACCGCCAGCAGCACGATCCTGGCCCGCCAAACGATCTTCTGGGGCGTGTTGCGATCTCGTACCAGCCGTTCCAACCGCCCACGGTCGGCGTTGCTCAGCAAAATCCGTTCGATCTTTCTCATCGGCACAGATCCGCAGATCTCCGCCGATTTGTGAATCCTATGTCAGCAACATAACACTAGCTCTGGAAAGCGTGTCCTGCTTTGAACACATGTGGTTGTCTTTGATATCGGCCTAACAGATTGCAAGAAAGTGCATAAATGGCGGAATAGTTGTCGGGACTTAGGGAACTCTTCAGCTGCAGTCAAAATATGTACTGAATTTGTGAGGGCGCCCCAATGTTTTGCTCTTCAAAAAATGCCCACCATCTACACAGTGATTTAGAAGGCGCGCGCAACGCAAAACTCCGCAATATCGATCAAGGCCGTGGTCATTTCCTGAGATGGTAACCGTGAGGCTGCGGTGATCGCTGAGTCTGCGTAGGCTCGGGCTCTGGCCTGGCTCTCGCCAATGGCCCCAGTTTCACGGACGATCTGGATAGCAGTGTCCAGGTCGCGATCACTCTGTTCCCCGGCCTCGATTACGCGCTGCCAGAAACGTCGTTGCGGCTCTGATGCGCGCTGAAGCGCCAGGATGACCGGCAGTGTCACTTTGGCCTCGCGAAAATCATCGCCGACGGCCTTGCCCATCTGCTGTTCGCCTCCCAGATAATCCAGGGTGTCGTCTGTGAGCTGAAAGGCAATGCCGAGATTAAGGCCATAATCGCGCAGTGCTCCTACGATCGTGAGCGGCGCATCAGCCAGTGCACCACCAGCCTCGGCGGACGCGGCGAATAAGGCTGCCGTTTTGGCAGTCACCACAGCCAGATAGTCAGCTTCTGTCGTTCCAAGATTATTGGCCGAACGCAGCTGCATGACCTCACCTTCGGCAATTACCGAAGAGGCCCTTGCCAAGATGCCAAGGACACTCAGGTCTCCAGTTTCGACCATTAGTTCGAAGGCTCGGCTGAATAGAAAATCCCCAACCAAGATTGACGGCTTGTTACCCCAAACGACATTTGCGGCCACCTTGCCACGCCGCAGCGCGCTGGCGTCGACCACATCGTCATGAAGAAGTGTTGCGGTGTGGATAAACTCCACCGCTGCTGCCAAATTGAGGTGGTGGCTCCCTACGTAGTCGCAAATATGAGCCGCTGCCAATGTCAACATTGGGCGCAGGCGTTTTCCTCCCGAATCGATGAGATGGCGTGACAACTCGGGAATGAGGCTGACTGCGCTGGACATCCGAGCATGGATTAGTGCGTCAACAGCCTGCATATCGCCCGCAACCAGCGCAAAAAGCGTGTCAACCGGCGTTTCTGCGTCGGTGGAGAGGGTTATTTTGCCAAGCTCGGCGGCTACACTCATGAAACATAACTTTCTGGCCCCTTGCCTGGGGCCGTGGCGAGCGCGGACATTAGGGAGGGCGCCGAAGGCCGGTCAAGAAGAACGGCAGCACACGTCCCAGCGTTGGCGGCGACCTCCGCCTAGTAGGCCTACTTTACCTGAGGGTAACCGATGCGCGAAGTCCTCAAGACAAATAACCCGGTCGAGCTGAACTTCGCTGAGGCGGTTCTTGCAGATGCAGGCATACCCAGTGTTGTCTTTGACGGTCATATGAGCGTCATGGATGGCAGCATGGTCATTTTACCCCGCCGCCTAATGGTGGCGGACGCTGACGCCGAGGCGGCCCGACGTCTGTTGCATAGCGCACTTGCAGAGCCGTCGCCATGGACTTGATAGCGGTGTCAACTGTGAGGCAAGGTGAGGACGGCTTTCTGGGCGGGCGTATTCGTGTCCAACAGCCCCGTCTGGGTTTTCGCTCGGGTCTTGATGCGGTGATGGTCGCGGCTGCAGTGCCGGCTGAGGACGGTTCGCGTGTGTTGGAACTTGGCGCCGGCTGCGGGGTTGCCGCGCTGTGTCTTGCGGTCCGGGTGGCGGGATGTCTGATTGAGGGCTTTGACCTGGACGGCGGGCTTGTAAGCTTGGCCAATCAAAATGCGGCCAGCAACGGGATGGCTCTCGCCGTAAGGTTTCATGTCGGCGATGTTTTCGCTCTCCCGCGATCTTTGCGACGGCAATTTGATCATGTCTTCACCAATCCTCCATTCCACGGTCCATCGGGCCTCGGCTCGCCTCTGGAGGCCCGTGCGGCGGCCCGCCAAGATGAGGGTCGGCTGGGTGCATGGTTGCAAGCTGGCCTTCGTCGCACGACGTCAGGGGGCACCTTCACTACGATCCTGCGCGCGGATCGCCTCGGCGAGGCGCTGGCCATACTGCCGGAGGGTGGGGTTAGCGTTCTGCCTCTCTGGCCTCGGGCCGGATTGGATGCCGGTCGGGTGATTATCCAGGTCATCAAGGGCGCGCGCAGTCCCTTGCGTCTTATGAGCGGCCTGCTGCTGCATCGGCCTGACGGGCGTTACACAGAGGAGGCCGAGGCAGTGCTGGCCAAGGCTTGCCCGCTCTTGATGGCGCGTGAGCGGCTCCTATAGGGTCCGGCGCGCCAAACCGGGATATGAGCCGTGGCTGACACTTTGACGTTTCAGGACTTGATCTTAACCTTGCACCGCTACTGGGCGTCGCAGGGCTGCCTCATTCTGCAACCCTACGACATGGAAATGGGAGCCGGTACTTTTCATCCCGCCACCACCTTGCGTGCCCTCGGGCCGGCGGCCTGGCGTGCTGCCTATGTGCAGCCCTCCCGCAGACCGTCGGACGGTCGCTATGGGGAAAACCCCAATCGTCTGCAGCACTATTATCAATACCAAGTGGTTCTCAAACCCGCTCCGGAGGATGTGCAACAACTCTATTTGGGCTCGCTCAGGGCCATTGGTCTCGATCCTGCGCGCCACGACATCCGCTTTGTGGAAGACGACTGGGAAAGCCCGACGCTGGGAGCCTGGGGATTGGGCTGGGAGGTGTGGTGCGATGGCATGGAGGTCACGCAATTCACCTATTTCCAGCAAGTGGGTAGCATTGAGTGTGAGGCGGTGGCGGCGGAACTTACCTACGGTCTTGAGCGCCTGGCGATGTATGTTCAGAGCGTCGAAAATGTCTATGACCTCAAATTCAACGACTCTGTCCTCTATGGTGAAGTGTTTCACCAGGCAGAGCAGGAATATTCTGCCTTCAACTTCGAGCGCGCAGATACCGATGTGCTCCTTCGCCATTTCGCCGATGCTGAAGGGGAGTGTCGGCAACTGGTGGCCTCACAACTGGCGTTGCCGGCCTATGATCAATGCATCAAGGCCAGTCATGTCTTTAATCTTCTCGATGCCCGCGGCGTCATCAGCGTCACCGAACGGGCCGCTTACATCGCTCGCGTACGCGCGCTGGCCAAGGCCTGTTGTGAAACATGGCTTGCCAGCGGGCAGGGTGCCTATACCTCGAGGTTTGCGTGATGGCTGAGTTTCTACTTGAGCTATTTTGTGAGGAAATTCCTGCACGTATGCAGGCCCAGGCGGCCCGGGATCTGGAGCGGCTCATTGTTGGCGCATTGAGTGATCGCGCGCTGCTGTTCGAAGCCGTTCGTAGCTTTTTTGGTCCGCGTCGGCTTGTCTTGGCAATTGACGGTCTCGCAAGCCTGCAACCAGACCTGCGGGAAGAAAAGAAGGGCCCGCGCGTGGGGGCACCGCAAAAGGCAATAGACGGTTTTCTGCGTACGGCAGGGGTTAGCCTTGAGCAATGTCTCGTGCAAAGCGACTCCAAAGGCGAGTTCTATGTCGCAGTCATAGAACGCAAGGGGCGCAGTACCAGCGAGGTTCTCGCCGACATTGTACCTGAAGCCATGACCAAACTGCCATGGCCCAAATCCATGCGCTGGGGCGTTGGTGGTAGCGCCCGCTGGGTGCGCCCGCTCCATGGCATTGTCGCCTTGTTTGATGGTGAAGTCGTGCCATGCGGTTTTGCCGGCGTTATGAGCAGTAATGTTACCTTTGGGCACCGCTTTCTCGGTCCGAACAAACCGATCGTTGTGCGCCGCTTTTCCGATTACGCGTCTGCACTGAAGGGTGCCCATGTGATCCTGGACGCGGAGGAGCGCAAGGACATCATCACGCACGAACTAAACCAGAAGTGCTTTGCGCTGGGCTTCGAGGCTATCGTCGATGAGGGGCTTTTGAGCGAAGTCGCCGGGCTCGTTGAGTGGCCGGTCGTACTCATCGGTCGGATCGAGGACAGCTTCATGGCCGTCCCACCTGAGATTCTTCAGACATCCATGCGTACTCACCAGAAATATTTCGCACTGCGTGACCCTGTCACCGGACAGATGGCACCTCGCTTTGCTGTGGTTGCCAATATGAAGGCTGATGATGGTGGCAGGCAAATCGTTGCGGGCAATGAACGTGTGCTGAGGGCGCGTCTGGCCGATGCCAAGTTCTTCTGGGATCAGGATCGCAAAATCCGCCTTGATAGCCGCGTCGAGGCACTAAAGGGCGTGATATTCCATGCCAAACTGGGTTCGCAATATTCTCGTCTCGAGCGGATTGAAACGCTGGCCGGAATAATCGCGCAAAAATTGGGCGCTGATGTCACGAAGGCTATGCGCGGGGGAAGGTTGAGCAAGGCTGACCTAACCTCCGGACTGGTCGGAGAGTTTCCCGAGTTACAAGGAGTGATGGGGCGCTACTACGCGCTTCATGATGGGGAAGATGATGAAGTTGCTGATGCGGTCCGAGATCATTACCGCCCAATGGGGCCAACCGATGCGGTGCCGGTCGCCCCAGTATCGGTGGCGGTTGCGCTGGCTGACAAGATTGACAGTTTGATTGCCTTTTTCATGTGTGGTGAACGCCCAACGGGTTCGGGCGACCCCTATGCATTGCGGCGCGCCGCTCTGGGTGTCATTCGCATTGTTTTGGACAGCCGGGTGCGTCTTCCTTTGCTGGAATTACTCAGTCAGGCTCAGGAGCTGGTCGGGGATACGGTGAAGTCAAATCTTCTGCACCGTGCCGCCAAAGGCGATACCACCCAATCCATAAGTGGCGAGGACGCTGCGGCATCTGTCTTCGGCTTCCTCGTCGAGCGCCTGAAGGTGAGCTGGCGCGAAAAGGGGACGCGTCATGATCTGATTGACGCCGTTTTGAGCCTCGGTGATGAAGATGATCTTGCCCGTCTTGTTTCCCGGGTCGATGCTCTACAAAGGCTTTTGAACTCGGAGGACGGGGCCAATCTACTGATCGCCTACCGCCGGGCCGCGAACATTCTGCGGGCCGAGGAGAAAAAGGATGGATGCCGATACGCCGGAACTCCCGATCCGCAAGCTTTTGTCCAAGCTGAAGAAAAGGGCCTCTTTATCGATCTTGCGACGGCTGCGGAGCTGATCAGTGCCGAAATTGGGCGTGAGCGATTTACTGAGGCCATGGCGGTTATGGCACGTCTGCGTGGTCCAGTTGACGCATTCTTTGACAAGGTTACGGTCAACGCCGATGATCCGGTATTGCGCCGTAACCGACTGCTTCTGCTTTCACGTCTGCGATCGACACTGCATTTGGTTGCCGATTTTTCTAGGGTCGAAGGCTAAAGGGCATGGCGTTAGCCCTGTGGTAGCGCCTCAAAGCGGACCTTCCTTGGCGGCAAAGAGTCGCGACAGGACGCCGCCAGTTGGATCTAAGTTGAGTGCTGCGTGGAGCCGCAGCCCTTTTGTGCCTCTCTTCGTTTGACATGAGGGCTGCGATTTCGTGCTCTATAAGTTGAGCTTCCAAACCGGATTGAACACGATGCAATGGGTATATTCCTTTGGTGATGGTCGGGCTGAGGGCGCGGCCGTAATGAAGAACCTGCTGGGTGGCAAAGGGGCCAATCTCGCCGAAATGAGCAATTTGGGACTGCCTGTCCCTCCCGGGTTCACCATTACGACCGAAGTCTGCACCTATTACTACAGCCATCAGCAGAGCTATCCGGCGGACCTGAAATTGGCGGTTGGAGCTGCGCTGGCGCGGGTTGGGGAGATCACGGGTGCCGGCTTTGGCGACAGTTCAAATCCGCTGCTCGTTTCGGTTCGCTCCGGAGCACGGGTGTCAATGCCAGGTATGATGGACACGGTCCTCAATCTTGGATTGACGGAAAAGACCGTGGCCGGTCTTGCCGCCCTTACCGGTGACGAGCGCTTCGCCTATGACAGCTATCGTCGCTTCATCCAGATGTACTCAAACGTGGTTATGGGTATCCCCCACGCAACCTTTGAGGAAATTCTGGAGAGTACAAAGGAGGAAGCCGGAGTTGAACTAGACACAGAGCTTGACGCCAAACAACTGGCGCGTATTGCACGGCTCTACAAGGACGAAATTCTGAAGGACTTGGGGTCCCCGTTTCCAGATACGGTTCAAGAGCAATTATGGGGGGCAATTGGCGCGGTCTTCGGATCATGGCAGTCGGCTCGAGCCAAAACGTACCGCAGATTGCACAATATCCCTGAAGAATGGGGAACAGCGGTCAACGTGCAGGCGATGGTTTTCGGCAATCGTGGTGAAAGTTCTGCCACTGGTGTTGCGTTTACGCGCGATCCCGCGACCGGCGAGAAGCTTCTGTTCGGCGAATTTCTGGTTAACGCACAAGGTGAGGATGTCGTCGCAGGTATCCGCACGCCCCAGCCCATATCCCGACAGGTGCGTGAACGCCAGGCGAGTAAGAAGCCGAGTATGGAAGAGGTTATGCCCAAAGCCTATGGTGAACTTTTACGGATAGCCCAGACGCTTGAGGCGCATTATAACGATATGCAAGACGTGGAGTTTACCGTGCAGGAGGGTAAGCTCTATATGCTCCAAACCAGGAGCGGAAAGCGAACGGCCGAGGCAGCACTTAAGATTGCCGTCGATATGGTGAGCGAAGGACTGATTGAACAGCACACGGCTGTTGCGCGTGTTGATCCAATGGCGCTGGAACAGTTGCTGCATCCGACGTTGGATCCAGACGCACCAAAGCAACAGATTACGGTCGGACTTGCGGCCTCTCCCGGCGCCGCCACTGGTGAAGTGGCGTTTTCAGCCGAAGAGGCCGAAAAGCTCGCCGCTGAAGGCCGCAGTGTCATTCTCGTTCGCACCGAAACCAGCCCGGAAGATATTCATGGCATGCATGCCGCCAAAGGTATTTTAACCGCTCGTGGCGGAATGACGAGCCATGCTGCAGTGGTCGCTCGTGGCATGGGACGGCCGTGCGTATCAGGGGCCGGTACGCTTAAGATTGATGCGACCAAGGGTATTATGACTTCAGGCGGACAGAGTGTAAGCCGTGGTGAAGTCGTCACTATCGATGGCAGTACAGGTCAGGTGTTTCTTGGCGCAGTGCCCATGCGCGAACCCGAACTAACAGGTGATTTTGGAACGCTGATGGGGTGGGCGGATGGCGTGCGCAAGTTGAAAATCCGCGCAAATGCGGATCGCCCGGAGGATGCTGCGACGGCGCGAAAGTTTGGCGCAGAGGGAATCGGGCTTTGCCGCACTGAGCATATGTTCTTCGAAGCGGAACGTATTGTTGCCGTGCGGCAAATGATTCTGGCCGATGAGGAAGACGATAGAAAGGCCGCACTCGACAAGTTACTTCCCATGCAACGTGGTGATTTTGCAGCCATTTTTGGGGTGATGGAGGGCTTGCCAGTTACCATTCGACTGCTCGATCCACCCTTGCATGAATTTCTGCCTAAGAACGACGGGGAGATTGCGGAAGTAGCTCGCGCGGCAGGCGGGGATCCGGCAAAATTGCGTGCGCGGGCGATTGCCTTGCATGAGAGCAATCCGATGCTCGGTCACAGAGGATGCAGACTCGGGATCACCTATCCCGAAATCTATGAAATGCAGGCCCGCGCGATTTTTGAGGCGGCACTGGATGTGGTCGCACGAGGTGGCCAGCCAGTTCAGCTCGAAATCATGATCCCATTAGTTGGCTTCAAAAGCGAAATTGATTGGCTAAAGACGCGCATTGAATCTGTTGCAGAGGCGGTTCGCACGGAGAGAGGAACGCTTCCCGATTATCTTATCGGTACAATGATTGAATTGCCACGTGCGGCGTTGCGCGCAGCTGAGATCGCTTGTGTCGCGCAGTTTTTCTCGTTTGGAACTAATGACCTTACGCAAACCACACTTGGCGTCAGTCGTGATGATGCGGGAGCATTTCTGAATGAATATCTCGCTAAGGGCCTCATCCCGCGTGATCCTTTCGTCAGTATTGATCAGGACGGCGTAGGGGAACTCGTCAAAACTGCGGCTGAGCGGGGGCGCTCTACGCGTCCCAATTTGAAACTGGGAATATGCGGTGAGCATGGTGGAGACCCAGATTCCATTGCATTTTGCCATCGCACGGGACTCGATTACGTCTCCTGTTCGCCGTTTCGAGTGCCAATTGCACGACTTGCAGCAGCTCAGGCGGCACTACAATCGGAACTTGAGTACGATTAATCCGTGTACGGAATGTGCTGATAAATCAGGCTTTTCTTGGTTATCGTGACACGGTGTCAGGATCGTGCACGAAAATGATTGACGTGCGTGCATTTCGCTGGCACAACTTCCAAGGTTCGTAAACATCCCCTTAACATGGGAGATGAGGCGCCGGGGCTACGCGGTATTTGCCGTCTGAAGCAGACCAAACGAGAGTCCAGACTCCCTCGAATGAAAAATCAATCTTGTAAAATCCTGCAGCGCGGCGATCGCGCACTCGTTGGGGCACTTCTGCTTGTGCTTGCTACCTGTAGCGTGCGTGAAGCGGTTTTTACCCTTCGAAATTATGTGACGTCAGGCTCCGGCAGGGAGGTGACGATGCACGTGGCTGACGCCAAGGCCCTTTCGGTTGCTCCAAAGCCCACACCGATTGAGGTGGCAGCGGAACAACTACTGGCCCAGCGTCGTTGTCTGGCCGAGGCGATGTATTATGAAGCTCGCGGGGAGGGTGCAGTCGGTGAAATGGCTGTCGCGGAGGTAATTTTCCATCGCATGCGATCGAGCTCCTATCCCAACACCATTTGCGGCGTGGTCTTTGAAGGGGCGCAGGACAAACGAGCTTGCCAGTTTAGCTTTGTCTGCAATGGCGATATGGAACGTGCGAAGAATCCGCATGCCTGGGCGGTAGCGCGTCTGTTGGCCGCTAAGATCATGACCGGTGCTGTGCGTCTCGGTGATATTACCGAGAATGCAACTAGCTATCACGCGGTGTCGGTCGATCCACGCTGGGCAGCGACGCTGAAGAGAACGGTGCAGATTGGTAATCATATTTTCTACCGAGCCCGGACTCGAAGCCGCGGCACATAAGTAGCATTGATCCGGATCAATGTCCTGGTTCCTGGTCCACGCCAAGCTTTGATCCGGATGGCGTAGCGCACACATCGGCTGCGATGCGAGAGCGGAAACCCCGTTTGCCGGTCACTGCGGGGGGGCCCGCGCCGCGCCATCCACATCGCCCTGTGTTGTCGTAGCACGATCGGGTTGAGGGTAGGTCATCTCGCAGATGATTAAGTCATCTCGCAGATGATTAAGTCATCTCGCAGATGATTAAGTCATCTCGCAGATGATTAAGTCTGCACCTGTAGGGGATCGCTTTTCGTCCGGTGGGCGGTTGACCCTCGTCGAGGCGCTCATCACTATGGTCATGTGACACTTTCATGGGGCAATAGACTTTGTCCAACTGAAAGGGCAACGGGTCTTAAATGGCGCGTAATCATGATCAGGCGGCCTTCCCACCGGCCCACATGTGTGATGATGCTGGTGCCGTACCTGGGACTGGAGAATTGCTGACAATAGCGCAGA
>JAKBAU010000066.1 GCA_021808875.1 Pseudomonadota bacterium | reverse complement strand
GCCATCGACCAGCCGCATCTCCTGAGACCGGCCGGTGGCGATGAGGCCGCGATCATGGGTGGCAATGAGCACCGTAGTCCCCAGGCGATTGAGTTCAAAAAACAGACGCAAAAGACGCTGCCCCATGTCCGAATCTACATTGCCGGTTGGCTCGTCGGCGATCAACAGATCGGGACGTGCCACCACAGCGCGGGCAATGGCCACGCGCTGCTGCTCACCGCCAGACAGGGTGGAAGGCCGGGCCTGCATCCGCGAGCCCAGGCCGACCCAGGTCAGGATCTCTTCCACATCCTGACGGAAATCCTCAATACGCACGCCCGAAAGACGTAATGGCAGGGCAACATTGTCGAAGGCAGAAAGATGGTCGAGCAATCGAAAGTCCTGGAACACGACGCCGATGCGACGGCGCAGGGCCGGAAACAGATGGCGCGATGCGGTTGCCAGATCCGTGCCAAACAGCGTGATCAATCCGCGCGACGGCGGCTCGGCCAGATACAGGAGCTTCAGCAATGTCGTCTTGCCGGCCCCCGAAGGCCCGGTCAGAAAGGTGAAGGAGCCAGCTTCGAGGACGAAGCTGACATCGCGCAGAATTTCCGGTCCTGGACCGTAGCGCATGCCCACGTTTTCAAATCGAACCATGGGCGGACCATATCTGTCTGTAGCCGCCAGGCAAGGCGGCCGTGCCACTACTCAACAGTCTTGCAGGGTGCCTGGGGACATGACTAAGTGGCTGCACGATGATCCTGTCCTGTCCCAACTGCGCAACGCGCTACACGCTCAAGGATGCGGCCATGCCCCCGGGGGGCCGCACGGTGCGCTGCACGAAGTGCGGCCACAACTGGTTTGCAAGCCCGCCCGAGCCCGCGGCGGCTGAAGCGGTGATCTTCATCAACGAGGCCACACCGGAGCCATCTCCGGCAAGCGCGCCACCTCCGCAAGAGACGCACATCCAGAGCGTTGCTGCGGACGCGGCGCCTGTCGACACGCAGATCGCACAGGCGCCAGCTGACCTCAGCACGGCCGGTCTAGCACCATTTGGCTTCGGACCCGAGGCCAGACCTGTTGCCGGGCACAGCAGGGGCCGGCGTCTCGCGGTAGCAGTAGGTTGGGCTCTGCTGCTGCTCTCGATCCTGGTTGTGCTGTGGTCAGCCTATCGCTATCGCGAACAGGTGGTCGGCAGCTGGCCGCGTGCAGCCTCGCTTTACGCCTGGGTTGGCTGGCCGGTCAGGGATGGCAACCTCATTCTTTCGGATGTGCAGTATGGCCGCCGCGTGGAGAATCACCACGCCCTGCTCGTCGTGACGGGAAGCTTGCGCAACCTCTCGGGTCAACGCCTGCCAGTGCCGCCCTTGCAGGTTCTGTTGCGCGATGGCAGTGGTCGGGTAGTGCAGCGCTATGTGTTTACCCCCCCGGTTCCTGTCCTCAAGGCTGGCGAACGGGAAGCCTTTCACACGGAGCTGAAGAGCCCGTCGCCGGCCGCGCGTCATCTGACGCTCAAGCTCGCGGGGACCACCGGCTGAGTGCACACATGGATCCGGTTGTGCTGTTTCCGGCAGCGACGATCGCCGCCCGCGTCGAACGCTTGGCAGCTGACATCGCTGCGCTCTCCGATCAGCCCCAGCGCGTGATCGCGGTGCTGACCGGGGCCTTCGTCTTTGCCGCCGATCTGTCTCGGGCTTTGGCCCGCCAGGGTCTTGATCTTCCGATCGACTGGCTGTGGCTATCGAGTTATGGCCACGCGCGCAGCCGCGGCCCCTTGACACTGCGGGCCGCACCGGTGGTCGCAGTTGAGGGCGAGCATGTCCTGCTCATCGACGGGATTCTGGACAGCGGCAGTACGCTCGCGCGGGCGATCGCCCTGCTGCACCAGCAGGGCGCGCGCAAGATCACCACCGCGGTGGTGATCGACAAGCAGATGGCGCAGGCGACGCTGCGCGCCGATCATGCCTGCTTCTGCGCCGTCAGGGCGTTCATTGCCGGCTATGGGATGGATGATGCGGGGCTAAGGCGGGGATGTGGTGACATCGTCGCGCTCTGACACCGGCCCGCGCGTCCCCACCACGCAGCTGCGGACAACGGTCGAGCCCGCCTTGACGCCCTAGCCATCACTGTCAAATTCCACAATGACAGGGACATGATCAGAGGGTTTGGGCCAGCCGCGGATGTCCTTGCGGATGGCGTGATGGCGGGCGGCGCCCTTCAGGCCTTGGCCGAACCAGATGTGGTCGAGCCTGCGTCCGCGGTCAGAGGCCTCCCAGTCCTGGGCCCGATAGCTCCACCACGAATAGATCTTTTCGCTGGCCGGCACGAAGCTGCGGGTAATGTCGATCCACTGCATGGCGGTCTGTACCGCGCCAAGTAATGCGGTTTCGACCGGCGTGTGGCTGACGACATCGAGGAGCTGGGTATGGCTCCAGACGTCATTTTCGAGTGGTGCCACATTGAGGTCACCAACGAGGATGCTCCGCGACGAAGCCTTGCCCCGGCGCCGGCCAAAGTCCACCTCCATCTCGCGGAGGAAGGCGAGCTTGTGGGCAAATTTCTCATTGACGCCTGGGTCCGGCAGGTCACCCCCCGCCGGCACGTAGAAATTGTGTAGCTCGATGCCATTGGCGAACTCGACGCTGATGTGCCGGGTATCATCTTTCTCGCAATATTGTTGCGCAGCGATACGCAGGAAGGGCTGGCGCGAAAGAATGGCGACCCCGTGATAGCCCTTCTGACCGTGCAGGGCCTGGTGCACGTAACCAGCGGCGCGAAAGGCCTCGGCGGGAAACAAATCGTTGGTGACCTTGGTCTCCTGCAGACAGAGAACGTCCGGAGCTTCCTCTTCGAGCAGGCGCAGGACCTGGGCCTGACGCAGTCGAACCGAGTTGATGTTCCAGGTGGCGAGCTTCATGGGCGGTGCAAATCTCCTATGCGTGGAATGCAGAACAAAGCACTAAAAGAAGAATTCCAATCGTAAGTACAAGGTGTTATTGCAGCGCCGTATTCGATGGTGCGGTGCATTAGAAATCTTGATCAATGAACACTGAAAAAAATATTCATTGATCTTGGGCCGGGCCAGCACTATGTATCCGGACGCGACGGGCGGTGAGGCCCTCGCGCCAAAAGTTTCAAAACGGGTGGCTTGGGGTGGTGAGACCCCGGTCGCCAATGTCTAGGAGAGGCAGTCATGACCCAGTCCCAAATTCATATTCCGCCTGCGCGCAGACAGATCAGCGACACTGTCATTGCGATGTTCACCGCCGCCACCATCGTCATCGCCGGACTTCTGTCGCTCGCCCAGTTCGGTCTGGCCTTCGTCTAAGTCCGACGGCCAGGCGACCTGCAGCTTCAGGTTGTAGTTTGTGCAAGTGGCCAGCGGGCGCGGGGTGGTACCGTAAGACCATCCAAGCGTCCGCTGGCCGCCTGTTCAAGACCCGCCCAGGCAATCATCGCACCATTGTCGGTGCACAGTTTGACCGGCGGCACCTCAAGAGAAAAATTATCTTCGGCGCAGAGCTCCCTCAGCGCTGCACGAATGGCCCCATTGGCCGCAACTCCGCCTGCAGCAACCAGCGTGGCCGGACCGTGTTGCGGAGTAAAGTGTTCGCGAAACCGGGCCATCGCCTGGCGCGTGCGATCGCAAAGGCTGGCGATCACTGCAGCCTGAAACGCCGCCGCAAGATCAGCCTCATCCCCGGGGGCAAAATCACCCTCGCGCACGATCTGGCGCACCGCTGTCTTAAGTCCAGAAAAGGAAAAGTCCGCGCCTGGCCGGCCTCGCATCGGCCGCGGCAAGCGATAACGCGAAGGGTTGCCCACCCGCGCCAGCTGCTCAAGGCGCGGACCTCCGGGATAAGGCAGCCCCAACAGCTTGGCGGTCTTGTCGAACGCCTCGCCTACCGCGTCATCGATAGTGGTGCCATAAAGATGAAAAATGTCGCTTGTCTCCACCCCGAGCAGCTGACAATGCCCCCCCGAAATCAGCAGCAGCAAAAATGGATAGTGCAGCCCGGCGGTGAGCCGCGCGGTCAGGGCATGGGCCTTCAGGTGATTGACCGCGACAAGAGGCTTGTGCGCCGCCAGTGCCAATGCCTTTGCGGTCGTCAGCCCCACCATCACCCCACCGATGAGCCCAGGACCTGCCGTCGCCGCAATCACGTCGATGTCCGAAAGACGGCACCTCGCCTCGGTCAACGCCTGCGCCACCACCACATCAATGGCTTCGACATGAGCCCTTGCCGCAATTTCCGGCACTACGCCGCCAAAGGGCGCGTGCTCGGCAATCTGACTGAAGACGACATTGGAGAGAATTTCGCCCGGACCAGGCAGGACACCACGCACCACCGCTGCGGCAGTTTCGTCGCAGCTCGTCTCGAGTCCAAGTACGGTCAGGCTGGCCAATGAGCGCGGCCCTTGTGCTAAGAATGCGCCCAAGCCTCTAGAGCAAAGTCTGTCATGCCGCAAAATAATCCTAACGCCATCTTGCGCCTGGGCACCCGTAGCTCGCGCCTGGCGATGGCCCAATCCGAACAGGTACGCCGGCTTCTCGCCGCCATCGGTGTCGCCTGCGAGCTTGTCGAGATCAGGACCAGCGGTGATCGCATCCAGGATCGCCCCCTCGCCGAGGCCGGTGGCAAAGGTCTTTTCGTCAAGGAGCTGGAGGAGGCTCTGCTCACCGGACGGATCGATTTTGCCGTTCATTCGATGAAGGACGTCCCGGTAGATCTGCCCTCCGGGCTCAGCCTCGGCGCAGTGCTCGAACGCGAGGACCCCCGAGATGCGCTGATCACCACGGCACGCTGCGCACTTGCCGAGCTTGCCCAGGGTGCCCGGCTCGGTACAGCATCCGTGCGGCGCAAGGCCCAGGTCCTGCGGGCGCGACCAGACCTCAAAGTCGAGCTGCTGCGCGGCAATGTGGATACCCGCCTGCGCCGCCTTGAGGATCAGGATTTCGATGCCATCCTTCTTGCCTTTGCCGGACTGAAGCGCCTTGGCCTTGCCGAGCGCCCGCATTGCCTGCTCGCAACCGCGGACTGGCTGCCAGCCCTTGCCCAGGGCGCCGTGGGCATCGAACTGCGCAGCGACGATGCGCGTACCAAAAGCGCCATTGCGCCCTTGCGCCATCTGCCCACCGAGATCGCCCTGGCCTGTGAGCGGGCCTTTCAGGCCGCCCTCGACGGCTCCTGCCGCACCCCTATCGCCGGACTGGCGCAGCTTCACGGCGATGAGCTGCATTTTACGGGTGAGGTCCTAGCCCCGGACGGGCGGGATTTCGTCACTCGCCGCTGCGTGCAGAAGCTTTCCTCTGCGCCACTTGAGGAGGCCGCACGCCTTGGCCATGAGGCCGGCCTTGCACTCAAGACCAGCGCCGCACCCTGGCTCGCGGCCACATGCGGCTGATCGTCACCCGGCCGCGCAGCGATGGCGAGCGCACGCAAGCGGCGCTATTGGAGGCCGGGCACCGCGCCATACTTGCACCTCTCTTGGAGATCCACAGGCTCCCCGGCCCCAGGCTGGCCTTGGCGGGGGTCAGTGCCCTCATCGCCACCAGCGCCAATGCCGTGGAGGCCCTCGCGGCGCGCACCCAAAGCCGCGACCTGCCGCTCTTTGTGGTGGGACCTCACAGCGCAGCGGTGGCACGTGAAGCTGGTTTCTCCACGGTCTACAGCGGTAATGGTGGCGCCGACGGGCTCGTGCCGCACATCCTGCAGCGGCTGCCGCCGGCCACCAGCGTTCTGTTTCATGCCGCACCCGCCCAGAGCGCCGGGACGCTGGAGCTGGAGCTGAGCCATCACGGCTATCAGCTGCGGCGTGAAATTCTCTATGAGGCCCGGGCGGTAGGCACCTTGCCACATGCCGCCGCGGACAGCCTGTCCGCCGGTGCTGCCGATGGTGCGCTGTTTTATTCGCCGCGCAGCGCGCGGATTTTCGCCAGACTTGTCACAGCGGCAGGCCTCGCCCCTCGCTGCAGAGGCCTTCAGGCCTTTTGCATCAGCGCAAAAGCGGCGCAAGGCCTCGCGCATTTGCCCTTTGCTGAGCGGCGCATCGCTCCTCAAAGTAACCACGGCGGCATGATGGCTCTGCTCTGACCTTGACCGTTCCAGTCTCACTCTCTTGGCGTGGGCAAGCTTGTTCCGGGCCAACCCCGCCCCTATAGATTTGTTGCCTGCTAAAAAGTGGGAAGGGATGACGGACGCAGAACCGCACCGGCCTGACGAGGAGACCGCGCCGCGGCCCGCCTTTAGCGCGATTCCCCAACCGGAAAAGCCGGACGGGACAGGCGGGACGGAGCGGCGCCGCCATCCTTTGGTCGATGCCACCGAAGCGGCGCTCGGCTGGCTCATTCTGCTCATTCTCGCAGCCGTGGGTGGCGCGCTCATCGTTGTCTACTGGCCCTGGATCACTGGCAGCGGCGCAGACGAGACCGCCATGGCCGATCGCGTCAGCGCCCTTGAACGCCAAGTCGGCCAGCTCGCCGCTGGACGCGCCCCCCAGGCCGCCGCGGCAAGCTTCGCCGCCGTCGAACGGCGCCTTGATACGCTTAAAAGTCGCGTCGACGCTGACGAAGCCCGTCTCAGCGCGGTCGAAAAAGCCCAGAACAGCGGGTCGCCGCCGGATAGCGATGTCATCGCTGCTCTCAAGTCGGCAACCGCCAAAAACAGCGCCGAGCTTGCCGCCCTCCATCAGCAGCTGAGCAATCCGCCCTATCCGGAGGGCCCAGCAAACGGCACGGGTCGCCCCAACCTGTCAGGCGCCTACCGCGCCTCCCCCCTGACAATCGTACGGCTGAGCGCCAAGCTCGCCAAAACCCAAGGCAACCTCGCACACTTCGCTGGCGCGCTGCACAGCATTGACGGAGAGCTTGCGCTCCTCCAAACGCATGTCGCAGCGCTCGAAAAACATGCCCCGCCTGCTGATTTGCAGCAGCAGCTGGAGTCTTTCGCGCCCAAGAGCGCCGTCGCACAACTGGGACAGCGTCTTACCCGCGTTGAACGCGACACCCCGGCAGAGGTGTTAACAAAGGCTGCGGCAATGCTGACGCTGGCCGAACTGATAGAAACCAGCGCGCGTGGAGCGCCCTATGACCGCGCGCTTCATGTGCTCACAACGCTGCTGCCACCATCACCGGCCCTGAGCGTGCTAAGCCGTCATGCACGTCAGGGAGCACCATCGGTGGGACAGCTGGCCCAAAGCCTCGATCAGAATGCCAACACCATTGTTGAGGCCGAACGTATCGCCTATGCCCCGAACTGGTTTGCGCGGACCTGGGCAGAGCTTGGCGATCTGGTTTCGGTGCGGCGCATCGCCCCCATCTCGGGCAATACCACGCAAGCCCATCTCTCCCGTGCGCAGCAGGCCCTTGCCCATGGTGATGTGGCGACGGCCGTCGCCAATGTCGCCGGACTAGACCGGCCGGCAAGGGCTGCCGCCTCGTCCTGGCTCGCAGCTGCCAGGGCCCGCCTTGCCATCGACGACGCCACCCGCACCCTGAGCACGATGATCCTTGCCCAGAGTACGCAAAAATCTGATCCCACCAACACAGGTGCACGATGAGACGTGTGCTTGGCTTTTTTGCCATGGCGGTGATCGCTGCGTTTGCTGCGGTCTGGCTTGCCACTCTGAAAGGTCATCTCGAACTGGAAATCGGCAACTGGCAGATCCACATGCCGGCCGGCCTGTTTGTCGCGGTGACCACCCTTTTTGCCCTCCTGGTGATCGTTCTTGGCCGCATCCTCGGCCTCGTTCTGGGTGCCCCCCAAGCGCTCGGACAATGGTGGCAGCTGCGACGCCTGCGCCGCGGCGAAGGCGCGCTGTCCCAGGGCCTTGTGGCCGCCGCCACAGGTGAGCTCAAGGACGTCCAGCACTGGCGCAACCGCATTAGTCCGACATTGTCGGCCTCGCCTCTTGGCCTGCTCCTGGCGGCACAAGCCGCCAGCCTTGCTGCCGACACACAGGCGGAAGCCGCCGCCTATGAGGCGATGCTGAACCATGCCCATACGGAGTATCTGGGCCTCAAAGGGCTTTTCCACTCGGCGTTGACGCGGGGTGAGAGCGAACGAGCCCTTGAGCTTGGCCTACGTGCCTATGCTCTGAAGCCGCGCGCCACATGGCCGGTTCAGGCACTGTTCGACTTGCGCACTGCACGTGGCGAATGGAATGAGGCGATGGCGTTGCTTGATGATGCGGGCAAGACCAGACTTCTGGCCGCTGATGTTCTCAGACGCAGGCGCGCGGTGCTCCTTGCGGTTCAAGCGCTTGAGGCTGAGGCCGCAGCACCAAAGCGGGCGCTCGATCTGGCCCTGGAAGCACTGGATATTGAACCCGGTCTACTGCCTGGCGCCATCCTCGCCGCCAGATGGCTCATCTATAACAGCAAAGACAGGCGCGCTCAGGAGGTGATCGAAAGGGCCTGGTCTGTGGCGCCCCACCCCGAGCTTGCCACCACCTATGGCGCCATGTTTCCGCGCGAGACCACACCGCAACGCAGTGCCCGCCTCCTAACTCTGGCCCGCGTCCGTCCCGAGCACTTCGAAAGTTGTGTGCTCGAGGCCCAGCAGCATATCGCCATGAGCCGCTGGTCCGAGGCCCGGCGCGTCTTGGCACCGTGGGCGCATGACGAAATCAGCACGCGCATCTGCATCCTCTTCGCCGAGATCGAAGAGCGTCAGCACCAAGACCATGTCGCCGCCCATGACTGGTTGCTGCGTGCGGCCCAAGCGCCGCGTGACGGCGACTTCCGCTGCTCGCGCTGTGGATGGAGCTCGCAGCACTGGCAGGCGTTATGCGGACGATGCAAAGGCTTTGACACGCTTCTTTGGATCGCACCAACGCACCCAGCCCCTCAGGAGCAGATGCCGACAAAGACCGATGCGGGCACACTTGCCTCACCCTCTGCCACGGCTCTGCCTGTTCCCGATGATCCAGGGCCCGATGATCCGGGGCCCGATGATCCGGGGCCCGACAGCGCGGTGTGAGATGAGGTGACAAGCCGTCATCCATCCCCCTCGTGAGCGACTGGCCTTAGGCCTGCGGCCGTTTGAGGACCGAGATCATGATGGTGCCAGAGGCTGTTGCGACAATCCTGCCGTCCTCGCGCATCAGGCTCGCCTCAAGGAAGCTGATTTGCCGTCCACGCTTGCGGACGGAGGCCTCGCCAATATGGCGGCCTGCGCCTGCCTGATTGAGATAGCTCACCTTCATCTCAAGCGTCGGGGCAATCTCGCCCCAGGAAAGTACAAGTCCCGCCGCAACCGACAGCACATCGTCCATGACACAGGCAATCGCGCCGCCATGAACCGCACCAAAGCGGTTGAACTGAGGCTCACCGAGGTTATAGGCGATGCGGCACCAGCCGGTCTCGGCATCGATTTCGAGAAGCTCCTGGCCGAGCCAGACTGCACAGGGCGCCGCCCGTTTGAGAATCGCCTGAATATTGGCAGGATACTGATCCTTATATGCAGGATCGACAGTCCGACGCATTACGATGGGCTCCAAAACGGCTCTGTCTTCGCCAGACGTTTCCAGCGCAGCTTGGCTTCACTCCGGGCCGCATTGGCCCGTTCCAGATGCCAGCCATAAACGGTGCCCGCGGCAAATCGCAACGCGCCCTGATCAGGCGCCTGCTGCTCTGACGCAGCCTCGACGAGATCGTTCAGAATACGTCGCGCAACCGCCAGATCCTGCAGGCTGCCAAGCACATCCTGCATCAGCGACAATCTGCGGACGAAGGGCTTAACCATCTTCGGGTCATAGAGGGAGGAAAAGAATTCGAGGGTGTAACGCAGCTTCTTGAGAGCAATGCGCAGTTGATGGCGTTCCGCTTCGTTGAGGTTCTGCAATTTGCGCGCCCTTTTCTTGGCCTTGCGGAAATAGTGCGCAAGCTGGCGATCGGCAAGCAGACGAACTGGCTGGTCAAAGCGCGAGAGCCGGTCCTCGTCGGCGCCCTGCGCATACCACGCGCGATGACTGATAGCCTGGGTCAGGTCGTGGACGAAGCTGTGAAAGGCAAGACTGGAAGCGGTGGTCACGGCGCTCTGCCAGGCCGCTTCGCGGCGCGCCGCGGCGCGCGCCCGCAACAGCGCAAACGCCTCTGGCAGACCGGCATCAGCCTGCGCCGGCGCCATGAGTTCGTCGAGGAAAACATCCATGTCTCGGGCCGGCCCCAGCCCCGCAGCCAGCACTTTTGCGCGCAGGCGTAAGGCATCGAGTTCAGGGGTACGAAAGTCTGCACCAAAAGCGAGAAGCGCCACGCGCAAACGGCGCAGCGCCACCCGCAACTGATGCACGCCTTCAACTTCATGGCTCTGCAACACCGCCGGCAGATTGGCGAGGATGTGGCTGCGACAATGCTCAAGGATGCGCAGAAAGGCCTCGCCTGCCGTGGCCTCACCGGGCAGCACCCAGATCCCGGCCTTGCGGGCCAGCTGTCGGGTCTGCGCCCTTGAAACATCCCCGTCCTCACGGGGCTGCCGGCGTCCCAGGCTGGCGCCACGCCGCGGACCGCGTCGGCGCTCCAAGGCTTCGCCAAAACGCAGTTCGTACTGCTCTTCCTTGGGCATGGTGCCCGGCTCCACGCTCAGCCCCCGTCTCGTGGCCTTCCAGATCATCAACTCCCACGGATCGCTTTTGGCAGCAAGACTCCTTGCGCTCAGATCTTGCGCACGGGAAGGCCGGCCGCATTCAGCGCCGCCCGGGCCTCGGCAATGCTGACCTCGCCATAATGGAAAATCGAGGCCGCGAGAACCGCACTGGCGTGGCCCTCGACCACTCCGGCAACAAGATCGGCAACTGTGCCGACCCCGCCGCTGGCGATCACCGGAACCTCGACGCCGTCGGCGAGCGCGCGGGTCAGGGCCAGATTATAGCCACTGCGCGTGCCGTCGCGATCCATCGAGGTTAGCAGGATTTCGCCGGCCCCAAAGGATGCAAGACGCTGCGCGTGGGCAAGCGCATCGAGACCGGTTGGCGTGCGGCCGCCATGGGTGAAGACTTCGAACCTGCCCGGGCGCACTTCCTTGGCGTCAATTGCCGCTACGATGCACTGACTGCCAAACTTCTCTGCGGCATCACGAACAAATTCCGGCCGCCGCACAGCTTCCGTGTTGATCGAAACCTTGTCTGCGCCCGCCAGCAGGAGAGCACGGATATCCTCAAGCGTCCGGATACCTCCACCAACCGTCAAAGGCATGAAGCAGGCCTCGGCGGTGCGTTGCACGACCTCGAGCAGAATGCCACGTTTTTCATGACTGGCGGTGATATCCAAAAAGCACAGTTCATCGGCGCCTGCCGCATCGTAGAGGATTGCCTGTTCTACCGGATCGCCGGCATCACGCAGATTGACAAAATTGACGCCTTTAACCACCCGGCCGTCCTTGACATCAAGACAGGGTATGATGCGAATGGTCAGCATCTCAGCGCATCCTTGCCAGCGACGCGATATTGAACAGTGCCCGCCCGCAGGCGGCCTCGCTGGGTATTGCCGTGGTCTTGCACAGTTCCTCGGTTTCGAAGAGCAGTTCGAGTGCACGTTGCAGTCGTGACACATTCCAGCGACTGAGCTGCGCACGAAAGCTCCCCTGCCGCGAAAAATGCAGAGGCGGACGCAGCTTCCTCAGTACGCCCTCTACCGCTTCTCCACGCTCTACCAGGGTACGGGTCTGAGCCAGGCGCTGAAAGTGCGACAGTGCAATGCGTACCACGGCGACGGGCGAGATATCGTCAGCCCAAAGACGGGACAGCGCCAAATCAAGCCGTGGCAAATTGCCTTCGCCGGCCGCGTCGCAAACTTCCTCAGCCCTGGCTTCGGCTTCATCGCCCATGATGGCACGTACGTCGGTGGCTGCAACCTTGCCGGCATCACGCGCGTAAAGTGCCAGTTTTTCGAGTTCTCGCCGACTTACGCCCCGGTCCGAACCAAGCCGCGCTACGGCCTCTTCAACGCCCTCCGCCGTAATGGCGAGCCCATGCTCCTTCATCACATCGCGCACCAGCTGCGCCAAATCGCGCGCGCTATCAGCATAGCAGCCAAGAGCCGCGGCATTGACTGCCTCCTCAAAGAGCTTGCGCAGTGCTGAGGTCCGGGACAGATCACCGGCTTCGACCACAATCAACGCGTCGCCGCTCGGTGCGGCCAGAAACCCCGCAAAGAGATTGGCAAGACCATTGCCCGCGCCACGCACGCGTACCACGCGTCGACCACCCAACATGGAAATCGCCGCCGCTTCGTCGGCGAGGCGGGCCGGATCGGCAGAGAGGATCGCCTCATCAAGTTCGCTGACGAGAAAGGCATCGTTCAAATCCGCCACCACGCTGCGCGCCAATCGCTCGGCGCGCTCACGCACCAGTCCGCTGTCCGGTCCGAAAACCAGGGCCGCGATAACACCGGCAGGAGGCTTTGAGGAAAAGCGATCGCCCTCGCTGTGCTTGACGATCATGAGCTGGACCGGTGCTCGGCAAAGAAGACAGCCAGATCCATGCGGATGCGCTGGGCGACATCCTCTGCTGCCCGACGCTGCGCATCACGACGCGCCATCAAGGTCGAGTAAAGGGAGGTCGCGGATGAAGGTGGCACATTGTAGGCGGAGAGCGCCTCTTCGTTTCCACTGGTAACGATCCTGTCATGGGCCAGGTCGAAAAGCGTGTAACTGGCATTCAGCTGATAATTATACCGGGTTATTGTGGCATTGGGTTCGATCGCAATGCCCTGGCGCGACTGCGCCAAGGTGATCGCCAGGCGATAGCGTGCTCCCGCCGAGGACGGTCGGGAACTGATCAGGTCCATCAGGGTGTTGCGCAGCTTATATCCCGCCTCATCGGAGGCGATCGGCGGAATATAGATCGAAGCAAAAACGGAAGCAGCACGAGGATCAGCGCCATAGCGGCCATAAAGCGGACGAAAGCCACATCCGCTCAGTCCGAGCGCCAGGACCAGTACGGTCAATCGCTTTATCATACGACAATATTGACGATGCGATCTGGGACGACGATGACCCGTTTGGGCACTTTGCCCTCAAGGGCGCGCTGCACCGCGTCCAGAGAAAGTGCCGCCCTCTCAGCCTCGTCCTTTGCTGTGCCCTTGGCAAGTTCAAGCGTGCCACGCAGCTTGCCATTAACCTGAACGGCAAGCGTAACCTCCCTCGCGCGGAGCAACTCGGGATCTGCCTTGGGCCAGGGTGTTTCGGCCACAAGCCCCGTCCGGCCCAGATACCGCCAGCACTCTTCGGCGAGATGGGGCATCATCGGTCCGATCAGCAGAACCAAAGTTTCCAGCGCCCGCCGGCGCACCACACCCCCGGCCTTGCTGCCAGAGATCTCGTTAGCCAGAGTGTAGATCTGGGCTACGGCGCGATTGAAACGCAGGGCCTCGAGATCCTCAGTGACAGCGGCAATGGCGCGATGGCTGGCGCGGGCGAGCGCCCGATCTGCTTCCGTCTCCTCGCGCGGAGCGGAG
>JAKBAU010000065.1 GCA_021808875.1 Pseudomonadota bacterium | reverse complement strand
CGGTCGAGCGGCGTGGTGAATTCGTCGCGCATGCCCGGGCGGCGCAATTCGACCTGCGGCCAGCCGGGGATCTCCCGCATCGCCCAGGTCCAGTTCGATGCTGTGCGGCGCACGAGTGCCGGAATGTCGTCCGTCAGGGTGACGTCGTCGAGCCAGGTGGCGAAGTCCGCCAGCGCATCCTCCGTCACGGCACCCGGCGCGATCTCCGCAAGGGTCAGGAAGCGGAAGAAGCGCACCAGCCCCCGCTTGCGTTCGGGCTGCTCGATGCGGTCCATCAGCTCCTGCCAGGCCGGCGCGAGCGTGTTGAGCCCGGTGCCGGTCTCGGCATGAACGCCGAGGCGGATCAGGATCTGGCGCAGATGGCTGACCACATCCCCGAAGCGGCGGTCCGCCAGCCCGTGAAAGGCCGGCGGCTTCCGCCACAGCACCGCGTTGAGGTGCCCGCAGCGCCAACGCTCCGCGACGGGCGCAATCCCGGTCTCCGCCTCCATCCGCCGGACGATGCCATCGGCCACGTTGAAGCTCGACGCCCAGTTCCGTCGCCGGGACTCGGGGATATCGTGCCATGATGCGATCGCGGCCCGGATCGCCTCGGTGCTGAGATCGCCGATCATGGTGACTCCACGCCTGGCCGCCCCGCTGTCGTGGGCGTCGGAGCCATCGGGAGTGTGGCTTCTGGACGTCATGAAACCCTCCGGAACGTCATGTGGCAGGGGGGTGCAGGGAGCAGCATATCACGCGGAAGGGTGGCTATCAACTTACATCATAGGCAATCGCCCCTATGCGTTATGCCACGATAGATAGCTGTTTTAGAACGATTCATATCACCGAAAATCGCGCCCGCCCCGGTCATTGTTCCGCACCATCCGGATCGCTGACGCAGGCCGTTCCGAGCAGCGCGCTGATCGCGGTCTCGGGCACGAACGGGGTGCGCCCGATCCTGACCACCGGCAGCCTTCCCGTCGCAATCCACCAGCGGATCGTCCGCCGCGCCCGGCCGAACAGCGCCGCCACCTCGCCGATATCCAGAAACCCCGGCACCGCGCGCTGGCGCGCTGGCCGCCCAGGTGATCCACCGCCCGCTTCGTCAGTTGCCCCCAACCCAGCCGGATCGGATGTATCGTTCGTCAGTCTCGCCATCTTACGCCCCCTTGTTGTTCGCCTGCGCGAGTATCGGAGGGCTTCGTCGCCAGCACGACCGCGGCGCCTTGCTGCGCCCGAACGAGGCCTAGATGCGCGCCAGATCGGCCGCGCGCGGGCCGCAAATTATTTTTCGCCCTGGTTTTGGAGGAGAAGAGAGGGAAAATCCGACCATGGGTGGGGGAAAAGCACCGAAGACCCGGGTGGCCTCCGGCAGGATGCTCGCCTGCCTCACCTCCCCATCCCCGCCGGGGGGCGGTGTAGAGTTATATTGGGTTCAGGAATTGAACCCTTGGGGGGAGCCGGGGGTGCGAAACAGCAAGGCATCAATCGAGGACGTAGAGATGCGGATCGCCTTTCCGCTTGCCACCCTTGCGCACCTGCCGGATCAGCTCGAGTTCCTTCAGCGTGGCGATCGCCTTGCGATAGCGGCGCACCGTCCATTTCTTGAACATAGCGTCCCTCTCCATCGCCTTGGGCGCGATGGCGAACCGCTTGCCGGGCTCCGCGCCATGGCTGAACTGTAGCTGGGCGAGCAGCATGAGCGCATCCGCGCCACCAGGATGGGCGCGGAGCGCACCGAACGTCTCGGCGCGGGTGATTATGGCCTGTTCCCCAGCGCCGAGGAGGCGGCCTTCGCTCTTGTAGCGCCAGACCGATGCCGCGACCTTGCGCACCTCCGCGAGGTCGAGCGGCGGGTCGTACGTCTCGTTGATCGCAACCGCCTTCCGGACAAGAGCCTCCTCGTCGGACGCGGTGAGCGCTTCCCGCCTCAGCGCGGCGAACAGGCTCTGGTTGCGGGCGCCATCGACAACCCGACCGCTTGGCGGCTGATCGGGCAACCGCTCGACCTGAGTGCGTTGCGGCGTGCGTTGCGGCCGGATCTCCGCAGATTGGCCGTCCTGCGAGCTGTCCTTGTGGGTGCCGCCGGATCGAGGACGGAATGCGATAATCCGCGCCCCATGCTCGCCGAGCGGCGTGCCCGGCCTGATCGGCGGCAGGATCTCGCGCAGTGACCAGTCGCCCTCCAGGAACCGATAGGCCCTCTGCTGCCCGGCCACGATGCGACCACTGGGCGGGCCAACCACAAAGCCACCATGCCCCTTGATGTCACCCTTGATGTCGCCGACCCGGAACGGCCCGCATCGCTCGCCCGAGGAGCGAAAATAGAGGTGCAGGCCGCCACTCGGGGTGGTCACCACGATCGGTGTCTCGCCGAACAGTTCGTAGAGCTTGGATAGACACCCGGGCGTGTCGCAATCGACGACCGTCACGCCGGATAGCCCGGTGATGATGCCGAGATTGGCCGCGCCGAACGCTGGGCGTGCCGCCCATCCAGCGACGACCTCCATGCCCGGCGGCGACTTGAAGTTCCCCCATTTGATCAGGGGGCGCTTGCCGGACGGGTCATCAGCACCGCCGCACGGAATGACCGCGAACCCATGCGAGGCAGCCCGGACAGCCATTGATCTGAATGGCTCAATTAACTGATTTTGCGATATTTCTACGGAATTATATCGGTCCGCTAGATCCAGTGCGACGCGATTGCATTCCAGGACTTCTGAAGGCATGAACAGCTCCAACTCAAGGGAGCAGCCACACTTTCCCACTTTCGTCGCCGCGACGATTTTGCTTCAAAGATTTCTCCGACCCGCAGCGCTGATGTGAATAAGAACGAGCTATACGAAGGCAACATCAACGCGTGCACCACGGCGTTCTGAGCCGCCAATCAGCCCGCCGACGTCAGACTCTCGACAGGTCACGCCGGAAGGCTGATCAGCGGCCTCATACACCAACAGCAGCGACACGATCGGCCCATGAAAAAAGGCACACGCACTCGTGTTGGAGTTAACCAAAATAAGATGTTTTGGTCCTAGACCCATCGTGTCGACCCACAGCATGAGTCGACCCGAAGGGGGTTTTTGTGTTGCCTGGATATACTTGCGAAAACGTTAGTAAAATACCGCCAGTGCCATGCAAGCAAGCGGTCGCGGATAACAGGTTTCGCATATACGCGAGCGACACGATTTGTCCGATCCACACCGGATAGGTTTGACTGTGGCCGCGACAGCACCTGAAGATTAGCATCCCCGATCCGGGTTTCTGCCCGTCCGATGCGACATGGCCTGAGCTGGTAGTGTTTTGGTCCGTCTGGCTGCTGCTGATCGGCGCCGCTCGTCATCACCCGAGGAGTATCTCATGTCGAACATCGTCGTCGCGGTAGGCGCGTCATCCACCATCGCCTCTATAGTTCGACTTCATAACGATATAGAGGCGGCGATCGCTGCGCACGCCGACATTGCGCTCGATCTGGCAGATACGTGCGAACTTGATCTCAGTTTCCTGCAACTGGTCGAGGCGGCGCGGCGCTGCTGCAGCAAAGAGGGCAAGTCGCTCCGTCTCCTTCGGACCGCCGGTCCGGCGCTCGCGCAACAGCTCGACCGTGCCGGCTTCACCGCCGCCGCATCGGCCGACGATATCGCCTTCTGGCTTCACGGAGAACAGCAGCAATGACCGCTTCGATCCTGACCGTGGATGATTCCGCGAGTCTTCGCATGGCTATTCGCATCGCGCTGAGCGGTGCTGGATATCAGGTGTACGAAGCGGCCGATGGTGTGGAAGGCCTTGCCAAGGCTGAGGCAACCCGCTTCGACCTGATCGTCACCGATCTCAACATGCCCAGGATGGACGGACTGTCCATGATCCGCGAGTTGCGCAAGCGGCCGGCGCAGGCAGGTGTGCCGATCATTTTTCTTACCACCGAATCCGATGGCGAGATGAAGGCCGAGGCCAGGGCCGCCGGTGCCACCGGCTGGTTGGTAAAGCCGTTCGTACCTGACCAACTCGTCAAGATTGCCAAGAAGGTGCTCGGACGTTGAGTGGCGACGATCCGGTCGCTGCCTTCCGCGTGGAGGCCGGCGAGCTTCTCGATCAGGTCGAGCAGGGGTTGCTCGATCTCGGTCATCAGCTCGGTGACATGGACCTCGTCAATGCCGTGTTCCGGGGACTGCACACGCTCAAAGGATCGGGGGCGATGTTCGGCTTCGAAGCGCTGGCCGAGTTCACCCATCATTGCGAGGGTGCCTTCGACAAGGTGCGCAAGGGGCAGGTAACGGCGACGCACGAGCTCATTGCCGTAGTTCTTTCGGCGCAGGATCATATGCGCGCGCTGATCGACGGGGGGCGGGGTCTCGATACCGCCGGTGACGCGATCCTCACACGGCTCGATGCCGCACTCGGTGCCGCAGAGGAGACCGCGTTGGACACATCGATAAAAAATGCCGACCGGGCCGGTTGGAAACTTTCCTTCCGGTTGCCCGCGAATGCGATGACCAATGGGATCAACCCGCTGGTCCTGCTTGACGAGTTGCGCGAGTTGGGAGAGGCGCGGATCATCGCACGCACCGATCGGGTGCCGGATTTCGCCGAACTTGTCCCAACGGAGTGTCACATCGGCTGGGACGTGACACTCATGACCGACGCACCGAAAAGTGCGATCGAAGACGTGTTTATCTTCGTGATGGACGATATGGAACTCACCATCGAGCCGCTCGCGACCGACGAGGTGCCCCAGAGCGGCGCCGCCGAACAGACCATCGCCGCGCAAGGGCCGGTCACGAAGCCGGAACCAGGGGAGGGCTCGGGACCGCTGGCGCATGCTGCCAAAGCCCGTGCGGGAGAGAGCGTGCGCGTTCCGGCCGAGCGGCTCGATGCGCTGATGGATCGTGTGGGAGAATTGGTGATCGCGCAGAGCCGGCTTGCGCAGATCGCCGGCGGCGGCACCGATCTGGCCCTGCGCTCCGTGTCGGAGGAGATTGAGCGGCTCGCCGGCGAGATGCGCGATGCCACAATGGTACTGAGGATGGTGCCGGTCGCCTCGCTGTTCGGACGGTTCCGGCGGCTGATCCATGACCTCGCCCGCGAGACCTCCAAGTCGATCGAACTGGTAACCGAGGGCGAGGCGACCGAGGTCGACAAGACCATCGTCGAACGGCTGTTCGACCCGCTCGTCCACATCGTCCGCAACAGTTGCGATCATGGTCTTGAACCACCGGCGGAGCGCGCCGCGCTCGGCAAGTCCGAGACGGGCACGGTCAAGCTGTCGGCGCGTCAGGCCGGCGGCGACGTGTTGATCACCGTCTGCGACGACGGCAGAGGTATTGATCGCGAACGGGTGCGCGCCAAGGCCGAGGCGCAGGGCCTCGTTTTGCCCAGCCAACAGCTCGGCGACGGAGAGTTGTTCCAGCTGATCTTCCACCCCGGTTTCTCAACCGCTGCTCAGGTCACCAACCTTTCCGGTCGCGGTGTGGGCATGGATGTTGTAAAGCGTACCGTCGAAGGCTTGCGGGGCCGGATCGACGTCGCGAGTAGACCTGGCGAGGGTTCGACAATCACCCTCAGTATCCCGCTTACGCTGGCTATCATCGACGGGCTGCTGGTCCGAGTGGGAACCGATCGCTTCGTCGTTCCATTGGCTGCGGTGGAGGAGTGCCTCGAACTCTCGCTCGAGGAGGACATGCGATCGCGTGGCCGCAGCGTGATCACACTGCGTGACCGGCTGGTGCCCTTCCTGCGCCTGCGTGAGCTGTTCGAGACCGGAACGCGTCCAGATCCGTTCCAAAAGATTGTCGTGGTCGGGATCGGCGCGGAACGCGTGGGCCTCGTCGTCGACCAGATCATCGGCAATCATCAGACCGTCATCAAGCCGATGTCAGCCCTGCACCGCAATGTTGCCACCTTCACGGGCGCGACGATCCTCGGCGACGGCGGCGTTGCCTTGATCCTCGACATTGGCCAGCTCGTCGCCGTCGGTCAGGCCCAGGAGGAGCGGCTGCGTGCCGCCGGTTGAAGCCATGGACAGCATTCACTGGAACGAGGCCGGTCAGCTTGAGGTGCTTGCCTTCGAGCTCGCCGGCGAGACCTTCGCGGTCGAGGCCGCGGGCGTGCAGGAGATCCTCGATCTCCTGCCCGAAACCGTCGTGCCGGGCGCCTCGCCGCTGGTCGCGAGCGTCATCAACTTTCGCGGCCGGATCATTCCTCTCGCCGACCTGCGCCTCGCCTTCGGCATGGCCCGGACCGAGGCGAACCGGGACAGCCGCATCGTCGTGATCGCCGTCGACCGTGGCGGCGAGGAGGTGCTGGTTGGCCTCAAGGCTGACCGAGTACATGAGGTCACCACACTGGAGCGCAACTCCAGCGAGGAGCCGCCCGTTATCGGCATGCGCTGGCGGCGCGAACTGGTCCGCGGTCTGGTCCGGCGTGAGGCCGGGCTGGTCGTGCTGCCCGACATCCATGCCGTGTTCGCCCCGACGAGTTCAGGAAGCACACCTCCGGGCGCTTCCGCTCCCCCGATCCACTAACCTTTTTTAGCCCCTAGGAGGGCTACTATGCGCGCAACGATCAAGCTGAAGTTAGCCCTAACCATCGCCATCCTCGTTATCCTGATGGTGGCTATCGCCGGTATCGGCATCTCGCGGATGAGCATGCTCAACAACGCCATCAACAACGTTGTCACCGGGCCGGCCAAGCGATTGAGCCTGGCCGAGCAGGTGGATGGTGAGATCGGCCGCGTCCTCCGATCCGAGAAGAACATGGCGCTTACCAGCGACACGACGCTCGATCAGGCGTTCAATGCCACTGCCAAAGCGAGGATCGCAAAGGTTGACTCGATGGTTGGCAGTCTCATCGGGATGGCGACAGGCGAATCCAAGCCGCTCCTGCTGCATTTCCAGCAGGAGTGGGAAGCCTACAAGTCCGTCAGCAGTCGGGTCCGCGCGCTCGCCCTCGCGAACAACAATGCCGCGGCCGGCGCGATCTCAATCGGAGAGTCCCGCAAGGCCGTCGCCGGCATGCAGGAATCATTAAACAAGGTTGTGGCCGATCAGAAGGCGCAGATGCGCCAGGCCGAAGTCTCCACTGATATCCTCTATGCGAATGCACGCATGACATTGCTGGTCGTCGCTTCCATCGCCCTGCTGATCTCGATTGTCGGCGGTGTGTGGATCGCGCTGGTCGTGAGCCGTGGTCTGCGCCTGATCGGTTCGGCGCTTGCTGCGGTCGCCGAAGGTGATCTGACCCAGGAAGTCCGTGTTACCAGCAATGATGAAATCAAGGATCTTGTCCATACTCTGAACACGACCGTGGAGCGTCTCCGCGGCGTGATCGGCGATGCCAATACCGCGGCGGAGAACGTTTCCTCGGGCAGCTTGGAGCTGGCGTCCAGCTCGGAGCAGGTGTCGCAAGGCGCCACCGAACAGGCCTCGGCAGCCGAGGAAGCGTCGGCGGCGATGGAGCAGATGGCGGCCAACATCAAGCAGAATGCCGATAATGCCGCTCAGACACAGAAGATCGCGAGCCAATCGTCCGTCGACGCCGAAGCGAGTGGCGTTGCCGTCGACAAGGCCGTCGCGGCGATGCGTACCATCGCCGAAAAGATCTCCATTGTGCAGGAGATCGCGAGACAGACCGACCTCCTCGCGCTCAATGCCGCAGTTGAGGCGGCGCGTGCTGGCGAGCATGGCAAGGGCTTCGCCGTTGTGGCATCGGAGGTTCGCAAGCTCGCCGAGCGCAGCCAGGCGGCGGCTACCGAGATCGGATCGGTCTCGACGGAGACTGTGAAGGCTGCAAGCGAGGCCGGCGAGATGCTGAGTCGACTGGTGCCGGATATCCGCCGGACCGCCGAACTCGTCTCGGAAATCAGCGCAGCCTGCCGCGAGCAGGATATCGGCACCGGCCAGATCAACGAGGCAATCCAGCAGCTCGACAAAGCCACCCAGCAGAATGCCTCAGCTTCCGAACAGATCTCGTCCACCTCGGAGGAACTTGCCGCCCAGGCCGAGGAACTGCAAGCCAGCATTGCCTATTTCCGGGTGAATGACGGTGGGCATGCCAAACCGGCCGCGCGCAAGCCCGCCACTTCGGTGCGCAAGCCACCGTCGAGGTCGGCCAGGCCGGCCGGCCGCGCTCATTCGGTCGCCGATCACCGGAGCCGGGCGCGTGGCTTTGCGCTCGACCTGACAAATGGTGGCCCCGATGCCGAAGACGCCGAATTCGGGGAGGCCGCATGAGCAACGGGAAGGATATTCAGCTTGTCACCTTCGGACTCGATAAGGAAGTGTTCGCTGTTCCGGTAGGTGTGGTGCGCGAAATCCTCGATCATGCGCCAGCATTCAGAATCCCGAGCGGCCCCGACTGGCTTCTCGGCCTGACCGATGTGCGTGGTCAGGGCGTGCCGACGGTCGACCTGCGCCTGCGGCTTGGAATCAATCGGGTGGAGACGACCAGTGACACCCGCATCCTCATAGTCGACGTCTCGCTCGGCGAGCGGGTGTTAGCGCTGGGCCTAGTGGTGGATCGGGTACTGACCGTCAGCGCTGTCCCTGCCGATGCGGTTGAGCCAGCGCCAGATATCGGTATCCGCTGGCGCTCTGGATACATCCAGGGCGTGGTGCGGCAGGATGGCGGCTTCATGCTGCTGCTTAACCTCGCCAAACTCTTCTCGACAGACGAAGCGGCGCTGCTCCCAAAAGCCGCCTGATCATCGCCGGGGTGCCCGCTGGCTCCCCGGCTCCATTCTTGTCCGGGCAACGCTCGGACCGGAGCTGCCCATGCCTGCCGCCGCCGTCCTTGCCACACGTTCCGTCGACAGCCTTAGCGACCGCAACTTCCAGCGGCTTGTCGTGTTCATCTCTGAACGTGCCGGTATCAAGATGCCGCCGTCGAAGCGTACCATGCTGGAGGGCCGCTTGCGCCGCCGCCTGCGCGCAACCGGCATCGAAAGCCTCGACCGATATTGCGATTTTCTGTTCAAGGAGGACGGGCTCCGGGATGAAGCGCCTTACCTGATCAATGCGGTCACGACCAACAAGACCGACTTCTTCCGCGAACCCGGGCATTTCGAATATCTTGAGCGCATCATCCTGCCGGAACTCAAGACCTCGGGCAGACCGTTCATCCGGGTGTGGAGTGCGGCCTGCTCCACCGGCGCCGAGCCCTACACCATCGCGATGATGCTCGATGATTTCGCCGTGCGCCACGGCGGGCCCGACTACGGCATCCTCGCGACCGATCTCGACACCGACGTGCTCGAGACGGCCCGGCGTGGCATTTATCCGGCCGCGATGGTTGAGCCGGTACCCGACGCGTTCCTAGGACGTTATATCTGCTGGCCCAGGGTTAGGGGCCGCAACGAGGTGCGGATCGTGCCGGCGCTTCGCGCGGCGGTCGGTTTTGCCCAGCTCAACCTGATGGACAGCCACTATCCGGTAGGCGTGCAAATGGACCTGATCTTCTGCCGCAACGTGCTGATCTATTTCGACAAGCCGACCCAGAAGGCGGTCGTCTCCCGGCTCTGCCAGGCGCTCCGGCCAGGAGGCTGGCTGCTGCTGGGCCATTCGGAGTCAATCGCCGGCTTCGGTCTGCCGCTCGATGCCGTCGCCACCACCGTGTTCAAGAGGCGCTGAGATGGCAATCAAGCAGATCCGAGTTCTGGTCATCGACGACAGCGCCAGCGTCCGCCAGACCATGACCCAGCTGCTCGAGGAGGACCCCGAGATCAGGGTGATCGCCGCGGCGGCCGATCCGTTCGCCGCGGCGCGTCATATCCAGGCCGAGGTGCCCGACGTCATCACCCTCGATGTCGAGATGCCGCGCATGGACGGCATCACGTTCCTACGCAAGCTGATGACTCAGTGCCCGGTGCCGGTGGTGATGTGCTCGTCGCTCACCGAGGAGGGATCGCAAACGCTGATCGAGGCGCTCGAGGCGGGAGCGGTCGACGTGATCCTCAAGCCTCGCATTGGCGTCGCGGATCATCTTGCCGAGGCGCGGGCGATGATCCGAGAAACCGTGAAGGGAGCGGCGCATGCGAGGGTGCGCGGGCGCCGCGTCGAGAAGATCGCGAAGCCCGAGACGAAGCTCAGCGCCGACGCCATGCTGCCGCCGCCCTCGGGCAGGGCGATGAGCCGCACGACCGAGATGGTGGTCTGCCTCGGCACCTCGACCGGCGGCACCGAGGCGCTGCGCGAGATACTCGTGGCCCTGCCTGCCAACGCTCCCGGCATCGTCATTGTCCAGCACATGCCCGAGCGCTTCACCGCCGCTTTCGCCCGGCGGCTGAACGGGTTGTGCGAGGTCGACGTGAGCGAGGCTCAGGACGGCGACACCGTGCTGCGCGGCCATGTCCTGATCGCGCCCGGCGGACGCCACATGATGCTCGAGCGGGAGGGCGCGCGCTACCATGTTTCGGTCCGCGACGGGCCACTCGTCTCGCGCCACCGTCCCTCGGTCGACGTGCTGTTCCGCTCGGCCGCGCGCTGCGCGGGCGCGAATGCGGTCGGTGTGATCATGACCGGCATGGGCGACGACGGCGCCCGTGGCCTGCTTGAAATGAGGCAGTCCGGTGCGCGCACCTTCGCCCAGGACGAGGAGACCTCGATCGTGTTCGGCATGCCCAGGGAGGCGATTGCCAGGGGTGCGGTCGAGAAAATCGTCTCGCTTCACGCCATCCCGCGCGAGCTCCTGCTCGCCGCCAGCCGATGAGCCCGGACCGATCCGATCGCCGGATCCGAGTGGAGTGCGTTTGATGTCACATGAAGTCCTCGTCGCCCCGTCGGTGGATGCCGCCGGCGCCATTGCCGCGATCCAGAACGAGATCTCGTCGATGGCGGCAGGGATTGATGGCAAGTTCGTCCATGCCGGCACTATCCTGATGGAGATGCTTGACGCCGTTACCCGTATTATCGACGAGCTGAAAGGCATCACGACGGCGCTTGATCCCGAGCATGGCGGCAACGCAATCCGCAGCCTGCTCGTTGTCGCGGACGAACTTGCCGGCCTGTCGTCGGCGCGCGATGCGAGGCGCGGAGAAATCACCGCCATACGCGATACCTCGGTGCAGTTGCGCGGTGACCTCTCGCAGGCCCATGAGGTATTCCGCGTTCTGGGCGTCTATGGCACGAACCTCAAGATCGCGGCGGGCGGTGCGGCGGAATTCGTCGTCTTCGTCGACGATATGAGCCGCCGCCTGAAGGTCGGTGAAGCCGAGTTTGCCGGCTTCGCCGCGACCCTGACGTCGCTCACCGACAATGTTACTGACGCTGAACGAGCGGAGTGGCTGCTCGACAGCCAATGCAGGCGAGTGCTTCCGCATGTGACCGAGAAGCTCGCGCGGGACGCGGAGAGTTTGAAGCAGCACCAGGAAGGCGTCGCGAAGATGGCGGCCACGGTCGGTTCTGTCGCGGCAGGTGTCCAGGCCAAAGTCGGCATCATTCTCGGCTCGCTTCAGATCGGCGATACCACCCGCCAGCGGCTCGAGCATATCGTGGCGGCGCTGCAATTGCTCAATGCCGTCTGCACTCACGACAAGGAAGGTAACCGCCGTGTGGCCGCAGGCACCATCCTGCGTCTGCTTTCCGCCCAGCTTCAGGACACGCTCGTCGAATTCGAGCGGGAATCGGAACTGCTCGCCCGCACGCTACGCGATCTAGGTCCTGCGGCCGCAAAGCTGGTCGCGCTACGCCAGATAGGTGAGGGCGGCGCGGAGGGCCGCGCCTTCCTGCAAAGCCTGGAGCAGGGGATCAGCGGGGCAAACCAGGTGACCGGCCAGTTGCGTGATACCAATGCAGCAGTACAGCGGATCGGCGGTGCGATCGGCGAGACGATTGGTGACCTGGAGATGCGCCTCAATATCATCCAGGCGATCCGCGGCGAAGTCGAGCATATGGCGATCAACACCGGCCTGCGCGCGCAGCGAATGGGACAGGCGGGACGCGCCATTGCGGTGATTGCCAGTGAGATTCGTACCTATTCGGCACGCTTCGACGAGGCTGCAACCGGCATTACCCGCGCCATCGCGGAATTGGGTGGCGTCGGCGCCAGGTTGCGCAGTCTCGCGGCGGAGGGCCAAGGGGACCTTGGCGCGACGTTGATGGAGGCGCTGGGTTACATCCGCGGCGCCTGCAGCCTGGTCGAGCAGGCTGTCGGAGGAATTGGTGACGATGCAGTCCGGATCATCGCCATGCTGGAAGTCGCCGCCGGCGATCTTGGCCGCCACCTCGCGGTCAGCGATATCATTGCCGGCGTGGCCGCCGGGCTCTTCGCCCTAGCCGAGGCATCCGGACAGAATGACGCGCAGGATGGCGCAACCGGTGAGTTGCTTGGCCAGATCGGCAGCTTCTACACAATGGCGCGCGAACGCGAGGTGCATGCACGGCTCGGGCTGGTCGGCGTCAAATCTGCCGACCCACCAGCCGAAGTCAACCCCGACGACAATGATAAGTTCGACGATTGCTTGTTCTAGAGCATCATCCGATCAGATGGAGTCATCTGATCGGATAAAGATGCTCTGGTTATCAATATGATAGAGCACTACTTTGGCAGATTATACGGTGAGTGCCTGCCGGAGTGGTTGAACCGTGCCGGGTTTGCCGGAGGCAATTTTGTGTGACTCAGGCGACCATAGCCAGCTTGTTCAGTTGCTCATAGTAATGCGCCTCGGCCTCGGCGGGTGGGATATTGCCGATCGGCTCGAGGAGGCGGCGGTTGTTGAATCGGTCCACCCATTCGAGCGTGGCGAATTCCACCGCTTCTGCGTTTCGCCAAGGGCCACGACGGTGGATTACCTCGGCCTTGAACAGGCCGTTGATGGTTTCAGCGAGGGCATTGTCGCAGGAATCGCCGACGCTGCCGACGGAAGGCTCGATCCCTGCTTCGGCCAGGCGTTCAGTGTAGCGGAGCGAGACATATTGGGTGGATTCAACCGGACGTCGTAACTCCCCCATCATATGGTAGAACAAGGAACTGGTCGAGCGCCTCGATCGGCGTTTTCTATCCAAGCGTCTTGTGCGGCCGGGTAATCATTGCGTGAGCTACCGCGGCCAGTTACTCAGTTGAGTGGCTGCTGAGATCGGTGCCTTTTGGTAAGTACTGCCGCAGCAGGCCGTTGGTGTTCTCGTTCGAGCCTCGTTGCCATGGGCTTTGGGGATCGCAGAAGTAGATTTGCAGTCCGCTCTCGATGCGCAGTTGTGCGTGTTGAGCCATCTCGGTGCCCTGGTCCCAGGTCAGCGACTGGCGCAGGGTCTCCGGCAGTTCGCTCATGGATCGGGCGAGATAGCCTTGCGCACGGCTTCGGCGCCATGACCGGCAAGCGGCCGACTGTTCTTGATGCCCTGTCCACGCTGATACCCTTCCTGGCGCGGCAGATGGAGCAGCATCGTGAAGCGCGAACTGCGTTCGACAAGCGTGCCGATCGCCGAGCTATGCAGGCCAAGGATGAGGCCGCCTTCCCAGTGCCCCGGGGATCGCCCGGTCCTCGACCTCTGGCGGCCGTTCGCTGATCATGATGGCATCGCTCACGAACGACTTTCCGCGACCGCGGGTTGGCTCGCGGGTTGTTGCTAC
>JAKBAU010000064.1 GCA_021808875.1 Pseudomonadota bacterium | reverse complement strand
ACGCATCGCATTTTTTTGGCTGATGGCCTAATGCTTCCCCATGTCAATCTGGGGAAAATTGAGTGGCGCGGCCGCCGGGCTGCTGGCCGGCGGACCGCTCGGTGCCCTTTTGGGCGCCATCACGGGGCATGTGCTGATTGACCGGTCTCAAGCCAGCGATCCCGATCACCCTGGCATTGCCTTCACGATCGCGGTCATCGCGCTTGCAGCCAAGATGGCGAAGGCAGATGGCACCGTCACAAATGATGAGGTGGAAGCCTTCCGCCGGATATTTCGGGTGCCACCGCACGAAGAGGCCAATGTCCGGCGGATCTTCAACTTCGCCCGCCAGGACACGGCCGGCTACGAAACTTATGCCCGCCTGATCGCTAACCTGTTCCGCGGGCGCCCCGCCATTCTTGAGGATGTGCTCGACGGGCTCTTTGAGATCGCCACGGCCGATGGCGTACTCCACCCTGGCGAGCTGAGTTTTCTTGAGCGCGTGGCTGACATCTTTGGGTTCACGCCGGATGCCTTCGCGCGCATCCGTGCTGCCCATCTCGGCCCGGAGGCAGCGGACCCCTATGCAGTTCTGGGAGTGGCGCGCGAGGCCTCGGATGAGGAGATCAAGCGCACTTATCGGCTTCTGGTCCGCGAAAACCATCCCGATCGTCTGATCGCCCGCGGCGTCCCCGAAGAATTCATCGCTTTGGCCAACGAGAAGCTCGCCGCCATTAACGGTGCCTATGAGGTCATCCGCAGAACGCGCCAAGTACTCTAAGTGTTAAGTGTACATGGCGACGTAGTCACCGTCGACATGATGGACATTGCCAGCTTGCCCAGGCGCGTTGGCGCCGGGCTACAGCGTCGACGCTCAATTTGTCAGCGTTCAGGATCACGGACGTCTCCCGTGCCGCGGGGGGGCAGCCGGTTGGCCAAGGTCTGGGCCGGCGGTTTTGGCACTTGAAGGGGGTTCTCTAATTATATATATGTCTTATATAAGACATGAAATCTAAACGGGGGGACCGATGGGCGCGCCTCATCTGCTCGTTCACAATCGAAAGGATAACGTCGGGGTCGTGGTGGTTGAGGGCCTGAAGGCTGGCACCCAGATGCTCTGCGTTATCACCGACGACAACAGCGATTTTATGCTCGAGGCCAAGCAGGACGTGCCGATCGGCCATAAAATCGCGCTGCGTGACCTCAGCCCGGGCGATACCGTGATCAAGTACGGTGAAGATATCGGCCGCATCGTTGAACGCGTCGGCAAGGGCGAGCACGTTCATGTCCACAATCTCAAGACAAAGCGCTGGTAGGTGAGACCATGAACCTGTCACAACGTAAAATCTGGGGCTACCGCCGCGAAAATGGACGCGTTGGCGTCCGTAATTATGTCGCCATCCTGCCTCTTGACGATATTTCCAATGCGGCCTGTGAAGCTGTGGCGAGTCACATTCAAGGTACGATCGCGTTACCTCATGCCTATGGGAGGCTGCAGTTCGGAGAAGACCTGGATCTGCACTTTCGCGTGATGATCGGAACGGGCTCCAATCCCAATGTCGCTGCCTGCATCGTCATTGGCATCGAAGAGCACTGGACCATGAAGGTGGTGGAAGGCATCGCCAAAACGGGAAAGCCGGTGGCTGGCTTTTGGATCGAAGGTAGTGGCGATATCGCAACTGTAGCTGCAGCATCCCGCAAGGCTAAGGAATTCGTGCATCTCACCTCTGGAATTCTGCGCACCGAGTGTCCGCTGGCGGATGTTTGGGTTGCCGCGAAGTGCGGCGAGTCCGATACAACAACCGGCCTTGCCTCGTGTCCAACGGTCGGCAACATGTATGACAAGCTGATACCATTGGGGCTTTATGGCTGTTTCGGAGAAACTTCGGAACTGACCGGCGCCGAGCATTTGGCCGCGGCGCGGGCGGCTACGCCTGAGATTGGCGAGAAATTCATGAAGGTGTTTTCCGCTTACCAGGCCGAAGTGATCGAGGCGCATAAAACCTCTGACCTGTCGGATAGTCAGCCAACCAAAGGCAACATTGCCGGTGGTCTTACAACCATCGAAGAGAAGGCGCTCGGTAACCTCGAGAAAATCGGTAAGACGACACGCTTTATAGATGTATTGAAGCCGGCCGAGGCGCCGGACAATGGTCCTGGGCTGTATTTTATGGACACCTCCTCGGCAGCTGCGGAATGCTGCACACTGCAGGCTGCGGCCGGGTATGTCGTGCATATTTTCCCGACCGGGCAGGGCAATGTGATTGGCAATCCGATCATGCCCGTGATTAAGGTCTCCGGTAATCCGCGCACGGTCCGTACGATGAGTGAGCACATCGATCTGGATGTGTCGGGTATTGTCCGCCGTGAGATGGTACTTGATGAAGCCGGTGACAAGCTGATCGCCATGATCGAGCGCACGGCCAACGGGCGCCTGACCTCCGCAGAAGCTTTGGGTCACAGGGAATTCGTAATGACCAAGCTGTACAGGAGCGCATGAAAACTGTTGTTCTGACGATTTCAGAGGCGGCAGCGCTGGCGACCCGTGCGTTAATGGCGTCTGGGGCGTCACAGGTAAGTGCAGCCTCGACCGCGGCGGCTCTCGTCGCGGCCGACGTGGATGGACAGTCTGGGCACGGGCTTTCTCGTCTGCCGAGCTATGCGCTCCAGCTCCGCGTCGGAAAGGTAAATGGCAAAGCTGAGCCGTTCGCGGAGATGCGCGGCCCGGCGAGCATTCGGATTGACGCAGGAGCTGGATTTGCCTATCCCGCGATCGATATTGCTGTCGAGCGGCTGGCAGAGTTGATTCCCCAGATGGGCGTGGCGGCTGCGGGTATCTTTGCCTCCCATCATTTTGGCCAGGCTGGGCGCCACGTGGAACGGCTTGCCGAAAGGGGCTTCGTTGCGCTGGCGTTTGCCAACTCGCCCAGCGCAATGGCCTTTCATGCCGGGCGGAAGCCTATGACAGGCACCAATCCGGTTGCCTTCGCTGCACCAGTTAAGGGGCGGGCACCTCTTGTAATCGATATGTCGCTGTCCGTCGCCGCCCGTGGCAAGATTGTCGCCGCTAGCAAGGCTGGCAAGCCTATTCCAGGTGACTGGGCCATTGACGCGGAGGGCCGGCCGACCACCGATGCGTCGGCGGCTCTTGGGGGTACGTTGCTGCCGGTTGGTGGGGTGAAGGGTGCAGCATTGGCACTGATGATCGAGGTGCTTTGTGGGGCACTTGTGGGTGGTCACTTTGGCTGGGAGGCAAGCTCATTGCTTAATGCAGAAGGTGGCCCTCCATTGCTCGGGCACCTGCTTGTCGGATTTAATCCGTTCTCGTTTGTCGGGGATGGCTTTGGTGATCGCATGCGCATACTCGTGGACGCTGTGGAAGCAGAGTATCCGGCGCGTCTGCCGGGTAGCCGCAGACTGGAGATGCGCTCCCGCGCTGGGGTTGAAGGCATAGCGATATCCACCACCCTTCACGAAGAGATCATTGCCCTAATACGCGATGCGGAGCCGGCATGAGTGAAATTGTCATATCCGAGTTCATGTCCGAAGCTGCCATCGCGAGCGCGCTAGACGGATTTGACGTTCTTTACGATCCCTCGCTTGTTGACCGGCCCGATATGCTCGCTGCGGCACTGGATGACTGTCGTGGGCTCATTGTACGCAATCGCACCCAGGTGAACGAGACGCTTTTAAATATCGCTCCACACTTGAAAGTTGTAGGGCGTCTTGGCGTGGGTCTTGACAACATAAACACCGAGGCTTGCGCCGCACGCAAGGTCTCGGTATTCCCGGCCACTGGCGCCAACGATTTGTCGGTAGCTGAATATGTCATCACCGCAGCGCTGGTTCTGTTACGCCGGGCGTGGTTTGCCACCGCTGACGTCGCAGCGGGCTCTTGGCCGCGAATGCAGCTGATTGGCAGTGAAGCTGAAGGAAGGCGACTTGGCCTTGTTGGCTTCGGCGCAATTGCTCAGCTGACCGCAAAGAAGGCTCGTGCGCTGGGGCTCTCCGTTTGTGGTTTCGATCCGTACGTGGCTTCTGATGATCCCAGGTGGGCTGGTATTGAACAAATAAAATTTGGCGACCTTCTTGCTACGTGCGACATTGTCAGTCTTCACGTACCGCTCAGTGCCAATACCCGCGGCATGATCAGTGCCGATGCGATAGCGCAGATGAAAAGGGGTGCGATCCTGATCAACGCGGCGCGCGGCGGAGTGGTAGATGAAGCTGCACTCGTGGAAGCACTCAAATCTGGACATCTTGGTGGGGCCGCACTGGACGTCTTTAGCGAGGAACCTGTTAGTGCGCGAAGCGGTGCAATTTTTAACGCAGTTCCAAATCTGATTCTAACTCCGCACATTGCCGGTGTGACCACGCAGTCAAATGAGCGCGTTAGCCTTGTGACCGCTCAGGCCGTCGCGCGCGCCTTACGCAGTTGAGGTACGCGCGAATTCGTCATTTTTGAGTAGGTCAGCTATACTGTGCGCATGCATGGTATAGGCAGTACGCAGATGAGAAAGATATGACGAAATCGCGACCGCTCCGTAGTGCCCGCTGGTATGCGTCAGAGGACATGCGAGGGTTCGCCCATCGCCAACGCACGCAGCAGATGGGCTTGCGCCGCGAAGAATTCATGGGCCGGCCGGTCATTGCCATCGTCAACACCTGGAGCGAGATGAGCCCCTGCCACATCCATCTGCGCGGGGTCGCAGATGCGGTGAAGCGTGGGGTGCTTCTTGCCGGGGGATATCCCGTTGAGTTGCCCGCTCTATCCGTGGGCGAAGTGATGGTGAAGCCCTCCACCATGCTCTATCGAAATTTTCTGGCGATGGAGACGGAGGAGTTGTTGCGCTCTCATCCCATCGATGGAGCGGTGTTGCTGGGTGGCTGCGATAAGTCGACGCCGGGGCTGCTCATGGGCGCGATCAGTATGGATCTTCCAGCGATTTTCTGTCCGGCCGGACCGATGTCAAATGGACGCTGGCGTGGCGTTAAGACTGGGGCTGGTACGCATACCCGAAAATATTGGGATGAGCTGCGTGCAGGCGAAATAACCACGCAAGACTGGGTAGACCTTGAAGCGCGGATGACGAGATCCATCGGGACCTGCAACACGATGGGAACAGCATCAACGATGACGGGTATCGTCGATGCGATGGGCCTGACCCTGCCTGGTGCATCCAGCATTCCCGCTGCTGACTCTGGTCACCTGCGTATGGCGTCGCTGTGTGGAGAGCGGATTGTCAGCATGGTGGCTGAAGATCTGCGTCCTTCGGCACTGCTCACACGTGGATCATTTCTCAATGGAGCCGCTGCCTATATGGCGCTTGGCGGTTCCACGAATGCGGCTATCCACCTCGTAGCGCTTGCTGGCAGGGCTGGAATAAAGCTGACGCTCGAAGACCTCGCAGAGGCGGCGAACCGTATTCCGGTGTGCGCCAATCTCTTTCCCTCGGGAAATGCGTTGATGGAGGATTTTTTCTTTGCCGGGGGGCTCCTCGCTCTGCTTGCAAAGCTGCGAGATCATCTCGATCTCAGCTGTCCTACTGTCAACGGTCTGGTCTTGGGTGAAAACATCGGGCACGCTGCGTGTTATGATGACGACGTGATCCGTGATCTGGATAATCCTGTCGTTCCTTTGTCGCGCGGACGTACGTTGGCGCTACTCCGTGGAAACCTTTGTCCGGATGGGGCGGTGATGAAGACGAGCGCGGCTGATCCACGCTTCTTCAATCATACTGGACCTGCGCTGGTTTTTGACAGTAACGCCCATATGCTTTCGGCGATTGACGACCCAGCCACTGATGTGAGTGCCAACCACGTACTCATCCTCAGAAATGCCGGTCCGGTTGGGGCTCCAGGCATGCCGGAATGGGGAAACTTACCAATTCCAAGGAAACTTCTTTCTGCAGGGGTGCGCGACATGCTCCGCATTTCTGATGCACGTATGTCTGGTACTCATTATGGTGCGTGTGTTGTTCACGTCGCGCCAGAGTCTGCCATAGGTGGACCGCTTTCCCTGGTGCGCACGGGTGATCCCATCCGGATCGACGTGCAGGCTGGAACGCTCGACATGTTAGTGAGTGACGAAGAGCTTGCTCGTCGGCGTGCTATTTGGCAGCGTCCAGCCCCTGCTTATAAGCGCTCTTATGCTGCTCTCTACCAGGCCCATGTGGGGCAGGCGCCGGAAGGCTGCGATTTCGACTTTCTCAGTGGCACCAGCCCAGTTCCGGAACCGTCCATCTATTGAGGACCAGCCGATGATCTATAATCGCTTCAAGTTTCGTCTGACAGATGGCAGTGAGCCACAGCTTGGTACATGGCTAATGTCTGCTGCACCTTCTACCGCTGAGGCGATGGGTTTCTGCGGCTTCGATTTTCTTGTCGTTGACATGGAACACGTAGCGATAGAAGTGGCCGACATGGCGTCCATTCTTCGCGCGATTTCTGGTACGCCAGCCGATGCCGTGGTGCGCATTGCTTGGAACGATCAGGTGCTCATCAAGCGCGTCCTCGATGGGGGCGCAAGAAGCATAATGATTCCATTCGTACAGAACGCGGATGAAGCTCGTGCTGCAGTATCGTTTACCCGCTATCCTCCGGAAGGGGTTCGTGGTGTCGCTGCTATCCATCGTGGTTCCCGTTACGGCAGAATGGATGGCTACTTCGCCCGCGCTAACCAGGACGTGGCGGTGATTGTTCAGATCGAAACTGCGGCCGCGGTGGAACGCATTGCGGAAATCGCGGCGGTACCGGGGATCGACGGGCTTTTTCTGGGGCCGGGCGATCTGGCCGCCAGTCTCGGTCATATAGGCAATATCGCTCATCCGGAAGTGCAGAAAATGATAGCGCTGGCGGCTCGTAGTGCCGCGAGTTCCGGAAAGCCCATTGGTATTGTGGGACCTAATCCCGAAATGGTAGGCAATTTTCTCGCCTTTGGTTACAGGTTTGCAGCAGTCTCGTCTGATATGGCCATGATGACCGGGCGTGCAGCGGAGTGGCTGCTTGCGTTGCGCGGTGCAAAAGAGGCTGGATCCGTTCCGTCGGCCCCTGAGGCGGCATATTGAACCGCGTCGTCACGCTCTCGGCAGGTCTTATGGAGGCTCGTATTGCGCCCGAGATCGGCGGAGCCTTGCTGTCGCTGCGATATGCCGGCCGGTCGTTGATGCGCGAGACGCCGAACGAAGCTATTGCGGCGGGAAATGTACGACTTACGGCGGGATTTCCGCTTGTACCTTATGGTAACCGGATTGCTGACGGCCGCTTTGAGTTTTCCGGTCGAAGTTGCCGCTTGGTCACCAATTTTCCCGGCAGTTCACAACCGCTGCATGGCATTGGCTGGCAGCGTGCCTGGCGTGTTGTGAGCGAGACAAAGGATGGCTGCACGCTGGCCTATGAGAGTGGCGCCGGAGATAAGAGTGATTGGCCCTTCCGGTTTGGTACCGAACTGCACTATCGGCTCCGGCCCAATGGCATTGATGTTTCCCTCTACATGACAAATAAAGAAGAATTCCCGGCGCCCGCCGGTCTGGGCTTTCATCCCTTCTTCCTGATAGGCGAGCGGACGCGTGTTCGGTTTGCTGCAAAGGCACTATGGACGAATGATCCTGCATTTCTTCCGCTTAAGCCGATAGTGGAGGAGGCGCGACGCTTTGCGTCGGGCTGGCAACCGGCCGGAGGCCATTTGGATAACGATATCGAAGGGTGGGACGGACGCCTTTTCCTTACCGCCATGCCTGGGGACTTGGCTGTGACCATGACGGTTGAACCTGTGTTTAGCTGGCTGCGTATCTTCAACCCACCTAAGAGCAATAGCATTGGCGTTGAACCAATGACGCATGCAACGAACGCGATTAACCGAAGTGATGTACCGCCTATGGCTGTCCTAAGCACAGGCGAACGCCTGGGTGGGACAATTTCCATCAACGTGTCGTAATGGCGATGACGGAATTTCGGCCCGTACTCGATGCTGGAACCATATTGGGCGAAAGTCCGGTTTGGTCAGATCGATGGCTGGCATTATTCTTTGTCGATATCACCGGTAGGAAGTTGCACCGCTATGAGCCGGTGAGTGGCGGGCACAACGTCGTTTCGATAGACGAAGATATCGGCTGTGTGGCGCCGGCTTCCGATGGAGGCTTTATCGCTGGCCTACGTTCGGGCATCTGGCGTCTGGACGCCGCGGGGCGCAAGTCTTGCAAACTTGCCTCCAATCCCGAAGACATACGTACTAGTCGATTTAATGATGGGCGCGTTGATCCGCGGGGACGCCTTCTCGCCGGTACGATCGATGAGCCGAAGGCCGGTGCAGCCGCATGCCTCTATCGCCTTGACGGCACAAAACTATCTGTTCTCGCCAAAGGATTAACTACCTCGAACGGCCTTGCGTTCTCACCTGATGGCCGCACACTCTACCACTCGGATACGCCCCGCTTTGTGATTTATAAGTATGACTATGACGTGGCGACAGGCACAGTGGAAAACCGACGCATATTCGCGGAGCTTGAACCCACAGGAACGGACAGAGGGCGTCCTGATGGCGCGGCTGTTGATGCCGAGGGTTGTTACTGGACTGCACTTTATGAGGGCGCGCGTGTGCGGCGATACGATCCCGGAGGCCGTGTCATGGCCGACTATCCCGTCCCGGCACGGTATCCAACGATGATAGCATTTGGCGGCACCGATCGACAGACCCTATTTCTGACAACAGCGAACGGTGAGGGAGGCGGCGTACTTTATGCAGCCGATGTAGGCATCGGCGGTCTTGTTCCGCCAGAGTTTGTGAGCGAGGACCATCCGAAATGAATGAAGCCTATGAGCATGTGCGGTACAAATCGTTGCACGATCGCTGTGTGGTGATCACGGGTGGAGCCTCGGGTATTGGTGCTGCACTGGTAGAAGCTTTTGTATCTCAAGGCGCGCGTGTCCATTTCCTTGACATCGACGATAAGGGTGGAGCGCGGATGGCAGTGGCGACGGGAGCACAGTTTCACCATTGTGACCTTCGCGACATCCCGTCGTTGCGCAAGTGTTTGTCGCAGATCGAGACGGACGCCCGAGGTATTGGAGTGCTGATCAACAATGCTGGAAAGGATGATCGGCAGGAGGTGATGTCGATCGAGCCCGAGGCCTGGCGGCAGATGCTTAGCCTCAATCTCGATCATCAATTCTTCGCGTCGCAGGTGGTCGCTCGTGGCATGATGGAGCGCGGCGAGGGTTCGATCGTCATGCTGGGATCCGTGTCATGGATGCGGGGGCGACCGGGCATGGCCGGGTACACGACTTCGAAGGCCGCCATTAATGGATTAACTCGCACACTTGCACGCGAATTTGGTCCCAGCGGTGTGCGAGTTAACTGCATCGTCCCGGGAGCTATCTTGACTGAACGGCAGCGTGCCTTGTGGCTTACGCCTGAACTCGATCGCCAGTTCATTGAATTGCAGGCACTGAAATTTCGGCTTATACCCGAGCACGTCGCACGCGTGGCGCTGTTTCTTGGGTCGGACGAAAGCGCCGGTTGCACCGGCGCGAATTTCATGGTTGACGCCGGCTTGACCCAGAACTAGGGCGGCTAATTTAGCTCAGAGTTACTGCATAAGCCAGGTTTGGCGCGTATATCCTGCTCAGCCTCCACTCCACTTTGCGGTCCTGAAGTGTTTTGGCTATGCGATCGATGCACTGGATCGGTGCACCAAGCGGGGCTCCGAGCATTTTTTGGTCGTCTTTGTTCGCGATATCGGGACGTAGCTGCTCTTCAGTTGAAATGATATTGATTCCGAAATCAGTCTGATAGAGCGAATAGAGCGTATTGGGCAGAGGACGGCGTGTTTCGATTCCTTGAAATAGCGATGCCGATAAAATGATTGTCTCGAGGATCGCAGGGCGTCCTTCAAGCAGCCTGGTTCGGGTGATCTCTATCACACGCTGTTTTTTTGGAAGGTCGAGCCGCTTTTGCTCTATGGTGCGCGCCGCCCGCACGACCACGGTTTCTACGCCCCGGGCAGGCGTGACGCGTTCGCCGTCAGGCGTCACCATGCGGAAGAAACGGAATAATGAACGTTCCTGCGTATTGGAAGCGACAAATGTGCCTTTGCCCTGATGACGTTCCAGCAGGTTTTCCGCTGTCATGGCGTCGAGAACTTTGCGCATCGTGCCTTGGCTTACTCCAAGCTCGCGGGCCAATGCCTGTTCACTTGGCAGGGATTCACCGGCACGCCAGACACCCTTAGCGACTTTCTCGACCATAATGTCGTAAACTTGGCGATAGAGGGGGCGGTATCCTGGAAATTCCATGAGATGACAGTTCCTTGTATGACGAAACCTGACCAAGCTGATACTGAAGGCAGGCGTCGGGCATGCAAATCACATAAACAGTATAAGACAAAACATGACGTCATCATATCGTGGCAGAGCCTTGCGGCTCGAAGACCGCAAAACGTGATGCAGCCGTCCTGGGTGCCGCAACTTGGGGATGAAGCAGCTGGCACCTATCCTGCGGCCTTGGACACGCGGCGAGGGTCCATCCCCCGGTCGCGACAGTCCGTTAGGGTCCCAGGTGTGTTAGCAGATTGATCAGCTACCTATATTCTCGACAGTCGGTGACTATGTCACAGAGGAGACTTGCTCTTGCATGGAATCATGACCCCATGGCACTGCCGCCAGGGGTGAGGTCTAGTGTGCGGGTTGGGCTGAACAGCCGTTGGGGTCTCTATCTCGTAAGAGCGAAGCGGCATGTCACCCGCCCAATAGCGGCCGGAAAAAAGACTGCATGCTGACGGTGCTAACGTCTTCTAGCTTTGGCAATTGACATGAGATAGATGACCTATTGGCTAAGCGGGACGGGATCGCACGTCACCCAGCGGTAAGGAAGCACTTATACACTTGATTTAATTGCTAAAATCTCGCGCCGGCTGGCACCATGGCCATGAAGGCTGGAGTGGGTCCGTGGGAGCCTGCGCCCAGAGGGCGTGGCCGCTGGGCATGTCGGCTCGCCTGATTGCGGCGTGCGCCTATTTTAGGGGGCTGATCCGCCGTTCTTGCGGGCGATGGCCATCGCTGGCTCATTTCCTAACAGATCGCGCGCGCGCAGTTCGTGTGGGTGGCGGAATAAAGATCCCAAAGGTGGGGTCGCGCAGCAGCGTCAGTCTCGGGCTCCGTCTGCAGGTGCAGGATAGGCCCACTGAATCTGCCCCGTTGGGACCGGACGAACCGGGATGATCGGCTGGATCAATCGCTGCGTTGAGAGATGCTAGCCGGCAACGCGCGGTCCCAATCCCCGTGGGCACCTTCAGGCTGAACCTACGAATTTTGTGGTGAACAAAATCTCACGACGGTGGTACCGCCACATCTGCCGGTTCACTGCAGAGGCCAATGAGGCTCACCGCCGAGCGCTCCGTGGCGGGGTAACCCCAAGTTAGCCAAGCGAAATGCTACTTGCCTTAAGGTCCGTAAAATATGGCCATTGACGGCTGTTTATCTCACTGAGACAGATTCACTCGATCGCCTGCTTTGTGCATGAATTGGCGATCGCAACGGGTCCGCATCTTCTGCCTATCAGTCTCGCTGAGACAGTATTTCAGGTGCCGCCGGAGCCCGGGCTGGCTGGGTATCCAGTCAGGTTTCGCGTCTCTCTCTGGAAATTACCGCACCTTTAAGCGATCATCCTCTGATCAACTTGACCGATTGCGGCAAAAAGCAAAGCTAGTACGTTCCTGGGATTACGGTCAGTGTATGTACGTTCTCAACCCATGAGAGCCTCATCAATCCTTACGATCCGCGATCGAAACAAACTGGAAGCGCCGTGATGTATGAAATCTCAGAGCAGGAAAGACAGTCCGGAAGGATTTCCCCAGATACTCTGGAATCCATCGTCAGGGACGTTCAAAGAAGAGGCTACGCGGTTGTAAAAAATGTGGTTTCTCTGGAAACCTGTGCCTTTCTAAATGAAAGCATCCTAGAGGATGTCGCGCGAATACGTGTACCCGGACGGGTGACCCAGCATGAGATAAATACGGGCCGCGGACATCTGCAACTGGGAATTCGGCGCAACGCTCCATACGTTAAGCAGGAACTTCTCGCTAACCCCCTGGTTGAATGTGTTGTCGCCGGCGTATTGGGGCACGGCGCCTGGCTCGGGTTCTACAGTGGCAACATAAATTGTCCTGGTAGCACATGTCAGCCACTCCACTTTGACAGGCCATTTTCATGGAAGTCCCCTGTCGACGCTTCTCGGGATGGCGAGAGTTGGCCACCGCCCACAACCACTTTGAGCTGCTCAGTAGCACTTCAAGATATCACTGAGGCTAACGGAGCAACAGAAATTTATCCGGGGACACATCGCGAAACGGAAGTGGCTCAATGGTCCAGTAACCGGATCGGGGATCGTCCGGATCTGATCAAAAAATGGGCTCCATCGTTACGGATGGAAATTCCAGCAGGTGGAGTTTGCTTTCGTGACCCAAGGATGTGGCACCGGGGTGTTCCAAATACAGCGAATAAGGCGCGTGCCATGATCGCAGTGACCTATCATGCTGGAAGGTGCAAACACTGGCGTGGACTATACCTGAGGGACCTCGATCCAGAAGTTGTCAAACGATGTGAGAGCGATCCGGCATTACGGGTAATGGATGACGGAAGGCTGGCTGACGGCCGTCTGCTCTTTCAGTCAGATACACGTGGGGTGTTCGACAGGGCACCTAACCCTTACGGCATATACAGAAATGTCCGCTTCATCGAGGAACCGGAGCGTGTCAATCACTTCCTGGACGCTCATAGCGTCGGTGGTGCCCGTGTTGTTAGGGGTGATATTTCACCAGACGAGGATTGAAAGTGCGAATACTGTACATTGGCGGGACAGGAGAAATTTCCTCGGCGTGCGTAGAGGAATCCAAAAGAGCGGGGCATGAGGTTACGATATATAATCGCGGGAAGACGGTAGCTATAAGCCCGCGGGGCGTTGAACATGTGATTGGTGAACTGGCTAATGATCAGATCTACGGAATGCTTGCAGGCCGTAACTTCGATGTCGTGTGCCAGTTCCTGGCATTTGAGCAAAGAATTGTCGAAAGAGATATCGACTATTTCACCGATCATTGTGGGCATTACATTTTCATCTCGACCGCGTCGGTCTATCAAAAGCCATCTCCCGCACCGCTTATTAGCGAAGACTTGCCGTTAGGAAATCCTTTCTGGAGTTATAGTCGTAACAAGGCGACCTGCGAGATGCGGCTGTTACGCGCCCATCATTCTGGCAATTTTCCTGTGACGATTGTCCGTCCGAGTCACACCTATCGGGAGCGCCTTCCGAGCGTGGTTGTGCATGGCGATCATTTGGCGTGGCGTTTGCTAAATGGAAAGGCAGTTATCGTACCCGGTGATGGCGAGTCTGTTTGGACGCTCACTCACGCAGAGGACTTCGCAAAGGCATTAGTTCAAATATTTGGCAATGAAAAGGCTTTCGGAGAAAGTGTCCATATTACTGATAAAATTGGATACACGTGGAACATGATTATGCGGACAATCGCAAACGAAATTGGAGTGGATGTCCATATGTGCAATATCCTGTCACAAACACTGGTGGACTGTGAGCAATCTTGATCGGGGCC
>JAKBAU010000063.1 GCA_021808875.1 Pseudomonadota bacterium | reverse complement strand
AAGCCTATGGCGCCAACAATTCGATCCTCGACAACTGCCATGTCCGCGTCAGCTTCGCCACCAATGACGAGCGCACGGCCAAGCGCGTGTCGGACGCGCTCGGCACCGCGACCGAAATGAAGGCGATGAAGAACTATGCCGGCAGCCGGTTGTCGCCCTGGCTTGGGCACTTGATGGTCTCGCGGTCGGAAACCGCCCGACCGCTCCTCACACCTGGCGAGGTGATGCAGCTTCCCGCAACCGACGAGATCGTCATGGTCGCCGGCACGCCGCCGATTCGGGCGAAGAAGGCTCGCTATTTCGAGGATCGGCGGTTGCAGGAGCGCATCCTGCCACCGCCCTCGCTGACGGTGAAGCCCGCCCGCCCCGACGATTGGACAGCGCTGCCCGTGCCGCCGCGTCTGCCGTTCACGGAGACCAAGCCCGCGCCGGAAAACGAGGATGACGATCCGACCGAATCCGAGCGCCGTCGCCAGCCCGAACTCAGCCGCGTGCAGCCAGTGGAGAAGATTGAGACGATCGAAAACGAGTTCGAGATCGGCCTCAACGACGACGATGAGGATGACGCCGCGCGCAACAGTCGGATGAACCGGCTCATGCAGGGCGTCGCCCGTCAGGCTTCGCTCGATCCGGGCGATGACATGGATATGTGAGGCCGCAATGAGCAAACCAGCCCGCAAGCAGCGATTATCCGTCTATCTTGATCCCGCCGTGATGAATCGCCTCGCCGATCATGCCGCGCGGCGGAATCAATCCCGCTCGCTGATCGCGGAAGCCGCCATCGAATCCTTCCTGTCGCCCGATGCGGCCGAACGACAGGAAGCCGCCATCACCAAACGGCTCGACCAGTTTGATCGCCGCATGGTCCGGCTCGAACGGGATGTCGGGATTTCCGTCGAGATGCTCGCCGTGTTCGTCCGCTTTTGGCTCGCCACCACACCGGCGTTGCCCGAATCCATCGCGAAGGCTGCGCACGCGAAGGCAACCGAGCGCTACAGCGCCTTCGTCACCGCGCTCGGGCGGCGGCTCGCCAAGGGGCCGAAGTTGAGGCAGGAGATTGCGGAAGACCTGACGCCGGAAGAATAGTAGAGTTTTGCGGGGTATGCGTCTTGTTTTGGCAACAGAGTACTCCATACCGCATGTTCGAAGCGATTGGCTGGGAACGCCGACCATCCGGAGTGAAACTTGACCCAGAACAGCTACTTCATCGGCCACCGGCTGACCAATCTCATCATCCCCGGCGAGCCAGATGAGTTCGACATCGCCACGTCGACGGGCGTCTGGACCCTCAAGAAGGAGCCACGTTACGAGGAGTTTAAGCTCGCGATCGAGAAGGGCCAGTGCGCCGAAACTTATTCGGTACAGATCAGCGGCTCATTTTTGGGCAGCCGTTCGGCAGCCATCGACACGGCGAGCGACGAGCTGATCCCTCTCTGCCTCGGAGCAAGCTTCCTGACTGCCATGAGCGTAGCGCCATCGCGGAGCCTGCCGTTTTCGGACGTCAGCTTCCTTCAGGTTGGCCCCCACTTCCCCCGCCCGCGCGCGATGGGACTTGGCTTTCAGTCGGCGACCGACGCTGCGATGTTCAAGCAGAACCTTGAGGCGTTCATCGCAGGCTACCCCGCCGCCGACCTGATCGAAAAAATACGCCTTGTTTCCCACCACTTTCTAGACGCACTCGCCTTTTGGTCAATCGAGGACCTAGTGCTCAGCACGACGACAATTCTCGAGATCATCGCCATCACTGCGAAGACGGTCGGTGGGCCGTTGGGGCAACCGGTTGGCACTTATGCACAACGGCTGACATATGCGGCGAGCAGCTTTGCACTGCCGCCGGTGCCAACTGACTTCCGCGACATGCGCAATGATCTCGTTCACGAAGGCACGCTTTCTGGCACCGGATTTCCCGGCAAGAACGCTGGTGACTGCGGGTTGGCGACGGCGAAAGCGCTAGACTGGATTGACCTCTACGTTTTCGCTGCATTGGGAATGGGGCAGCCCGGTCGCGCCCGTTTCATGGCCGAGCCGTTTCACGGTGCCAATAGCTTCTCTCTTTAGTCAACCCACCGGGCTGGCGAGAGCAGTTGCTCTATCCGCAGCCGGCCATTTGCAACCCAACTATCAGAGGTTAGTCGCAAGTGACGACGAAGCATCTGAGCTGAGAGCCTGACCCGAAACTCATGAAGCGGCGCGGACGCGCCTCATGAGGATCCAGGCGGCGGCGAGGAAGATGAATGCCAGCGCCGTCGATGCGTGGCGCTCGTAATCCCTTGCGAGGCGTCGGTTTCGTCCGACCCAGGCGATTGTCCGCTCCACCACCCACCTGCGTTTCTGCACGATGAAACCGCGTTGATTTGGCGGACCGGTGACGATTGCGACGCGGATCGGCGTGGCGGCTCTGACCCGTTCGCCGCGATAGGCTGAATCCGCCCAAACGGTTTCAACGAAAGGCCAAGATCGGCGTGAGGCCCGCAGCAGATGCGGCGCGGCGCGGGAATCGTGCATGTCCGCCGGTGACACGCAGGCGGCGAGCAATCGCCCATCGGCATCGACGAGGATATGGCGCTTCAATCCCACGAGTTTCTTGCCGCCGTCGTATCCCTTCGTCCCTCCCGTCTCGCTCGTCTTGACCGACTGGCTGTCGATGACCGCCGCGCTCGGGGACGCCTCGCGCCCCTCGTGCTCGCGGTCGAGCATCACGAGCAGATGGTTGATCCGCTCGAACAGGCCGGCGTCTCGCCATGCGTAGAAGTGGCGTTGGACGGTGCTGTAGGGTGGGAAGGCATCTGGCAAAGCCCGCCACTGACAGCCGGTTCGCAAGAGATAAAGGACCGCTTCAAGCAATCCGCGCAACGCCCATTTTCGCGGCCGCCCGGTCGATGCCGCCACGGGCAGAAGTGGCGCGATCAGCGCCCACGCCTCATCCGTGACAAGGGGCTGACGCCAAGACGAAACGGGCGTAGTTTTCCCTCGAACGGCGGTGTCGGACATCTGGAGGCTCCCGGCAAGGATTCTCCAGTTTGAATCCGGCACCGCCGTTCGCCTATCCGCCGTTTCGAGTCACGCTCTGAGCGCGGTGGGTAGACGGCAACTGCCACATCGACTCTTCCGGAAATTTACAGCTCGACTCCCGATCCAAGAGTCACCAATCGATATTCGTCGCCTCCTCGCCTTTCAACGACGCCGCCGTTTCCCTGTATTTGCACGCCACGGTACTACGCCGATAAATCCTTGTTGAATCCGCCCTAAATCAGGCTCTTTTACTCAACCCCGCAAGGGGAAGGTCTGTCTGACCCCGCTGATTTCGGGGCGACATGAAGGCTTCACATCACAACTCGGAAGGCTTGGCGCGCGGCGCGAGGATGCTGCGCACCGCGCTCGGCCCGGCGATCGCGCGGTTTTTAGAAGACGCCGCCGTTGTCGAAGTGATGCTGAACCCGGATGGGCGCATCTGGATCGACCGGCTTTCCGAAGGGCTGTCCGATACGGGCGAGCGGCTTTCGCCCGCCGATGGCGAGCGCATCGTGCGCCTGGTCGCCCACCACGTTGGCGCGGAGGTTCACGCCGGCGCGCCGCGCGTCTCGGCCGAGCTACCCGAGACGGGGGAAAGGTTCGAGGGCTTGCTGCCGCCGGTTGTCGCGGCGCCCGCTTTCGCCATCCGCAAGCCCGCCGTCGCCGTGTTCACGCTCGACGATTATGTCGCGGCTGGGATCATGTCGGCGGGACAGGCCGAAACGCTGCGAAAAGGCGTCGCCTCGCGCGCCAACATCCTCGTCGCCGGCGGCACCTCGACCGGCAAGACCACGCTGACCAATGCGCTGCTGGCCGAAGTCGCCAAGACGTCTGACCGTGTCGTCATCATCGAAGATACGCGCGAGTTGCAATGCGCCGCGCCCAATCTCGTCGCCATGCGAACCAAGGACGGCGTGGCCTCGCTTTCCGATCTCGTCCGCTCGTCGCTGCGCCTGCGTCCTGACCGCATCCCGGTCGGCGAGGTGCGCGGGGCGGAAGCCCTCGACCTCCTGAAGGCATGGGGCACCGGCCATCCTGGAGGCGTCGGAACCATTCACGCCGGAAGCGCCATCGGCGCTCTGCGCCGCATGGAGCAACTCATTCAGGAAGCCGTCGTCACCGTCCCGCGCGCGCTAATCGCCGAGACCATCGATCTCGTCGCAGTGCTCGCCGGTCGCGGCTCGAAGCGCCGCCTTGCCGAACTCGCGCGCGTCGATGGCCGCGGCTCCGACGGCGATTACCGCGTCACCTTGCTCGATCCCGTTTCTCCCAAGCCCGAAGAAGGAAGTCCCTCATGATGCCTGTCACGTCTCGTCTGCGCCGCCACCTCGCCGCGTCGGTTTCCATTGCGGTCCTGAGCGTGATGATGGCCGCACCCGCCCACGCCTCCGGTTCGTCGATGCCGTGGGAACAACCGTTGCAACAGATCCTGCAATCGATCGAAGGCCCGGTCGCCAAGATCGTGGCCGTCATTGTCATCATCGCCACGGGCTTGTCACTGGCCTTCGGCGACACCTCGGGCGGCTTCCGCCGCCTGATCCAAATCGTGTTCGGCCTCTCCATCGCCTTCGCCGCCAGTTCCTTCTTCCTGTCGTTCTTCTCGTTTAGCGGCGGGGCGCTCGTCTGATGGCCGCAGTCGTCGAGCAGGTCGGTGAAGTCCCCGGCTTCACGGTCCCGCTGCACCGGGCGTTATCCGAGCCGATCCTGCTCGGCGGCGCGCCGCGCGCCATTGCGATTCTGAACGGTACGCTCGCGGGCGCCATAGGGCTCGGGCTTCGCCTCTGGCTGGTCGGCCTCGCCATCTGGGCGGTCGGCCATGTGGCCGCCGTGTGGGCGGCGAAGCGCGATCCGCTCTTCGTCGACGTGGTGCGCCGTCATCTGCGCATCCCCGCGCACCTGTCGGTTTGAACGAGGGCGCTTCGATGATGAACCTCGCCGAATATCGCAACAAAAATAGCCGGCTCGCCGATTTTCTGCCGTGGGTGGCGCTGATCGGCGAAGGCGTCGTCCTCAATAAGGATGGCAGCTTTCAGCGCACGGCGCGGTTTCGCGGACCGGACCTCGATAGCGCCGTGCCCGCCGAACTGGTCGCCGTGGCGGGGCGGTTGAACAACGCCTTCCGCCGCCTCGGTTCCGGCTGGGCGATCTTCGTAGAAGCGCAACGCCACGTCTCGAACCGCTATCCCGAAAGCACATTCCCGGATGCGGCCTCGGCGCTGGTTGACGCCGAACGCAAGGCTGACTTCGAAGAAGCCGGGGCACATTTTGAATCCAGCTTCTTTCTGACTTTCACATATCTGCCCCCGGCAGAGGACATCGCGCGCGCCGAAAGCTGGCTCTACGAGGGCCGGGAGCAGAAAGGTCTCGATCCCCGCGAGGCGCTGACCGGCTTCGCTGATCGCACCGACCGTATTCTTCGCCTCGTCGAAGCCTTCATGCCGGAATCCGCCTGGCTCGATGATGCCGAAACGCTGACCTATCTGCACGCCTGCGTCTCGACCAAGCGGCACCGTGTCCGCGTGCCCGAAACGCCCATGTATCTCGACGCACTGCTGGCAGATCAGCCGTTGACCGGCGGCCTCGAACCCCGGCTTGGCAAGCAGCACCTGCGGGTGCTGACCGTCACCGGATTTCCGACCGCGACGACGCCAGGTCTGCTGGACGAATTGAACCGGCTCGCCTTTCCTTACCGGTGGAGCACGCGCGCGATCCTGCTCGACAAGACGGATGCGACCAAACTGCTCACCAAAATCCGCCGCCAGTGGTTCGCCAAGCGCAAGTCGATCGCTGCGATCCTCAAGGAGGTGATGACCAACGAAGCCTCGGCGCTGGTCGACACCGACGCCTCGAACAAGGCGGCCGACGCCGATCTGGCGTTGCAGGAACTCGGCGCAGACTATGCCGGCATCGCCTATGTCACCGCCACCGTGACGGTATGGGACGCCGATCCCCGCACCGCAGACGAGAAGTTGCGCCTCGTCGAGAAGGTGATCCAGGGCCGTGACTTCACTGCCATGCCCGAGACGATCAACGCGGTGGATGCCTGGCTAGGCTCGCTGCCGGGGCATGTTTACGCCAACGTCCGGCAGCCACCGATCTCCACGCTGAATCTCGCCCATATGATACCCTTGTCAGCGGTGTGGGCGGGGCCGGAACGGGACGAGCATTTCGCAGCGCCCCCGCTGCTCTTCGGCAAGACCGAAGGCTCGACCCCGTTCCGGTTTTCCCTCCATGTCGGGGATGTCGGTCACACGCTGATCGTTGGGCCGACAGGCGCAGGAAAATCCGTTCTTCTGGCGCTGATGGCCTTGCAGTTCCGCCGTTACGCAGGCGCGCAGGTATTCGCCTTCGATTTCGGCGGTTCCATCCGAGCCGCCGCGCTCGCCATGCGCGGCGACTGGCACGATCTCGGCGGCGGTCTCACCGAAGGCAGCGCCGCCAGCGTGTCGCTGCAACCGCTCGCGCGCGTCGACGACACCGCCGAACGCGCCTGGGCCGCCGACTGGATCGTCGCGATCCTCAAGCGCGAAAGCGTCAGCATCAGCCCCGAAGTGAAGGAACACATCTGGACCGCGCTCACCTCACTTGCCTCCGCGCCCATCGAGGAACGCACGATCACCGGCCTTTGCGTGTTGTTGCAGTCCAACGATCTGAAGCAGGCGCTGCGCCCTTACTGCATCGGCAGCGCGTGGGGCCGACTGCTCGACGCCGAGAGCGAACATCTCGGCACGGCCACCGTTCAGGCGTTCGAGACCGAAGGTCTGATCGGCACGGAAGCCGCGCCCGCCGTACTTGCCTACCTCTTCCACCGCATCGAGGACCGGCTCGACGGTTCGCCGACGCTTATCATCGTCGATGAAGGCTGGCTCGCCCTCGACGACGAGGGTTTCGCTGGCCAGCTTCGCGAATGGCTGAAGACGTTGCGCAAGAAGAACGCCTCCGTCATTTTCGCCACGCAAAGCCTGTCGGACATCGACGGCAGCGCGATCGCGCCCGCGATCATCGAGAGCTGCCAGACCCGCCTGCTGCTCCCGAACGAGCGGGCGATCGAACCCCAGATCACCGTCATTTATCGCCGCTTCGGCCTCAACGACCGCCAGATCGAGATCGTCGCTCGGGCCATGCCCAAGCGCGACTATTACTGCCAGTCGCGGCGCGGCAACCGCCTGTTCGAACTCGGCCTTGCCGAGGTGGCGCTATCGCTCTGCGCCGCGTCCTCACGCCAGCACCAGCAACTCATCGCCGAGGTTCATGCCCGTTCCGGCGCTGAGGGATTCCTCGCCGCGTGGCTGCGCGAGAACCGGCTCGATTGGGCGGCCGACATGATCGCCGGCCTCACCAACGTCATCCCGCAAACCCGCATTCCGTCCACTCTCAACCCGGAGATCACGCCATGACCCACATCCGCTTCCGTATCCGCGCCCGGCGTTTCGCCATCGCGCTTCTCGCCGCGCCCTTGGCGCTCGCACCGATGCTGGCCTCGCCCGCCCATGCGCAGTGGGTGGTGTTCGATCCGTCGAACTATGCCCAAAACGTGCTGACCGCCGCACGCAGCCTCCAGCAGATCACCAATCAGATCACGTCACTGCAAAATCAGACCCAGATGCTGATCAATCAGGCGCGCAATCTAGCGAGTCTACCGGTCTCCTCGCTCAACCAGATCGAGCAGTCACTCCAGCGCACCCAGACCTTGCTCTCCCAAGCCCAGAACATCACCTACAACACGCAGGCGATCAATACGGCGTTCCAGAGCCAGTATTCGACCGCCTCCATGTCGGGTTCCAGCGCCCAGCTCGTCGCCAATGCGCAGGCTCGGTGGCAGAACACGCTCGCCGGGCTCCAGGACGCGATGAAGACGCAGGCCACCGTCGTCTCCAATCTGGGCACGAATTCTGCGCAGATGTCGGTGCTGGTGGGCGCCAGCCAGAACGCGACCGGCGCATTGCAGGCGACGCAAGCTGGGAATCAGTTGGTGGCGCTCGCCGCGCAGCAGATCGCCGATCTAACCGCCGTCGTCGCCGCGAACGGGCGCGCCGATGCACTGCGTGACGCCGAACGCTCCGCCGCCGCAGCGCAAGGCCAGGCCCAGCGTCAGACATTTCTGACCCCCGGCGCCGGCTATCAGCCCGGCAACGCCCAGATGTTCCACTCCGGCAACTGAGGCGACGACCTGTGGATGCCAAGACCCTCGCGCGCATCGGCGCCGTCGTTTTCGCGTCCGTCGCGATCACGGCGGCGGTCATCGACCCCACGCGCAAACCCGAGCCCGCCGAGACATTCACGGCCGCACCGACAATCGCCGCCAGCGCCGATCCGCTCGCTGCTGAACTGGATCGATGCAACACGCTCGGCGAAGCCGGCGAGCGCGATGCCGGCTGCCTCGCCGCCTGGGCCAAGAACCGCCGCCGCTTTCTGGGTAAGGAGCGCTAAGCCATGGGCAACACCGGCGTCATCGACCAATTCCTCGGCGTCTTCACGAGCTATATCGACAGCGGCTTCGGCCTTCTCGGCGGCGAGGTCGGCTTCATCGCCACCACGCTCATCGTCATCGACGTCACGCTGGCCGCGCTTTTCTGGAGCTGGGGCGCCGACGAGGACATCATGGCGCGGCTCGTCAAAAAGACGTTGTTCGTCGGAGTCTTCGCCTATCTGATCTCCAACTGGAACAACCTCGCCAAAATCGTCTTCAACAGCTTTGCCGGGCTCGGTCTCAAGGCCTCCGGCACCGGCTTTACCGCCGCTCAGCTGATGCAGCCGGGCCAGGTCGCCCAAACCGGGCTCGACGCAAGCCGTCCGCTGCTCACCGCGATCTCGAATCTGATGGGCTATGTCTCATTCTTCGAGAACTTCATCCAGATCGCCTGCATGCTGTTCGCGTGGGCGCTGGTGCTGCTCGCCTTCTTCATTCTGGCGATCCAGCTGTTCGTGACGCTGATCGAGTTCAAGCTAACGACGCTCGCAGGTTTCGTGCTGATCCCCTTCGGCCTCTTCGGCAAATCCGCCTTCATGGCAGAGCGCGTGCTCGGCAACGTCATTTCGTCAGGTATCAAGGTGCTCGTGCTCGCCGTCATCATCGGCATCGGCTCGACCCTGTTCTCGCAGTTCACCGCGGGCTTCGGAGGCGCGACGCCGACGATCGATCAGGCCATGGCGATCGTGCTTGCGGCGTTGTCGCTGCTCGGCTTGGGCATTTTCGGCCCCGGTATCGCCAACGGCCTCGTCTCCGGCGGTCCCCAGCTCGGCGCAGGCGCGGCGATCGGCACGGGTCTCGCCGCTGGCGGCATGGTCGCGGCGGGCGCCGCGACCGTTGGCGTCGTCGCCTCGGGTGGCGCTGCTCTCGCTGGGGGAGCCGCCGCTGCCGCGCGTGGCGGAGCCGCAATGGCGGGCGGCGCCTCGACCGCCTACAGCCTCGGAGCTGCTGGTCAGTCCGGCGCATCCGGTGTCGCCTCGGGTCTTGGCGGCGTCGCCAATGCTGGCGCACAAGCCGCCGTTTCGCCCTTGAAGCGCGCCGCATCGCGCGCCGCCGACAGTCTCAATTCCAGTTTTCAGGCGGGAAGCCGCGCGGCTATCGAAGCCACGGGCGGCTCCGTCGCGGGCGGAGAAGCGGCCGAGGCCGAGGCCGCCGCGCCCGCCGCTGCTTCATCTTCCGCCGCCGAAGGCCAGCCGGCTTGGGCGACGCGCATGAAGCGCTCGCAGCAGATGACCCATGGCGTTCAGACCGCCGCCCATGCCGTGCGCAGCGGTGACAGCCACGGCGGCGGCTCTTCCGTCAACCTCTCTGAAAGCGACTGATCATGTTCAAGCGACCATCCACCCATTACGGCAAATCTCCGCAACCCGAGACGCCATATCAGCGCGCCGCGCAGGTCTGGGACGAGCGTATCGGCTCGGCCCGCGTGCAGGCAAAGAACTGGCGACTGATGGCTTTCGGTTCGCTCGCCTTGTCGGCCGGGCTGTCCGCCGCCCTGGTCTGGCAGTCGGCCAATGGCTCGATCGTGCCGTGGGTGGTGCAGGTCGACAAGCTCGGCGCGGCGCAGGCCGTGGCGCCTGCGACGCCCGACTATCAGCCCAACGATCCGCAGATCGCCTTCTACCTCGCGCGTTTCATCGAGCAGGTCCGAGGCATCCCCGCCGATCCGATCATCGTGCGTCAGAACTGGCTGCGCGCTTATGACTTCACCACCCAGGGCGGCGCGTTGGCACTGAACGACTACGCCCGCGCCAACGATCCTTTCGCCAATGTCGGCAAGCTCCAGATCGCTGTCGAACTCTCCAGCGTCATCCGCGCCTCGCCGTCGAGCTTCCGCGTCGCCTGGATCGAGCGCCGCTACCAGGACGGATCGCTCAGCAGCATCGAACGCTGGTCCGCCATCCTGACGGTCGCCGTGCAGCCACCGCGCGACGCCGACACGCTGAGGAAGAACCCGCTCGGAATCTACATCAACGCCATCAACTGGTCGAAGGAACTTGGATCATGACACCGCCCATCCGTCGCGCCGCCCCGACACACCGAGGGAGCCCGGCTATTCGTAAATCCGGAATTCCGCTTATCCTGCTTTGCACATCGGTCCTCGCCGGTTGCGCCGGCCATATTCCGCCGCCCGACATCGACTATGACAACGCCGCGCCCGCCGTGCAGGCGTCCGATCCGCCCGCGCCGGTCAGGGTGGTCGAACTCCCCAAGCCCCTGCCGCTTCCCGGCCAGTTGAAGCCCGTCAGCAAGGACGGCAAGCCCGAGCCCGAGGCCTCGGACCCGGCCACGCGCGTCAATCAGGCCAATGCCGCCGCGCGCGTCCAACCCGTGCGCAACGGCTTCATCAACTCGATGCAGGTCTATCCCTTCGTCGATGGCGCGCTCTATCAGGTCTATTCCTCGCCAGGCGAGATCACCGACATCGCATTGCAGCCCGGCGAAACCCTGGTTGGCTCCGGCCCCGTCGCCGCCGGCGACACCGTCCGCTGGATCATCGGCGACACCGAAAGCGGCACCAGCGCCGGCAAGCAGGTCCACATCCTCGTCAAGCCGACGCGCCCCGAGCTGATGACCAATCTCGTCATCAACACCGACCGGCGCACCTACCACATGGAACTGCGCTCGACCGAGAAGACCTACATGGCTTCGGTCTCCTGGCAGTACCCGCAGGACCAACTCATTGCGCTGCGCCGTCAGAATGCCGAGGCGCAAGCCGCGCAGCCCGTGTCCTCCGGCATCGAACTGGCGAAGGTCAATTTCCGTTACGAGGTGACGGGCGACCGTGCGCCGTGGCGGCCGCTGCGCGCCTTCGACGATGGCAAACAGGTCTTCATCGAATTTCCGCGCGGCATCGGCCAAGGCGAGTTGCCGCCGCTGTTCGTCGTCGGTCCCGAAGGCGACACGTCCGAACTGGTGAACTACCGCGTCCGCGGCAATTACATGATCGTCGATCGGCTGTTCGCCGCCGCCGAGCTTCGCTTCGGCGCGGCTAAGGACCAGAAACACGTGCGCATCTCCCGTACCGATGGGAGGCCGGCGTCGTGAGCGAGATTGATCCGGAAAAGGAAGGCGGGAAGGAGCCCGAATCCCCGCGCTCGCCGAAGGCGGAGGATGACGCCCAGCCGCTGATCGGCGAGCCGGCTGCGGCCATGCGACTGCGCCCTGAACCGCCGCGCGTGACGCGGCTGTCGCGCAAGGCGCTTGCCGGGATCGCGCTGGTGACGAGCGTGGGTCTTGGCGGCGCGCTGATCTATGCCCTCCAGACCCGTCACGGCGGTAATCAGGGCCAGGAACTCTATTCCACTGACAACCGAACGACGCCGGACGGTCTCGCCGGCCTGCCGAAGGATTATTCCGGCGTGCCCAAGCTCGGGCCGCCGCTGCCAGGCGATCTCGGCCGACCGATCCTGAGCGCGCAAAATGCCGGCCAATCCGTCCCCACGCCGCCCATGGCCATGCCCAATCCCGGCATCAGCCAGGAGGAGCAGCGCCGCCTTCAAGAGACCGAATCCGCCCGCACCGCGCGGCTGTTCTCATCCACCGAAACGCGGCCGACGAATAGCCCGGCGGCGGCGGCGGCCACGCCTGTTCCTCAGACCGATCTCGCCAGCCTTGGTCTGGCGCCGCAGCCTTCGACACCCTCGGCGCAGGACCGCCAGCTCGCCTTCCTCAACCAGACGCCCGACAAGCGCACCGTTTCCCCCGATCGCGTCACGGCGCCGGCGTCGGCCAACGTGCTTCAAGCCGGCGCGGTGATTGCGGCTGCGCTCATCACCGGTATCCGCTCCGATCTTCCCGGCCAGATCACCGCACAGGTGACGGAGAGCATCTACGACAGTCCTACAGGCAAGATCCTGCTCATCCCACAGGGCACGCGCGTCGTCGGTCAGTATGATTCCGGCGTTGGCTTCGGCCAGCGCCGCATCCTGCTCGTCTGGAACCGGCTCCTGTTCCCTAACGGTCGCTCGATCGTGCTCGAACGGCAGCCCGGCGCTGATGCCGAAGGCTATGCCGGCCTTGAAGATGGCGTCGACTACCATTGGGGCGAGCTATTCAAGGCTGCTGCGCTGTCCACGCTGCTCAGCGTCGGCGCGGAGGCCGGGACCAGCCAGAACGAAAACAATCTGGTCCAGGCGCTTCGTCAGGGCGCGTCTAATAGCGTCAGCCAGACGGGCCAGCAGATCGTTAGCCGCCAACTCAACATCGCGCCGACGCTGACGATCCGACCGGGGTTTCCGGTCCGGGTCATCGTCACGCGCGACCTCGTGCTTGAACCCTACGGAGGCTGACATGGCGAAGCTGAAACTCGGACCCATTGCCAACGACAAGCCGGTGAAAATCACCGTCGAGTTGCCTGCTTCCCTCCATCGCGATCTCGCCGCTTATGCGGACATTCTCGGCCGAGAAGCGGGACAACCGTCCGCCGATCCAGTTCGTTTGATCGTGCCAATGCTAGAGCGGTTCATCGCGACGGATCGCGGTTTTGCAACGGCAAGGCGGGTTGGAACGGGGCGTGAGGGTTCTCGCTGAAGTCCGGCGCGGCGGCGGCGCCGGCCATCGACCGGGCGATGTCGAGCATGGCGCCTAAAGCCGGATTGTCGTTGCGAGGCGACCAGACTGCGGAGAACGGCAGAATTTCGCCAATGATCGGGCGAAAGACAACGCCGGGAATGTGCGTGGCCGTGGTTGCTTCGCTCGTCACCGTCAGCCCGCGCCCGAGCGCCACCAGCCGCATCAAATTGTCTCGTCCGACCGCCTGCTGCTGAATATCAGGATGACGCCCGAGATCGGCGAGGCGTTGCACGAGATAGTCATGGATCTCCTCGCCCGGAGCGCTTTCGCTGACGATGAACGCCTCACCGGCAAGCTCTGCGAAACCGACCTGTTCGGCCTCGGCGCGTGGGTGGTCGGATGGCAGCACAACATAAATTCGTTCGGACCAGAGGCGCTGGCTGTCACAGCCAGGCCATTCGGCGGCGCCAGTGATGAAGGCGATATCAAGGTAAGCGTCCGGCCAGGACCGTTCCTGGTCTGATTGCTACGGCGGTTAGCTACTGCGCTGACGTGGCGTTCCGGATCATCTTCCAGGGCATCAGTT
>JAKBAU010000062.1 GCA_021808875.1 Pseudomonadota bacterium | reverse complement strand
GAACGCGAGCTTGATATCGAACTGGACGGCGGACGCCTGCACATCGATTGGCGCAAGGATGATCACGTCATAATGAGCGGCCCAGTGCGCCTTGTTTACTGCGGTGAGATTGCGCTTGAGGCCCTGTCATGACCGAGGGCGCCCCCACCAACCAGATCGTTAGCTTTGGCTGCCGTCTCAATACCTATGAAGGCGAAGTGATGCGACAACATGCATCAGATCGCGGGCTCGATGGCGCCATCATTTTCAATACCTGCGCGGTAACAGCAGAAGCAGTTCGTCAGGCGCAGCAGGCCATCCGCAAGGCCAGACGTGAACATCCCGAGGCCAAGATCATCGTTACTGGCTGCGCCGCGCAAATCGAGCCGGAGCGCTTCGCGGCGATGCAGGAAGTCGACGTCATCCTTGGTAATGTGGAAAAGCTGCGGCAGGACTCTTACGATTTCGGTGTCGCGGAACGGGTGCGAGTGAATGACATCATGAGCGTCCGCGAAACTGCGGCGCAATTTGTGGACAGCTTCAAAGACCGCGCGCGCGCCTTTGTTCAGATCCAGAATGGCTGCGATCACCGCTGCACCTTCTGTGTCATACCCTTTGGCCGCGGCCACTCACGCAGCGTCGGCATGGGTGAGGTAATACTCCAGGCAGAGCGCCTGGTGAATGGTGGCTTCGCAGAAATCGTTCTCACCGGGGTTGATCTGACAGCATATGGTGCCGACCTGCCGGGAGAACCGACGCTCGGTCAGCTCGTGCGCAAGTTGTTGGCGCGGATACCGAATCTGCGCCGATTGAGACTGTCGTCGCTCGATGCCATCGAAGTTGACGATGCCCTCTGGCAGGCAATCACAGAGGAAGATCGCCTGATGCCCCATTTTCATCTCTCAGTGCAGGCAGGAGATGATCTGATCCTCAAGCGCATGAAGCGGCGTCACCTGCGCCATCACACCATCGCATTTTGCGATCGCGTCCGTCGGCTTCGACCTGATGCCGTATTTGGCGCCGACCTGATCGCAGGGTTCCCGACGGAAAGCGAGGACATGGCTGCCAACACCCGTGCCCTAGTCGAAGATGCCGGGCTGACTTATCTGCATGTCTTCCCCTTCAGCCCCAGGCCAGGAACGCCGGCTGCCCGCATGCCCCAACTCGCCAAACCGGTCATCAAGCAGCGTGCTGCAGCTCTGCGCACACTTGGGGAAAAAATGCAGGCGAGCCATTTTGCGCGGCTTTTGGGCAGTCGGCAGGAGATCCTTGTCGAGCGTGCGGGCAGAGGACGCACCCGCTGTTTTGCTCCGGTCGATTTTGCTGGCGACGCCACTCCCGGAACCTTCCTGACGCTGACGATATCTGGCCGTAACCGCGATCATCTGACAGGCACGCAGTGAGAACATTTGGAGAAGCCCCCCCGCCTCCCAGTTGGGCGGACCGGCTCAAAACCGGTCTTTCACGCTCAACTGGCTCGCTGGGCGAAAGTCTGAGCGGCGTCTTCACCAAGACCCGTCTTGATGCGCAGACGGTGGCGGAGCTTGAAGAGGCGTTGATCGGAGCCGATCTCGGTACAGGACTTGCGGCCAGGATTGCCGCAGCGGTCGCCAAAGGGCGCTACGACCGGGAGATCTCGGAAGCCGAACTACGTCGCGTACTTGCCGACGAAATCGCCAAGGTCCTCACTCCGGTCGAAAAGCCGCTGCGTGTCGACGCCGATCGGGCTCCTTTCGTCGTCCTTGTCGCCGGTGTCAATGGTACGGGAAAGACCACGACAATCGGCAAGCTTGCCAAGCGCTTACGTGAGGAGGGCGCGGAGGTCGTCCTGGCGGCCGGCGACACCTTTCGCGCTGCCGCGATCGAACAGTTGCAGGTCTGGGGTGAGCGTACCGGTGCCGAAGTGGTTGCACGTGCCGCCGGCGCTGACGCAGCCGGACTGGCATTCGATGCCATCCAGCGGGCCAGGCAAAAGGGCGCAGACGTGGTGTTGATCGATACCGCCGGTCGGTTACAGAACAAGACCGGCCTGATGGCCGAGCTGGAAAAAATCGTTCGCGTGATTAAAAAACTCGACCCCAGCGCACCGCATGCAGTGCTTCTCGTCCTCGACGCCACCACCGGACAGAATGCGCTGTCCCAGGTTGAAGCCTTCAAAGCCAAGGTGCCACTCACCGGCCTCATCATGACCAAGCTCGATGGCACCGCCAAAGGCGGCATTCTCGTGGCCCTGGCAGACCGCTTTGCCGTTCCGGTCCACTTTATCGGTATTGGCGAGGCCGCGGAGGATCTACAGCCCTTTTCCGCCAAAGCCTTCGCTGATGCCCTCACAGGCGCCAAATGAGCGACCAACAACCGCCTGAAACTCCGCGCCCTGCTGCCCCACAGATGCCCTTGGCGCGGCTCTTGAGCGACCTGGGACCACTGATTTTGTTTTTCGTCGCCTATAAGTTTGCGGGGATCTTTGTAGCCACCGCAACATTCATGGTGACCACGGTTCTTTCCCTTGGCGCAATCTGGTGGCGGGAAAGGAAAACTCGCAGTGATGCCATTATTCACCGCGGTACTGGTAATGATTTTTGGATCCCTGACCCTGATCTTCAAGGACGCTGCCTTCATAAAGATGAAACCAACAATTCTTTACGCGTTCTTTGGATTTTTTCTGTTGGGTGGGCTCAAATTCGAACGTCATTTCTTGCGCATGGTATTTGCACAGGCTTTCGAACTTGATGACGCGGGATGGAGGGCGTTGACCTGGCGTTGGGGATTATTCTTCCTGGTTCTTGCAGGCCTCAATGAAGCTGTCTGGCGCAATACTTCGACAGCTGTCTGGGTTGATTTCAAGGTCTTTGCAATCATGCCCATCATTTTTATATTTGCGATTGCACAGACCCCGCTGGTGATGCGGCACCAGATTGAGAAGGACACTCCTAAGACGGGTTCGTGAAGGGAGCAAAATCGTCACGGCCCTGAACCGCGTGCCAGTGTTCCAGCGCCCAGCGCACGCTTGGGAATGCGAGCTCCGCCCAGGGTATGTCCGGCCATAAAAAGAGCCGTGTATCGAGACTTTCAGGACCCGGCGCGAATTCGGGGGGATCCAGCTGGGCGCGATAGAAAAGCTGTACCTGACTGATATGTGGAACCGAGTAGACACCCAGCAGTGCATCGATCACGATCCGGCAGCAGGCCTCTTCGCGCGCCTCCCGCAGCGCGCCCTCCTGGGGCGTTTCGTGCTCTTCAAGAAAGCCCGCCGGTAGTGTCCAGTAGCCATGGCGCGGAGCAATGGCGCGGCGACAAAGCAGGATTTGATCCCGATAGGAGACGACCGCACCGACGATAATTTTCGGATTAGCATAATGGACGTGCCCGCACTGACCGCACACGTCGCGTTCATGTGTATCGCCCTCAGGAACGCGCCGCACAAAATGTGGCCCGGGCGCCACTAAAGAGGGAGGCTGCTTGCTCATGGCCAACGCTCGCGCAATTGGGGACAATCTGCAAGCCAGTCTTGTGCTCGGAAAAGTTTTTGTATTGCTGCCTGTTGTGATTCGCCCGTCCTCTCGTCTAATGTTCGGCCGCCAAAAGGGGGCGCGAGAGAGCACGCCAGATTTCTTGTGGGGATGGCCGCTGTCGTTTCGCGTTTGGAAAACAGCCGGGGCGCCGGCGAATTGAAGACGCAGGGGATTGCGGATGATCGCAAAGGCACAGCGCAAGTCGAACGGCCATCCGGATTTTTCCGAGGCGCCGTCTCATCTGATGCGCCTCTGCCAGCAATTTTATGGTGACCTTTACGCACGAGAGTACGGCACACGTGAGCTGACCAAGCAACAATTCACTGTCCTCGCTGCGCTCGAGCACCATGAGGGTGTCAGCCAAACTGCTCTCGTGGAAATGACGGGTATCGATCGATCGACGCTTGCTGAGATGGTCCGCCGGATGCTGGACAAGGGCCTTATTTCGCGCCAGCGAACCGAGGAGGATCAGCGGGCCAACGCCGTTGCGATTACAGCCGCTGGCCGCAAGTCATTGCGCGGTGCACGCGCAGCCGCAGACCGTGCCGAAAAGGCCCTGTTGGAGGCACTGCCCGCTGCCGAGCGTCCCCGCTTCGTCAAGATGCTGGCCGTCATCGCCGCAGCGGCGGAGGAACGCAGCGTTGAAACCTCAGCCAAGTTGCGGCGCAAGACCTCCTCGCGCAAGCGTTTGCCCTGACGCCTTCAGACCACGACATCCACCATGCCGCCAAGCCCGCGCGACAAGGCTGCCGGCCTTGACGGCGTGGCTCGCTGCTGGGGCGTGGGCGGCGTGTCGCTGGGCGCAGCGAAGCCTTCGGGAACGAAACGCGTAGCCGCCTTGGCCTGGGCACTGGCACCGGCCGGAGCACTGGACTGCTGTGCAGCGAGCAAATTTGCGGCACTGATCTGCATGGACGCCACCATGCCTGCAACATGGTTAGCGAAGCGTTACGCCCCCTGGGCGTCGCGGATGACCGGCAGCAGCTGTCTTTGAATGATCCCTGGCGTGAGCGGCCCCTGGTAGCGAAGCAGGACGATGCCCTGGCCGTTGACCACAAAGGTCTCCGGAACACCCGTAATGCCCCAGTCAATGCCAACGCGACCGGCCTCGTCGACATCCAGCCGACTGAACGGATTGCCGTTATGGGCAAGGAATTTGCGCGTCTGGGCCGGGATATCCTTGTAGGCGACACCATAAAGACGCACGCCCCTGATCGCGGAGATGAGAGGCAACACCGGCGCTTCTTGACGGCAGGGCACACACCAAGAGGCGAAGAAATTCACCACCGTGACGTGGCCTTCGGCGAGGTTTGCTGGCGTGAACCCAGGTACACTCCCGCCAAGCGGCGGCATGGTGTCATGCGGCACCGGCTTGTTGAGCAAAACCGAGGGCAAGTCCATCGGCGGCGGAGCAAGCAGTCCCCTGAAGAGAAAATACGCAATGCCCGCAAAAAGGAGCACCGGCAGCACGTAAAGCAGCCGCCTCATGATCCATCCCCCTTCATCTCTTCTTCTAGGATCGCCAGCTTGCGACTCACCTGCCGGAAGGCATGCAAAGTCCAAAAGACCATCCCCACGATCCCAAGGAGGCTAATTCCGTAGGCGGGCCACACATAGGCGGCATAGCCTCCCATCTCAAGATAAGTCATGACGCTCATGCTGTCCCCATCCGCAGTTGCAGGGTACGGGCCCTGCGCGCCAGGATTTCGGTTCGGATCCGCACCATCCACAAGGCCAGAAAGAGAAAAGTATATCCGAAAGCCATCAGGAACAGCGGCCACAGAAACACCGGTGCGATCAGCGGACCGCCCTTTACAAAGATGCTCTCGCCCTGGTGCAGCGTATTCCACCAATCTACGGAATATTTGATGATCGGCAGATTGACGGCACCAACGAGCGCCAGGATGGCACAGGCCCGTGCGGCGCGGGTCTCGTCCTCAATCGCAGTCCATAGCGCCATATATCCGAGGTACAGAAAGAACAGGATCAGAAAGGACGTCAGCCGCGCGTCCCAGACCCAGTAGGCACCCCACATGGGCTTGCCCCACAGCGAGCCAGTGATCAGCGCCAGCGCCGTGAACACAGCACCCAATGGGGCAGCGGCCTTGGCGGCGGCATCGGCAAGCGGATGGCGGTTGACCAGTCCGAACAGGCTTGCAACCGCCATCGAAGCATAGGCCATCATGCCCACCCAAGCCGCAGGAACGTGAATGAACATGATCTTGACGGTCTGTCCCTGCTGATAATCCGGCGGCACGCGGAACAGGCCGATGTACAGACCCGCCCCCAGACACAGAACCGCAATGGTCCAGAACCACGGGAGCAGCGCTGCAGAAAAGCGCATGAACCTTTTGGGATTTGCCAGCTCGAATATGTTCATCGTTCTGAGATGCCCTGTTCGCGACCGCAGGAAAAGGCGGCCTATGGTCCCACGCGTTGCTATCCGGCGAGATTGAGCCGGACCGCGGCCGCAGCAGCAAAAGGCGCCAGACACACCGCGGCAAGTGAAAAGGCGGAGAGAAGCCAGATAGCGCCATTGTCGAGCCCGCTCAGCGCGCCGCTTACCACTCCGGCCCCGAAAATGACCACCGGGCTGAGGAGCGGGAGCACCAAAAGCGGCAGGATCAGCCCTCCGCGGCGAATGCTGATGGTCAAACCCGCCCCGATGGCTCCGATGGCGCTGACCGCCGGAGTGCCGATTCCGAGTGAGACGAGGAGTGGCACATACCCGGCCTGGGGAAGGTCAAACAGCAAAGCGAGCAGAGGCGAGAGTACCGTGAGGGGCAGTCCCGTCGTCAACCAGTGCGCAACAATCTTTGCCGCGGCCGAAGTTTCGAGAGTCATCGGCGCCAAGGCAATCTGATCGAGACTGCCATCCTCATAGTCGGCCTGAAACAGCCTGTCGAGCGACAGAAGTGCGGCCAGAATGGCCGCCACCCACAGCACGCCTCCTGCGATGCGTCCAAGCAGTTTCAGGTCCGCCCCGATGCCGAGCGGAACCAAGACCGCGACCGCCGCAAAAAAAGCCAGTGCCAGGGCAGCCCCGCCTCCCGCACGGGTAGCCAATCGCAGATCGCGATACAAAAGTGCCTGGAACCCTCTCATGCGGCGCCCAATTCCAGGCGGGCGCAGTCAAGGCCAAGCGCTTCATGAGTGGCCGCAATCACCAGCCCCCCGTCGCGGCAATGCGCCGTAACAAAGTCCCCGACCATCGCCTTGCCGCGAACGTCGAGGGCGGCCAGAGGTTCATCCAGAAGCCACACAGGGCGACGGCTAATTAAAAGGCGGGCCAACGCCAAACGCCGGCGCATGCCTGCCGAAAGATACTGCCCCGGCAGATCACGCGCCCGCGTCAGTCCCACCTGATCCAGAACGCCGCGCAGATCGGCCCCGCTTTGGCCATAGAGACGGGCATAAAAGGCGAGATTTTCAAGCACGCTGAGCTGCGGCTTGATCCCGTCTTGATGGCCGAGCCACCCGACGCGACGCGCCTGCTCATCGCCATCGAGGCGGCTGTGATCGGACATGGTGAGTTCGATGCGGCCGGCAAAAGCCGGAAGAAACCCCGCCAGCACCCGCAAAAGGCTGGTTTTACCCGCCCCGTTGGGTCCTTCCAGGGACAGCACTTCTCCGGCAGACAGGCCAAAGCCCAGCCGCCGGAACACAATGCGTCCACCACGCACAATGGCGAGGTCCGAGACGGTCAGTGTCGAAACGCGTCGTGTATCCATGGCCCCGTCATAGCGGCGTTCGCAGAACTTGTCCCGCCCGTTCAGTACATGTGCTGGCCGCCATTGATCGACAATGTCGAGCCTGTGATGAACCCGGCATCATCGGCGACCAGAAACAGAACACCGCGTGCGATCTCGTCGGCCTTCCCCAGACGTCCCACCGGAATGCGGGCCACGATCTTTTCCAGCACATTGGCCGGGACGGCCGCAACCATATCCGTGTCGATATAGCCTGGAGCAATGGCATTCACGGTGATGCCTTTCGCCGCGCCCTCCTGTGCCAGTGCCTTGGTGAAGCCATGGATGCCAGATTTGGCGGCCGCATAGTTGACTTGGCCGTATTGCCCCGCCTGGCCGTTGATGGAGCCGATATTGACGATCCGGCCGAAACCGCGCACCAGCATGTCGTCCCACACAGCCTTGCTCATATTGAAACAGCCACCGAGATTGGTATCGAGTACTTCATCCCATCCCTCCCGGCTCATTTTCTTCATCGTGCCATCACGCGTGATACCCGCATTGTTGACGACGATTTCGACCGGCCCAAGCTCGGCCTTTATCTTCTCCGTGGCGCGCTGCACCGCTGCAAAATCGGCTACATCGAACTTATAAACTGCGATTCCCGTGCGCTCCGCAAACTGAGCCGCACGAACGTCATTGCCGCAATAATTGGCTGCAACAACATATCCCGCCGCCTTAAGGCGAGAAGAAATCGCTTCGCCAATACCCCGGGTTCCCCCCGTTACCACTGCCACGCGCGCCATCTTGACCTCCTCCACCGTTCACGATCGCCAGTTCCCTCCAAGTTCGAGTTGAAGCCTCTACTTGGACTTTGCACCACCTGCCTCGGGCCCTGCTGCAGCAGCCGGGCGCGAGGCATTTTCGTCGCCGTCAGGGTAAGTTCCGTGCACGAGGCGCGTCGGGCCTGGCGCGCAGACAGCCCTAGCTTTCCTCAGCGTTCAACGCACATGGCAATCCCCATACCGCCGCCGATGCACAACGTCGCCAGTCCCTTCCTGGCATCACGTTTCTGCATCTCGAAAAGCAGCGTCGTCAGGATGCGCGCACCACTGGCACCAATGGGATGACCGATGGCGATCGCTCCGCCATTGACATTCACCTTGGCAGGATCCCAGCCCATGTCCTTGTTCACGGCGCAGGCCTGTGCTGCAAACGCTTCATTGGCTTCGATCAGATCCAGATCCGAAACGGTCCAGCCTGCCTTTTTCAGTGCCGCCCGCGAGGCCGGTATTGGTCCGCTGCCCATGATCGCCGGATCAACACCGGCATGGGCCCAGGAGGCGATGCGGGCGAGCGGCTTCAGGCCACGGTCCTTCGCCGCGGCCGTAGTCATCAGCACCATCGCCGCTGCCCCATCGTTGATGCCCGAGGCATTGGCTGCCGTTACCGATCCATCCTTCTGGAAAACTGGTTTCAGCCCACTCACGCTGTCATAGGTTACGCCATCGCGGATGTACTCGTCGCGATCCACATTGCGCTCGCCTTTGCGTTCCTTGACCACGACAGGAACGATTTCGTCATTGAAGCGGCCAGCTTTGCGCGCAGCTTCCGCCTTGTTCTGCGAAGCGACCGCAAATGCATCCTGCTGCTCGCGGGTGATCTGCCATTGCCGTGCAACATTCTCGGCAGTGACCCCCATATGGTAGCCATGAAATGCGTCCCACAACCCGTCTTTGAGCATGGTATCGGTAAACTCGAGGCCCCCCATTTTCACGCCATTGCGCAGATGGGCAGCGTGCGGTGCCTGGCTCATGCTTTCCTGGCCACCAGCAACCACGATGCGGGCATCGCCATTGACGATTGCCTGATAGCCAAGCGCGACAGCCCGCAGCCCAGAGCCGCAAAGCTGGTTGACCAGCCATGCTGGAGTCTCGAGGGGAATACCTGCCGCAACCGCAGCCTGCCGTCCGGGATTTTGTCCACCCGCCGCGGTCAGCACCTGGCCCAACACGACCTCATCGACGGCATTGCCCTCAACCCCGGCACGGGACAGTGCTGCGATGATCGCCGCCCGACCCAGCTCATGGGCTGGCAGGTTGGCGAGGGCGCCATTAAAGGAGCCGACCGGGGTACGGGCCGCAGAAACGATGACGACTTCGGTCATGGCATATCCTTATTACGTGAATTGCAGAAATCGGCGGTACAATGCCGCGAATGCGAGCGAGGGTAAACTGGCACGAATTATTCTTTTATATCAATGTCTTAAACGGTCAACCTCAGGGTGCGGTGCAGCGCCCGGACCAAACGCCACTGGACAGCCGTGGAATTGTGATGCTCTTGTTACGTCAAGGCAGCGCTGACTGGCGGCGCGGCAGGCACATGATGCAGGCAGACCGGTGAGCGATGAAAAGACCGCGACGGGCGAATCCGTCATCATCAAGAAGTACGCCAACCGTCGGCTCTACAACACCCATACGTCGAGCTATGTGACGCTCGATCATCTCTGCGCGATGGTGAAGGCGGGGGTTGAGTTCGAGGTCCGTGATGCACGCACCGGCGAAGACATCACCCGTTCGGTTCTGACCCAGATTATCTTCGAAGAAGAAAGCAAGGGACAGAATCTTCTGCCCATCCGCTTTTTACGTCAGCTAATTCGTCTTTATGGCGATTCGCTGCAGGCCTTTGTACCGGGCTACCTCGATCTATCTATGGAGAGTTTTGCCAAGAATCAGGAGCAGATGCGCCAGCGCCTGGCGGAGGCTTTTGGCGGTGGCGGATCGGCGTTCGAGACGATAACCCGGCAGAATCTGGCGATGTTCGAACGGGCGATGAAGATGTTTTCTCCGTTCGCCCCTCCGCCGCGGGACGGCACCGCGCACACCCCTTCCAATCATTCTTCCGAAGCTGCGTCCCAGCCCGCCTCAGAAGAGATCAGCGAGCTGAAGAGCGAGATCGAGGCCATGCGTCGTCAGCTGGCCGAGCTCGCCCGCGAGCGCAAATAAGCTGCGCGGCTCAGCTTAAAAGATCCTGCCTTTTCTCAAGATATTCTTCACGACCGATCTCACCGCGGGCGTAGCGCTGCTCAAGCAGGTCGAGAGCGGAGGAGCGCATCGGAGGCAGATGACGATGCGGGGAACGCATGAGCAACACCACAAAGAGCCCCACCAGAAACAGTACGAACCAGAAGCCTCCGAACGGCATTCCCCACGCCCACATCCAGTGATGGACGCCAAACATCCAACTATTATGCCACATCCTCGTCCCTCCTGAGACCATGCCCAGATATAGGGAGCCCCAAGGGCTTGTGCAGCCCTCTCTCCACCGCTTTTGTTGCCCCTGCGGAAAGCTTTCCACTGGGCCCGATTTCATCAAGCCGAAGTGACTGGTGGCGGACAATCGTCCTCCCTATTGTCCCGACATGAGCCCTCACCGCCTCCAGCCCCTCCACGACCGCTGCGCCTCCTGGCTGGGGCGGATCATGGCCATGATCTTGCTCGGCCTTTGGACGCCCGCGTTGGCCACAGCGCTAGCACCCAGGCGCCCGGTCGTGATCGAGCTCTATACCAGCCAGGGCTGCAGTTCCTGTGTACCGGCAGACGCATTTCTGGCTCAGCTCGCGAACCGCAAGGATGTTGTGGCCCTCAGCCTCCCCATCACCTACTGGGACATGCTGGGCTGGAGGGACACGCTGGCGACGCAAGCCAACACCGACCGCCAAAAGGCCTACGCCCAAGCCATGGGGCGCGGCGGAGTCTATACCCCGCAAGTGATCATTGACGGCCGCAAGGACCTTGTCGGCAGCAAGGACGCGGCCATCGATCAGGCGATCGCGTCGCGCGAAGCCAAACTGCCAGATGTCCCCATCAGGCTCTCGGTGCTTCCCAATGAAGTGCACGTGGTTGTCAGCGGTGCCAAAATAAATTCGTCAAAGCCGGCAACGATCTGGATGATGACGGTACGTCCCTCCGCAACGGTCAAGATTGGCGCAGGCGAGAATGCTGGACGAACCCTCTCCTATCGGGACATCGTGACCGGAATCAAAGCTGTGGGCCTGTGGAAGGGCAAGAAGGTGACCCTTGATCTTCCCCGCGCGGCGATCGACGCAGGACACAGCGACGGCATCACCGTCATCGTGCAGCAAGGGGGCTATGGCCAGATCCTCGGCGCCACTACCATCGACTGGCCCGCAGCCAGCAAATAGCATGTCGCTGTTTTTTGATCAGGCCTGGTTCGATGCGCGGCTGGTGACACTGGGCCTGAGCCGCGAGGATCTTGGCCGCACCCTCGGACTGAATTCCGAAGACGTTGCAGCCCTCTTCAAGGATCAACGCGAACTGTCACTGGCAGAGGTTCGCCTCCTCGCGAGTTTGCTCGCAGTCTCGAGCGATGAGGTCGCAAATCGGGCTGGCATTTCGACGCCACGCGAGAGCGGGGATCCTTGGCACGCCCGACTGAGTGCGATTGAAGGGAAATTACTTGCCATCCGCGCCCTGCTGGCAACGCGCCGGCGCTAATAAACCGCGTTCAGCTGCTGGGGCGCATTGCGGCGTGTGGCGCCATAAGCCTCCACCGCGAGCTGGCGAAGCAACACTACCTCATCACCCGCATCTGCCTGCGCAAGCAACTGCGCCAGAAAGCCAGCATCGATTTTGACGTCTCCGCTTTCATCTGTCCCATTCTGGGACAGCATGCGAGGACGTTCCCAATGCCGCGACTGCGAGTTGTCCAAATTGGTTGATAAATAGGCGCTATCTATGACACGCGCTGCGTGCGCAGCTTTGGGCTGCGCCCAATTCGATACAGAACCTATACGCCGCACTGTTGTCATAACACTATATTAACTCAATATCGCAGTGATGGGGAGAGCTAAGGGGCCCGCAAGGGCAAAATTTCTGATTTTTTAACAGGCGCCCACCATGATCGGCGCAAAGGCCGCAGAAAGAAGGCCTGGGATGGTGGGTAGTGCTTAGTCAGACGCTTCCGAAGAAGCCCGTCGACGGTATGCGGGCTTTGGCCGCTGCACATGAGATTGACCGGCTGCGCCTATCGGTGGCGGCAGCGCGAGAAGTCTCATTTGATTGGACGCTTCACGACGATCGCATCGTGTGGGATGGCGATTGCGAGATTCTGTCCTTGCATACCGATCCCAACCGGCTTTACCGCGGCGACGGGCTGCGCCGCTGGATGTGCGCCGAAGCACAGGCAGAACTCACACGTCTGATCGAAACCAAGGCACCGAGTGACCGCTCCTTCGAGCTCGAATTCGAGGTTAGTTCTGCCTTGGGCACTGTGGTCTTTGAAATGCGTGGTGCCCGCATCGCCCGTCCTGACGGACAGGCAGAGCGGTTATCGGGCATCGTTCGTGTCATCACTGAAAAATGGCGGGAAACCACTCGGCTGCACTATCTTGCCACCCGTGACGAGCTGACCGGCCACCTCAACCGCACCAGCCTGCGCACCGAACTGGCCCGCACTATCGATACCGCCAAGCGCGAAAACGGTAGTTGCGCCTACCTTGTTACGGCCATCGACCGCCTGGCCATGATCAATGAGGCCTATGGGTTTGGTGCAGCCGACGAGGTGATCGTCGCGGTCGGCGAACGCATCAGCAGAGTATTGAGGTCTGACGATATCATTGGACGCAGTGCCGGTAACAAGCTCGGCATCATTTTAAACACGTGCAGCGAACGGGAGATTGCGATTGTCGCCGACCGGCTGCGCGCGTGTGTGCGTGCCGATCTGATCCCAACGCAGGCTGGCGAGGTTGCGGTCACCATTTCAGTCGGCGGAGTTTTCCTGCCACACGCCGCAGCCTCGAGCCAGGAAGCCATGTTGCGGGCCGAGGAAGCCCTGGACCGGGCACGAGCTGGTGGTCGCGACGGCTTTGCCGCATATGCCAAATCGTCACAACGCGAAACCGCACGGTTGCGCCTGATGACGATCGCTGACGAGGTGGTAAAAGCCCTCAAGGAGAAGCGTCTGGTCTTTGCCTATCAGCCGATCGTCACGGCAGGCGAGCATCTGCCTGTTCATTATGAGTGCCTCCTGCGGCTGCGGCGCACAGACGGAGAAGTTCTCAGTGCCGGACATTTCATCCCGGCTGTCGAACAGCTGGGCCTGGTCAGGCTGGTTGATCGCTGCGCGCTGGAAATGACGATTTCGCAATTGCGGGCCCAACCTTGTGTCAGTCTGGCGGTCAATGTCTCTGGCACATCCGCGCGCGATCCGGCGTGGCTCGAAAGCTTTGTTAGCTATGTACGCTGCCACCGCGACGTGGCCTGGCGCATGATCGTGGAGCTGACTGAAACCGCCGCGCTTAATGACTTTGAGGAGAGCGCCCGCTTCGTCAGCAATCTGCGCGAGCTGGGCTGTACCGTTGCCATCGACGATTTCGGCGCTGGTTATACCTCGTTCCGCAATCTGCAGATGCTCCACGTCGACATGGTCAAGATCGACGGTTCCTATGTGAAGGGATTGTGCACCTCGCCCGACAATC
>JAKBAU010000061.1 GCA_021808875.1 Pseudomonadota bacterium | reverse complement strand
TTCAGCCTTAGCATGCCGCTGCGCGCGACAAGCAGTTGCCGGCCGAGCTCCTTGAGGGTCCGCTCGTAGGAGGTAAAGTCCGCGTCGGAGATCGTCATGCTGAGCTTCAGACGCGGCATACCGAGTGCGTCGCGCTCACTCGTGAGTGTCAGTCTGCGATTGGGATCTGGATGGAGTTCAAAGCCACAGCCGAGTGCATAGGCGCTGGCGCCGCTGGCGTCGGCCCCGAGTATTGAGGAGGTCTGGGTCACAGCGGCAGTGCCGACCGCATCCAGTGCGACGGTTTGCTCCACCGTGGTGAGCGAGCCCAGCACCTTGGCGCTTCGCTTGAATGTATCGCTCGCGGCCAGCGTAGCGCGAAAGTGCAGGCCGCTGAGTACTTCGGTGCGGGTATAGTAGGTGGGCAGTGCGCCGCGGAAAATCACGAGCGTTGCAGTGTTGCGCGGGATGGCATGGTCAGCAAAAAAACGTCCCACCAGATCGTGCTGATTGCCGACACCGCTTGCCATGACGTCATTGGAGGCAAGCAAAAGCCGGGCACTTTCGATCGCGCCGGTGGCTACAACCGCCGCATGCGGCTGCACGCGAAAACGGCGTCCGGACAAAGTGGCAATATCCAGATGATCAAGCGTGGCGGCGTTGGCAGCAAGGCGCAAGCCTGTCACGTTGGCATAAAGCATCACGTCGAGATTGGGTATGCGCTTGAGATCGGCGGCATAGCGCTCGCCGAAATGGGTTGGCAGGTGCTCGGGGTTGCCCGCCCACTGGCTGAACTGGAAGAAGCTCGAATAGACCCCACCCAGCCCCAGCTCGAGCAGTGGGCCCATGCCGCCAACCGAGTCGGCGAGGGCGTCGTAGACGAAGGGGCCGGCTTCGACGAGCTTCTGGGCGCGCGGGAAATAGGGCTCGAGGGTGGCGCGACCAAAGGGCCAGCCGGAATAGGGCACCGAGGAGCGACGCTCGAAATCGATTTCAGTCAGAGGCCGGCACCAGCCACCCCAATGGTTGGTTGAGCCTCCCAGATAGCGCAGGCGCGTCTCGTCCAGGGGCACATAGGGTATGCCGACCTCGTTGCCAGCATAGAGATTCTGGGTCTGCGCATTGAAATGCATCGACCCGCTTTCCAGGAGCAGGATCTTGAGATTGCTGTTGGCCAGCGCGAGCGCGAGCGAGATCCCTGCTGGACCGCCGCCGATAATCGCCAGGTCCGGGCTTAAAACAGAGCCGTCCGGGACGGCTCGAGCATCGAGAAACTGAGGCAAAACTGAACCTCTGGGCAGCGGTTAGGCGCTTTTAGCCGATTTTTCCTGTGATGCCAGACAAATAAGGGCGATTGCGTATGCGACGAAGCAACTCTTGGCGGCAGGGTCGAGTCAGGTTCACTTCTTAATAAGAATTATTATCATTAAAAAATTCGCGAGCATGTTTGGCAACAATCTATCTTAACGCTCGGGAAGCCAATAGGCGTGGCGGCTTAGATGGCGAGGTTGTGCCTGGCCATCTTGGCCGTGGCAGCCGTGGCGAGATCGTCCGCATCTGTTCAACGCCAGAGCCGGAGTGCGGCTCCCAGGAGGCCGAGGAGCTGGAACGCCGGCTGCCGGAAATCGGCTTTGTGGAAGGAGCCAGCTTCGAGATCCTTCATGAGGGCCTGTTCGGCGGGGATCCTATCGCCGTGCGCATCGACGACACCCGCATTGTCCTGCGTCGCCGCGATGCAATGGCCGTAGTGGTCCAGTCAGACACCTGAGGTGCTTGGTCGTCAGCCTCTGGTCGCGCTGGTCGGCAATCCCTGTTCGGCAAGACGGCGCTGTTCAATCCCTTGACCGGCTCATGCCAGAAAGTTGCCAACTATCCGGGTGTCACGGTCGAAAAAACTTGGCCCGTGACGACCCCTGCCGGACAGCGGGTCGCCATTGTCGATCTTCCCGGAAGCTATTCCTCACGCATGCGCAATTCCGATGAGGCAGGCACCAGGGATTTTGTGTTGGGACGGCTGGCCGGCGAGATTGTCCCCGATGTCATCGTCTGCGTTGCGGACGCCTCCAACCTCAAACCGATGCTGGCCCTCTTGCTCGAGCTGCGCCAAACCGGACGACCGGTGGTGCTGGCCAACAACATGTATGACATCGCCCAGCGCCAGGGTATTCACATCGACATCGAGGGTCTGTCCAGAGAACTTCGCATTCCGGTCGTCACCACCGTGGCGGTGCGCAAACGTGGTCTTTTCGCCGTGCTCAATGAGATCGACCGGCGGACCGGAGCGGCGACCACACCCACAATCTGGCACGAGCCCAGCGCCCAGGAAATCCGTGCTGCGCATAAGCACGCGGGTCAGCTCCATCGCCGCCCTGCTGGGACTTGGCTGACCAGGTCGGGAAGCTGCATGAGTCCCTGACGGTCTGCCGCGACCTTTCGCAAGGTGGATGCCCGGTCCGCAATCCTCGCCGCGTCAGATATGGCTTTGGCTTTGCGCGTGTTTGTAAACGACCCCGGCTTTCATCACCCAGTTCACGTCGAGAAGTGCGCGGATGTCTTTGAGAGGATTGCGCGCCAGCGCAATGATGTCGGCGAATTTGCCTGGTTCGATCGTGCCAATCTGGTCAGCAAATCCTATGTGCTCGGCCGCGTGCCGCGTCGCGGCCGCAATGGCCTCCATCGGACTCATTCCGGCCTCGACCATGAGGGCAAATTCCTTTGCATTCTCGCCATGGCGGGACACTCCGCTATCGGTGCCAAAGGCAATGCGGATACCCGCCTTGTGGCTACGGCTCAGCGTGTGGAGGATCTGTGGTCCCACCTCGAGGGCTTTCTTGCGTATGGCCTCGGGCAGAAAGCCGTCCTTTGCCTGAGCGGCGACCGTGGCCCCAGCCAGAGTTGTTGGCACGTGCACGACCTTGCGAGCTAGCATGAGTTCAATGGCTTCATCATCCATGAAACTGCCATGCTCAATGCTGTCGACGCCGGCCCTGAGCGCAGCCTTGATGCCGTCGGCACCGTGGGCGTGCGCCGTTGTCCGGCGGCCCAGCATGTGCGCGGTGGCGATGATCGCCTCGAATTCGTCGGCGAAAAACTGCTGTCCGGTACCGGTCGCGGTATCGGTCAGGACCCCACCGGTGGCCACGAACTTGATGAAGTCGGCGCCCCGGTGCACCTGACGGCGGACCGCCAGGCGGCAGCCATCAATGCCATCGGCTCGGCCCGAAGAATCGAGCAACAGATTGATATCCTCTCGGTAGCCGCAGGTAATGCCATGTCCGCCCGTTGGCGAGATTACAGCGCCGGCGGCGAATATGCGCGGGCCTGGTACGTAGCCTTTGGCAACGGCATTGCGCAGGGCAAAAATTGCATCTCCGGCACCGCCGAGCTCACCGAGATCGCGAACGGTGGTGAACCCGGCCAGCAGCGTGGCGCGGGCATGAGCTGCGGCATGAAGCGCAATGGCGGCTGCTGATTCTTCGACCGTGAGTATTTTGTGGGTGGGGCCAAATTCAGAGGTTAGGTGGACGTGGCAGTCGATGAGGCCGGGCAGCACCACCTGGTCTGACAGGTCGATGACCTCGTCGCCCGTCGCTGCGGCCGCAAAGCCCTTCTCTATGGCGCTGATCCGTCCGGCTTCGATCCGGATGGTGTGCCTGTAAAGAGGCTCTTCGCCCGGCTTTGCGAGTAACGTTCCTGCCAGGATGAGTGTTGCCATGCTTATTGATCCTTCTTCCCATAGCCCGGTCCGCTAAAGCCGCAGACGGCGCACGCGTGGGCACACAAGCTTATAGATGAGGTGCCTGGCAGAGCCCAAGGGGGCAGACGCCGCCCCGTCCAGGGCGGTGGATTTGCCCCCGTTGGCGCGGCGAGATGCCCTGCAAGGTTTGGGGATGATTGGCGGGTCTCTTGTGCTGCGCGAAAAGAGCTTTGGTGGAGCTGAGCGGGATCGAACCGCTGACCTCGTGAATGCCATTCACGCGCTCTCCCAACTGAGCTACAGCCCCGTACCAATGTCCGACCTTGGGTCGCCGGTATCGCGCTTCGGGAAGTGGCCTTACGGCTCGTCCTTCTCGATGTCGGCATCAATGATGCCGGTCATGTCCTCGTCTTCTTCGTCGTCGACTTCGGCGAGGAGATCCTCGTCATCGTCATCGGTGTCGACCTCGTCGTCTCCGAGATCAAGATCGTCTTCCTCCGGTTCGCCTTCGACGACGCTCATGCCGGCGTCCGCGAAGCCCTCCTCGGTTTCTTCAAGCTCTTCGTCTTCGAACGCGTCCCCTTCCTCATCGGTCGTAGGACGCTTCTTCTTGCCTTTCGCGGGGGCCTCAGCCTCGGTCTCTTCGACCTCGACCTCGACCTCCTCTTCCGTGGCTTCTTCTTCCTCGTCTTCGCGCTCGGTTTCGACCTCAGCTTGCTGTGGCTCCGGCTGACGCGGCCGGCGCTGCTTATAGAGGGCCTCCGGCTCGAACGTGAATGCACATTTCGGGCATTCGATCGGCCGTTTCTGAAGGTCGTAGAAACGGGCACCACATGAGGGGCACGCACGCTTCGTTCCGAGATCTGCCTTGACCAAGGGTAAAAGGTCCACCGTGATTGCGAAGGGAGGCGGGTTTGCCACGGGCCGAGGCGACTGTCAAAGCGATAGTTGCCCTGGCGGACAATTTTATGGCTTTGGGGGGCGCGCGCGCACTTGACCGGCCCTCCGGTTGCTTTAGGCAGTCTCCATGGTTCACGCATCGTCCCGCCCCCTTCGCTCTCATTCCGCCGGTTCATTGCTTGGCGGGACCGCGGCGGTGCCAGGCGACAAGTCGATCTCCCACCGTGCTCTCATTCTTGGGACACTTTGTGTGGGTGAAACCCGGATCGCCGGGCTGCTCGAAGCGGAAGACGTGCTCAATACGGCAGCTGCCATGCGGGCCTTCGGCGCACAGCTTGAGCGCGATCAGGACGGCAGCTGGCTGGTTCGCGGCGTTGGCGTTGGAGGCCTTGGCGAACCGGATGATGTGCTCGATTTTGGCAATTCCGGGACGGGCTCGCGGCTGGTCATGGGCATGATGGCCACCACGCCAATCCGGGCGGTTTTCACCGGTGATGCCAGCCTGCGCCGTCGTCCCATGGGCCGGGTTCTGGAGCCTCTCCGGCTCTTTGGCGCTGAGGCCGAGGCCGGCGAGGGTGGACGCATGCCCATTACCTTGCGCGGGGCGCGGGTGGCGCTACCGGTGCGCCATCACCTCACCTTGGCCTCGGCCCAGGTCAAATCCGCCCTCCTGCTCGCCGCGCTCAATGCGCCAGGGCGCACCACCATCTCGCAAGCAGCCCTCACCCGAGACCATACCGAGCGTATGCTCCGCGCCTTTGGCGCGCAGATCCATGTTGAGCCACTGGAGACCGGCGAAGCGATCACGCTGATGGGAGAAGCCGAGCTTGGGGCCACCTCGATCATGGTGCCGCGTGATCCGTCGTCGGCGGCTTTTCCGGTGGTGGCGGCGTTGCTCGTACCAGGCTCGGAGATCCTGGTGCCGGATGTGATGCTGAACCCCCGGCGCACGGGGCTTTTCGCCGCACTGCGCGCCATGGGTGCGTCACTTGAGGTCACCAATCGGCGCGACAGCGGGGGAGAAGAAATCGGAGATCTGAAGGTTTGCTCCGGTCCGCTTACCGGTATCGAGGTACCACCTGACTGGGCGCCGTCGATGATCGATGAATATCCGATCTTGGCGGTTGCGGCAGCCTTTGCCGAGGGCCGTACGGTGCTGCGTGGTCTCGAAGAGCTCAGGGTCAAGGAAAGCGACCGGCTGGCGGCGATAGCTGCGGGCTTGAAAGCGCTCGGAGTTTCGGTCGACGAACTGGCAGACGGGCTCATTATCGAGGGCAGGGGGATGGACGTGCAGGGGGGCGGGCTCATCGCCACCCATATGGACCATCGCATTGCCATGAGTTTTCTGGTTGCCGGCCTTGCTACGCGCGACGCTGTCACCGTCGATGATACCCAGATGATCGCGACGAGCTTTCCGGATTTCTGTGATCTGATGCGCCGGCTGGGGGCAAATTTCGCGGAGCCCGACTGATGCGTCCTCCCGTCATTGCCGTCGACGGTACGGCGGCCTCTGGAAAGGGTACCTTGGCCCGCCGGCTTGCTGCGTATTTCGGTTTTGCGCATCTCGATTCCGGGGTGCTTTACCGACTGACGGCACTGGGCGTGCTCGAGGCCGGCGGCGATCCTGGTTTGGAATCAGATGCTCTGGCCGCGGCACGCGCCCTTGATCAGGCCCGCGCGGGCGAGTTGGTCCTGCGCAGCGACGCGGTTGGAGCGGCTGCCTCCAAACTGGCAGCGATTGCTTCGGTGCGTGCAGCGCTCTTGCACTATCAGCGCCAGTTCATTGACCACCCTCCTGGTGCTGCCGCCGGTGCGGTGGTGGATGGCCGGGATATCGGCACGGTGATCTGCCCTGATGCCGATGCCAAGCTCTTCGTTGATGCGGCACCAGAGGTGCGCGCACACCGCCGCTGGCAGGAATTGGCCGGACTTGGCATTCAACGTAACGAGGCACAGGTGCTCGAAGAGCTGGTTCATCGCGATGCAGCCGACCGGGCACGGGCTGTGGCTCCGCTGCGCCAGGCGCAGGATGCTGCCTTGCTAGATACCACCAATTTAGGTATAGACGCCGCGTTCGCAGCCGCCCTTGCACTGGTTGAACCCAGACTTGCGGCCAAGCTCGAAGCCAAGCCAAGGGGTTGAAGGAGACCCGGCGACGCTCGTCCGAGCTGGTTCTGCGTTCCACATTCCGATTTGAACCAACCTGCTGCGCGGGTGCCCTCTGTGAGTGGACGGGCCGAAGTGCAGAAGTCCGCCCGGCCCCAAACCGGGTCGGCATATTCGGCTTTAAGAGTGTCCCGCGGTCGCGGGGTTTGTGGCTCAACCCAAACCAGGTGACTGACCCGACCCTACATCCCAGCCCACTGAAGGAACTTCATGTCTCACGCCGTTGAATCCATCGCCGCTCCCTCCCGCGCTGATTTCGAAACCATGCTCGCGGCCAGCCTCGAAGGCCGTTCCCCCCAGGAAGGCTCGGTCATACGCGGTGCCATCGTTGCCATTGAAAGCGATTTTGCCGTCATCGACGTTGGTCTGAAGACCGAAGGTCGGGTGGCGCTCAAGGAATTCGCGATGCCTGGCCAACCCGTCAACGTCAAAATTGGTGACGAGGTTGAGGTGTATCTGGAGCGCGTCGAGAATGCCATGGGCGAAGCCGTGCTCAGTCGCGACAAGGCCCGGCGTGAAGAAAGCTGGATCCGTCTCGAGCGTGCCTTCAATGAAGAAGCCCGTGTGACCGGTGTTATCTTTGGTCGGGTCAAGGGCGGCTTTACCGTTGACCTCGACGGCGCTGTCGCCTTCCTGCCCGGCTCTCAGGTGGATGTGCGGCCGATGCGCGATGTCGGTCCGTTGATGAACCAACCGCAGCTTTTTCAGATTCTCAAGATGGACCGGCGCCGCGGCAATATCGTGGTATCACGCCGCGCAGTGCTCGAAGAGCGTCGCGCGGAAGAACGCTCCTCGCTGGTTGCTAGCCTCAAGGAAGGCCAGGTGGTCGAGGGCGTCGTCAAGAACATCACCGATTACGGTGCCTTCGTGGACCTGGGCGGTGTCGATGGTCTGCTGCATGTCACCGATATCGCCTGGCGGCGCGTCAGCCATCCCACCGAGGTGCTTCAGGTTGGTCAAAACGTCACCGTGCAGATCATCAAGATCAACCAGGACACTCAGCGCATCAGTCTTGGCATGAAGCAGCTGCAGACCGATCCCTGGGAAGGCGTGGGCGTCAAATATCCCGTGGGTGCCCGCTTATATGGCAAGGTGACGAATGTGACCGACTATGGTGCGTTCGTGGAACTCGAGCCCGGCGTCGAGGGTCTTGTGCATGTATCCGAAATGAGCTGGGTGAAAAAGAACGTTGCCCCGTCCAAGATCGTCAATCCCGGCCAGGATGTCGAAGTGCAGGTGCTGGAAGTCGATTCCAACAAGCGGCGCATCAGCCTTGGCCTCAAGCAGTGCATGGAAAATCCCTGGCAGGCTTTTGCCGGGACCCATCCGCCAGGCACAGAGATCGAAGGCGAGATCAAGTCGATCACCGAATTCGGTCTCTTCATCGGCCTGGACGGCGAGATCGATGGCATGGTGCATCTGTCAGATCTGTCCTGGGACAAGTCTGGTGACGACGCCGTCAAGGATTACCAGAAGGGGCAGGTCGTGCGTGCCCGTGTGCTCGATATCGATCCGGAGAAGGAGCGTGTCAGCCTCGGCATTAAGCAGCTGTCTGGCGATCCGATGGACAAGGTCGGACCGATCCGCAAAAGCTCCGTGGTTACGGTCACGGTCACGGACGTCAATGATGGTGGCATCGAAGTTGAGCTTGCAGACGGCGTGAAATCCTTCATCCGCCGCGCCGATCTGGCCCGCGATCGCGCCGATCAGCGTCCCGAGCGTTTTGGGGTGGGTGACAAGGTTGACGCCATGGTTACGCTCTACGACAAGGCCAGCCGCAAGATTTCGCTCTCAATCAAGGCGCGCGAAATCTCCGAAGAAAAGGAGGCCGTGGCGCAATACGGTTCTTCCGATTCGGGCGCATCACTTGGCGATATTCTGGGTGCCGCCCTGAAGCGCAAGAGCAGCGACGACAACGAAGTCTGATCCTGTCAAGCATCCGCGCCGCCCCCTTCCGCTGAGGGAGGGGGCAGGTGCGTGTTTGACCTGTGTCCGCGGTCTCTCACGCGGTGATGTCGCCTTTATCGATTACGTCTGCGTTAAACTCCGTCAAACTCTATTCAACTGCTGGGAAGTAGGTGATTAAAGCACTGTGCCGGCGGTCTGCTGTTAACATCCGGTTATCATTGCTACCTGTAGTTTCGGACGACAATCGGAACCGAGCTATGTCCGCATCGCACTCCCTTGATGTCAGTTCTCCCCGGGGTCGCGGGGCGCTTGCGCTGGCGCCAAACGTCCGGCAGAGCGTGCGTTACAGTCTGTTTGCAACGCTCGTGTTTGGCTGCGCCTATGGCGGGCTGTGGCTGACCTCCTTCACCGGGCGGATCGCGGTGATTTGGGTGGCCAATGCGGTTGTGTGCGCGGTGATGCTGAAATCAGCGCGACGCGCCTTCTGGCCGCTGATGCTGACCGCTACCTTCGCTGCGATCGCCGGCGGTGCGGTCTTTGGCGATCGCCCCACCGATGCGATTCTTCTTGCCCTCTGTAACGGCGTCGAAATTGCGCTCATGGTCCTCTTGCTGCGCCGTCTTGCTGGGCCGGTGCTCAATCAGGCGACACCGCGGCTGCTGTGGACGTTCTTTGCATTGGCGATCGGACCGGCCCCCATGGCGTCGGCGCTGCTGGCTGCACTAGAGCAGTTACTGCTCCGGGGACACGCCTTCTGGCCGGTTGCCATCCACTGGTATATGGGGGATGCCTTCGGGCTTTTGGTGCTGTTGCCCCCTTTGCTGACGGCGCGACTGCGCGATTTTCGTGCAATGCTGTCCTTGGCCCAGCTGCCTGGAACGATGCTGGCGCTGAGCGGACTTGCGGCTGCGCTCAGCGTCAATCTCATCTTCCATCATTTCCCACTCGCCTATCTGTTCTTTCCCGCCGTGCTGCTCCTCACCTTCACCCGTGGCTTCGCCGGGGGCACTCTCGGTACACTGGTCGCTGATGCCTATCTGCTGCTTCCCGCCCTGGCCGGCCGCAGCGAGACCATTCCCCTGAGCCCGATGCGCGATCAGATCATGGTCATCCTCGGCTTTGCGGCGGTGCTGAGCTTTACGGTGGTTCTGACCGGAACCGCACTTGCCCACCGCCGGCGCCTGGAGCGGGGTCTGGCGTTGGCCCTCGGGCGGGCCGAGGAGGCGGTTGAGGAGGCGGTTGTGGCCAAGGATGCCGCCGAAAACGCCAATCGCAGCAAGTCGATGTTCCTCGCCAATATGAGCCATGAACTGCGGACGCCGCTCAATGCCGTAATCGGCTTTTCTGAGGTGATGAAGTCCGAGATGTTCGGGCCCCTGGGCCATCCTCACTACCTCGAATATTCCGGACTCATTCACGAGGCAGGCTCCCACCTGCTTGAGTTGATCAATGATGTTCTCGACATGTCCAAGATCGAGGCGGGCAAGTTCGAGATCGAGAAGAAGCTGATTGATGTCATGCCGGTGGTCGAGGACTGCCTGCGGCTGATGCAGGAGCGGGCCCAGGCCGGCGGGGTTACGCTGTTGCGCGAAGTCCCCGAGGAGCCGTTCAAGCTCTTTGCCGATCGCCGTGCCTTCAAGCAGATCCTGCTCAACCTGCTGTCGAATGCGGTCAAGTTCACCCCCAGGGATGGCGCTGTGACCGTGACACTGAGACGAGACCAGGTGCGCCGGTCCTGCCTGCTTTCGGTCCGTGATACCGGGGTCGGAATCCCCACCGAGGCCATTTCCGGGCTGGGCAACCCTTTTGTCCAGGCGCGGGGGGATGTCGCCATTGCCCATGAGGGAACAGGCCTCGGACTGGCCCTCGTGCAGGCACTCGCGCGCATGCATGACGGCACCATGCGCATTGAAAGCGACCTCGGCACCGGGACCCTGGTGACCGTAGAACTGCCCCTTGGGATCGCTGTCGAGCGCGCGGCCTGAGCCCTCCCGGGGCCGCCCGCAGCGCCGGCCTCATTGAGAAATTGTCAAGATCATCAAGGCTTTGAAGTTGACGGCCCCTCTAGCCTCTGACAAGGTTGCCTGCTCGCCATGAGCCGGTGAGGCTTGACGGGCGGGGGGACACGCCCTCGGGGGAAGGGATGATCAAGTCTGAACTGGTTGCGCGTCTGGCGCAGCGTTATCCGCATCTTTATCACCGTGATGTGGAGCGCATTGTGACGACAGTACTAGACGAAATCACCAAGGCGCTGGCCGAAGGCCATCGTGTCGAGTTGCGCGGCTTTGGCGCGTTCTCGGTCAAGGTGCGTCCTGCCCGCATGGGGCGCAATCCGCGCACCGGTGAACCGGTCACGGTAGATGAGAAGCGTGCGCCATTTTTCCGTACCGGCAAGGAACTGCGCGAGCGGCTGAACGGTCACAAGCCCCAAGGCGCGAGTTCGCCAGCGCCGTGAAGCCCTCGACCTACCTGATCGGGATTCCGGTTGCGTCCATCGCCGCGGTGATCGCCATTGCCAATCGCCAGAGCGTGCTCTTCAGCATCGACCCCTTTTCATTGCGTCATCCTGACGCCAGCTTGTCGGTCCACTTGCCGCTCTTTGTCCTGCTGCTCGCGGCTTTATTGCTTGGGCTTGTGCTTGGTTGGGTCAGCACGCTGTTGGCGGCCCGCCGGCGCCGGCGCCGGCGGGAGCAGAAGCTGGCCGGATCTGCCTTGCCTCCGGTTCTGCCGCAGTCTAAACCGCCGGCATGACGTCAAATCCACTCTATGTTGCGCTCGACACACCCGATCTGGAGCGCGCCCTCATGCTCGCCCGCAGCCTCTCTGCCGCGGTCGGTGGCATCAAGCTGGGGCTGGAGTTTCTCAGCGCCCACGGCCCCGATGGCCTGCGGCGACTGATTGATGAGGGGCTTCCGGTGTTCGCCGATGTCAAGTTCCACGATATTCCCAACACCGTGGCGGGCGCAGCGCGGGCACTCAGTGGCCTGGGCGTGGGAATCTTCAATGTCCACGCCTCCGGTGGTGTCGCCATGATGCGGGCTGCGAAGGAGGCCACACTGGGTACGGCGGTGCCAGCCAAGGTTCTCGCGGTGACGGTGCTGACGTCACTGGGTCCGCAGGAACTGGCCCGTGTCGGTCAGGGGATGAAGGTGGAAGAGCAGGTCGTGCGCCTTGCCGCGCTGGCCCAGGAAGCCGGCCTCGATGGGGTGGTTTGCAGCCCGCGGGAGATTGCGGCCGTGCGTAACGCCTGCGGCTCCAACTTCCTCATCGTCACGCCGGGGATTCGCCCCAAAGGCGCGGAACTCGGCGACCAGGTTCGCGTCATGACCCCGGGCGAGGCCGTACAGGCTGGCGCCGACATTCTCGTTATTGGCCGTCCTCTGACCGCGGCGAAAGATCCGGTCGCCGTGGCGCGGAGCCTGCTGCTTGAGATTGGTGTGGGCAGCAGCTGAGGCCTAGCTGCGCACCGTCATGGCGGCCCATGTCTGGGGCATGCTGAGGGCGTCGAGTGCCGCCTCGCCATCGGCGCGACGATGGGTCAAAAGCTGCGCTCCGCACCAGATCTCGACACTGCGTCCGGCAGCTAGCAAGGCAGCCCTGTCAAGTGCGGCAAAGTCATCGTCGCACAATATGGCCATTTCCTCGGCCATTCGGCCGTTGCTATCAAGAATGCGGAATGTATAACGCGACACCAACCGTACTCCTCGCACAATGGAGCGGGAGCCTTTGCCCTTGTTGTTCAGGGCGTAGTCTCTCAGCCGTTGACGCTCTATTTATGCGAGCCAACGATTTTGAAAGTCTATCTCAAACGGGACTGGCTGTCGATGCGCGAAGTATGAAGCTGGTGCCATGTCGACAGGCCCTTTTGGCATCCCTCGGGAACGTTTGCCGGGGCGAGGCTTGCTTGATTTTGCCCCGAGGGACAGCGATAAGCGGCGCCCCATGGCTGTGACCGTGAAAATCTGTGGCATCACCGAAGCCCATGCGCTGGACGCGGCTCTGCGCGCAGGCGTGGATTTTGTGGGCTTTGCCTTTCATCCCGCCTCACCGCGCCATCTGCCGTATGCCAAGGCGAGGGAACTGGCGCAGCGGGCGCGCGGTCGGGCGCGCATTGTTGCGCTTCTCGTTGAGCCGGACGACACCACTGTCGAGCAGGTCATAAACGCCATCCAGCCGGATTTCGTACAGCTCCACGGTCGTGAAAGCCCGCAGAGACTGGCTGAATTGCGCAGCCGCTTTGGGCGCCCGCTGATCAAGGCTCTGGCGGTGGCCGAGGCGGAGGATCTGCTCCACGTTGCCAGGTATGAGTCTGTCGCCGACATGTTTCTGTTCGATGCCCGCGCTCCCAAGGGGGCGACCCGTCCGGGTGGGCACGGCCTCGCCTTTGACTGGCGATTACTGCAGCAGAAGCGCATCTCGCGCCCCTGGCTGTTGGCCGGCGGTCTTACCCCCGACAACGTGGCCCTGGCGCTCAGCGTGTCTGGGGCGCCCGGCGTGGATGTCTCCAGCGGCGTTGAATCGGAGCCTGGCATCAAGAACCCACAGCTGATCCAGGCATTTGTTGCGGCAGCACGCGTTGTACTGCCTGGTTCAGTCCAACAAGGGAGTTCCGCGTGACGCGATTGCCCAATTCATTGCGGGCCGGACCGGATGCAAGTGGTCATTTCGGTGTCTATGGCGGCCGCTACGTCGCCGAGACCTTGATGCCGCTGGTCGTTGATCTGGAAGCAGCCTATCGCGCCGCACGGGCAGACGAGGGTTTTGCCGTCGAGCTGCGCGGTCTGCTCAAAAACTACGTCGGACGCGTCAACCCGCTCTATTTCGCCGAACGGCTGAGCGCGCATTTGGGTGGCGCCAAAATCTATCTGAAACGTGAGGATCTCAATCATACGGGCGCGCACAAGATCAACAACTGCCTTGGCCAGATTCTACTGGCACGACGCATGGGCAAGCGCCGCATCATTGCGGAGACCGGAGCGGGCCAGCACGGTGTTGCGACGGCAACGGTGGCGGCGCGCTTTGGCCTGCCCTGTGTGGTCTATATGGGCGAAGTCGACATTGAGCGGCAAAAACCCAATGTCTTTCGCATGCAGCTTTTAGGCGCCGAAGTGCGCGCCGTAACCAGTGGCTCGCGCACGCTGAAGGATGCCATGAACGAGGCGATGCGAGACTGGGTCGCCAATGTTGATGATACCTTC
>JAKBAU010000060.1 GCA_021808875.1 Pseudomonadota bacterium | reverse complement strand
CCCGGCGGATGCGAAACACGAGCGAGGTGTCTACCTGAGGACGCGCATAGTTTTCTGTATCCGCCAGTTCGGCCAGAGCTGCTGCAACATCGAGGCAAGCCAGCGCATCAGCGATCGTCCCGATGGCCGTTTGTACCGCAAGCACATCGGCGGTAAGACCTCCAAACAGCTCTTTTTCAATGGCCAGGGCCATGTCGGCAGCCTGCGCAATACGGTTGTCCAGGGTCGCAAGCTCGTCGGTTGTGTAGCGTACCGCGCTGCCAATGGTCTGGCGGTGCCTAAACAACTCCTGTGCCTTGGTGCCTTCCAGCCGTTCGGCATGACTTGGGGTCAACTCAATGAAGTAGCCGAGAATGCCATTATGCTTGATTTTGAGCGATGCGATCTCGGTTTGCTGACGGTATCGCGCCTCAAGACCGGCGATAACCTTGCGACTTTCGTCCCGCAAGGCACGTTGTTCGTCGAGTTCCTCATGCGCGCCCCTGCGTATGAAGCCTCCGTCGCGGGTGGAAAAAGGTGCCTCATCGACCAGCATCGCTGTCAGCTTTTCACCAAGGCTCCGGCAAGCGGCAAGTCCACTACTCAGCGCGGCACAGGCCTCATCGATTTCGCCCGCCGCCACCGAAAATGGATCACGCGCCTGATCCAACCGGGTCCACAAGTCATGCGCTGCCGCCAATCCGTCGCGTAGTGCCGTCAAATCCCGTGGCCCACCGCGGTCGACCGAGAGACGGGCAAGTGCCCGGGCAATATCGGGCGTTGCACGTAGTGCTGTGCGCAACTCTCTGCGCAGCGTGACGTGGCTCAAAAAGAAGGCAATCGCGTCCAGTCGCCGCGTGATCGCCGCGATGTCTGTGAGCGGGGCACAGAGACGTTGCGACAGTTCCCGAGCCCCGGCTGCCGTAACCGTACGCTCAATGGTGGCAAGAAGAGAGCCGCGCCGTGTGCCCGAAAGGGTTTCAGTCAACTCAAGATTGCGTCGGCTCGCGGCGTCGATCGCCATTAGGCTGCCGGCACTGAGGCGCTGTAATCCTCTCAGTGCCGGCAATTTTCCTTTCTGGGTCAGGTCGAGATAGCCCACAAGCGCACCGGCTGCCGACAGTTCAGCACGATCAAAGGCACCAAAACCGTCGAGGGCAGCCACCCCATAGAGCTGCTTGAGTGCCCGCTCACCGCCCATTGAATCGAATTTGATGGCCGGAAGGGGTGTCAGGGCCGGACCTAGTGCCGAAAGGATAGGACCAAGTGCCGCATCGCCCAGGAGCCCATCAGAAACGAGCAACTCACGAGGATTGAGCCGGGCTAGTTCTGCAGCCAGCCCCTCGGGGCTAGTCGATCCGACGAGGAACTGTCCGGTGCTCATATCCGCAGATGCCAGTGCAAAATCACCACCGGCCCGCCCCAGAGCGGCCAGAATGTTGGCACTGCGCGCTTCCAGGAGCGCATCCTCCGTCAGCGTTCCTGGCGTGACCAGACGGATGACCTCGCGAGCCACCACCGCCTTGGCACCGCGCTTTTTGGCCTCGGCTGGATCCTCGATCTGCTCGCAAACTGCGACTCGAAAGCCGTTGCGTATCAATTTCTCGAGGTAGGCCTCTGCGGCATGAACGGGCACGCCGCACATCGGAATGTCCTCGCCCAGGTGCTTGCCGCGCTTGGTCAGGGCAATATCGAGCACCGCAGCCGCCTTGGCGGCGTCGTCGAAAAATAGCTCATAAAAGTCTCCCATGCGGTAGAAGAGGAGATAGCCCGCGTGGTCAGACTTGATCTTAAGATATTGCGCCATCATAGGAGTGGCGCTGTTGGTGACAGGGTCTTGACGGTTCATGATGGGCTCAGCCTAACAGATCGTTTCCTGGCCGGCGCGAATGCAACTGTTGAAACGGCCCCTCGGATGGGTCGATATTCTGTGGATCTCTGACCTTACGCGGTATGCCCATGCCTCACAAACGACCTTCCTTCACCGAAGAAGAAGCCCTTGCCTTTCATGCGGGCGGCAAACCCGGAAAGATTGAGATCGCGCCCACCAAGCCGATGTCCACGCAGCGCGACCTGTCCTTGGCTTACAGCCCGGGTGTGGCGGTGCCGGTCAGGGCGATCGCCGAACGTCCTGACGCCGTGTTCGATTATACCGCAAAGGGTAATCTTGTTGCGGTCATCTCCAATGGCACGGCGATCCTTGGACTGGGCGATCTGGGGCCGCTCGCATCCAAGCCGGTTATGGAAGGCAAAGCCGTGCTCTTCAAGCGCTTTGCCGACGTCGATGCGATTGATCTTGAGATCGACACCAAGGACGTCGACGCCTTCATTAATTGTGTCCGCTACCTTGGGCCAACCTTTGGGGGTATCAATCTTGAGGACATCAAGGCTCCCGACTGCTTCATCATCGAACAACGCTTGCGCGAACTCATGGACATTCCGGTGTTCCATGACGATCAGCACGGTACCGCGATCATATCGACCGCCGGCATCATCAATGCGATGCACCTGACTGGCCGCCAGATCGACAGCATCAAGGTGGTAGTCAATGGAGCCGGCGCCGCAGGCATTGCCTGCCTAGAATTGCTGAAGTCGATGGGCCTGCCCAATGGTAATGCGATTTTGTGCGATTCCAAGGGCGTGGTTTATCGCGGCCGGAAGGAAGGCATGAACCAGTGGAAGAGTGCCCACGCGAGCGAAACCGACGCGCGCGACCTTGCAGATGCACTCAAGGGCGCAGACGTCTTCCTTGGCCTGTCGGTCAAGGGTGCCGTGACCCAGGCAATGGTCGCGGGCATGAATAAGGCTCCGATCATTTTTGCGATGGCCAATCCGGATCCAGAGATCACGCCAGAAGAGGTCAAGGCGGTACGTGCCGACGCCATCGTCGCGACCGGACGTAGCGACTATCCCAATCAGGTCAATAATGTCTTGGGCTTCCCCTACATCTTCCGAGGTGCGCTCGACGTACGCGCGACGACCATCAATGACGCGATGAAAATTGCGGCGGCTGAGGCGCTGGCGGCGTTGGCACGTGAGGACGTACCCGATGAGGTGGCCATGGCCTATCGCGGCAGCCGACCCTCTTATGGACCTGACTACATCATCCCGGTGCCGTTTGATCCCCGCCTGATCAGCAGGGTGTCCTCGGCGGTAGCCGAGGCCGCGGTACGCACCGGTGTGGCGCGACGTGAAATGAAGGATGCGCAGAACTATCGCGATCAGCTCTCAGCGCGCCTGGATCCCTCGGCCAGCCTCTTCCAGCGCATTACCGCAAGCGTGCGCGCCCATCCCAAACGCGTTGTCTTTGCCGAAGGTGAAGAGGAAGCGGTGATCCGCGCTGCGGCGGCCTTTCAGAATTCCGGCCTCGGCAAATCTCTTTTGGTGGGACGCGAGGAGATTATCAGGAACGGCCTGCGCAAGGCCGGATTTGATCAATCTGCCTTCGAAATCTGCGTACCGCACTCGGCGCAGGACGCAGCGCCGTATATCGAGGCGCTCTATGAACGTCTGCAACGTCGTGGTGCGCTTTACCGGGACTGCGTCCGCATGGTCACCAATGATCGCAATATCTACGCCGCCTCGATGCTGCGTGCTGGTGATGCCGATGCCATGGTTACCGGAATTACGCGCTCCTACGCCGTTGCACTTAATGACGTGCGCATGGTGCTTGATCCGCCACGTGGCGAACGGCCGATCGGCATCAACGTGCTGTTCTTAAAAGGTCGGGTCGTATTTGTTGCCGATACCAGTGTGCATGAGATGCCCACGAGCGAGGAACTCGCTGATATCGCGGTACAGGCCGCGCATGAAGCCCGGCGCTTTGGATTTACACCGCGCGTGGCCATGCTGGCGTCCTCGACTTTCGGTTTCCCACGCTCTGAACGCAGTGAACGCATCGTAGAAGCGGTCAAAATACTTGCCCGACGCGATGTCGATTTCGAGTATGATGGAGAGATGGCCGTCGATGTAGCACTCGATCGTGAGAAGCTGGCGCTTTATCCATTCTGCCGCCTCACCGATACCGCCAATGTGCTGATCATGCCCGCGATCCACTCCGCCTCGATCTCAACAAAGCTGTTGCAGCAGATGGGCGGCGGCAATGTAATTGGTCCACTCCTTGTCGGGCTGGACCGTCCGGTGCAGATCGCGCCACTTGGAGGCAAGATGAGCGAGGTCTACAACGCTGCGCTGATCGCGGCGCTCTGAACCTATCGCGGACTGCGTTTGGCGAGAATACGTTGCAAGGTACGCCGGTGCATATTGAGCCGGCGCGCGGTCTCCGAGACGTTGTGGCCACAAAGCTCATAGACCCGCTGAATATGTTCCCAGCGCACACGATCGGCTGACATGGGATTTTCAGGCGGCTTGGGCTTGCCGCCGGGAGCTGCGAGCAGCGCAGCCATAATATCATCGGCATCGGCGGGTTTGGGCAGGTAATCGATGGCGCCGTATTTGACCGCAGCGACCGCGGTGGCGATGTTGCCAAAGCCGGTCAGTACCACCACACGGGCATCGGGACGAATTCCATGCAGCAGCTCAACCACATCAAGGCCATTGCCATCATCGAGTTTGAGATCAATCACGGCAAAGGCTGGAGGGTCTTCCTTGGCGCGGGCAAGGCCCTGGGCCACGGTTTCGGCAATCGCCACGTGGAAGCCCCGAGCTTCCATGGCGCGGGCCAGACGCTCGCGCAAAGGGCGATCATCTTCGACGATCAATAGGCTGCGGTCTTCCGGGAGGAGTTGGTCTTGAAGGGTCATCGGTCAATCCTTGGCGCTCCGATAGCGCCCTTCGAGCACTTCCGCAAGCAAAGATGAGACAATCTGTCGTCGTTTAGAGCCCGCTGGTGCCGTTGGGGGGGCGTTCGGCATCAATGGTTCCGCGTGGCCAGCGGCAACTCACTCGGGCGCCACCCTCGGGACGATTGCGCACCTGTACCCGCCCCCCCGTCTGTTCGATCAAGGTCTTAGCGATAAAAAAGCCCAGACCCATACCCTGTTGACCAGTAAAGTTCTCGCTCGGCGACAGCTGAGTTTCCCCTAAGGCATAGTTCCCCGGACGGGACGTGACATAGGGCTCGCCCAAGCGTTCGAGAATTTCTGGTGCGAACCCGGGGCCATCGTCCTCGATGGTGAGCTGGAGCGAAGTCGCATCCCACGCTACCCGGATCTCGATGCGATGATTGGCGAAATCAGCTGCATTGGCCACGAAGTTATTGAGACTGTGCAGCAATTCGGGGGCCCGCCAGATCTTGGGCACTGGCCCGGCATCGCCGGAAGGGGCCAGCTGAATCTCGATCTGCAGCTCCTCATGGCGGTAGCGTCCGACCAGATCATCGAGCATAGCGGCGACAGAGATGCGGTTGGTAGCATCGAGGACACTTTGTTCCGGGCGAGCAAGTCGGGTGAGAATCGTGCGGCAACGCTCGGCCTGCGCACGCAACAAGCTCGCATCCTCGGCTTGCTCAGAGCCCTTGGGCAGCTCCCGCTCAAGCTCGCGTGCGACGACCGCGATAGTGCCAAGGGGCGTTCCAAGTTCATGAGCCGCCGCCGCGGCCAAGGCGCCAATCGATGCCATGCGATGTTCGCGCGCCAGGGCCAGCTGCGTTGCTGCCAGGCCGGCCGACATGCGGGCCGCTTCACTGCCGATTCGCCAAGCATAGATCGAGGTGAAGCCGATCCCGATTACGATCGATGCCCAAATTCCAACCTGATAGAGCGCAGGAAGTTGCAGCAGCTCGTGTGGCGCCCACGGCAGAGGCATGTGCACGATCGCCACGAGCGAAACCGCTGCAAAAGAGAATCCCGCCAAAATCAGCGTGTTTCCTAGGTTAAGCGTCGAGGCGGCGATCACCACCGGAGCCAAAAACATCAGGGCGAAGGGATTCTCGAGCCCTCCTGTGAGATAGAGCAGAGCCGCCAGCTGAAGGACGTCATAGGCAAGAAAGATGGTCGCCTCGAGATTGGTCAGCCGATGGGTCGCAGGAAAATGTACCGCAAGAGCAACATTGAGAATCGCGCTGGCAGATATGACGCCAATGCACTCGGCAAGCGGGAGCTGATAGGCCAGTCCGAAATAGACGATGAAAAGGGTTGCCGACTGGCCGCCAACCGCCAGCCAGCGCAGATTGGAGAGGGTACGCAGACGTACCCGCCCGCGGCTCGTTGGCGCGGCAAAGGCAAACTCATCGGCAAATTTTTGCGGCCGTAAGCCCATCCAACCCGGTCTCTTTTCTGTCAATGTATTCATGTTTTCATCACACTGTCGCCATCCGAACAGTTGCCTGCCCCAAAGAGCGACGATTTCGCGCTTCAGTTGACACCGTCAAGAGTCTATCAGTCTCACCTCTGACTGCCAGCCCGGCGGCCCGCAACCAGGATCTTCCATGCCCCGCAGCGCGCTGATCGCTCTGATCATCCTCGTCACCGGCGTCGCCGCTGGGACCCTGTGGTACGTTGGCGACCAGTTCGCCTCACACAGGATCAACATGACGAGCGTCGGTGACACGAAAATCGGCGGACCGTTTTCGCTGACCGATCAAAATGGCCGTACGCGTACGGACAAGGATTTTATCGGCCATTATATGCTTGTGTACTTTGGCTACACCAATTGTCCCGACGTCTGTCCAACCACGCTTAGCGTCATGGCCGACGCGATGGAAAAACTTGGCGGTGCTGCCCATCAGGTAGTGCCCATCTTTGTAACCGTTGATCCCGCGCGTGACACGCCGCGCGTGCTAAAATCCTATTTGGCCGCGTTTGGACCGGAGTTCGTAGGGTTAACAGGTTCACCCAGCAGCATCGCTGCTCTAGCCAAAGAATATCACGTCTACTACAAGGTCCAAAAGTCGACCAAAAACGGAAGCTATGCGGTAGACCACTCCAATGTGATCTACCTGATGGGACCTGAGGGCAAGTTCATCGCCAATTATGACGAGACCCTGGGTCCGGACAAGCTAGCCGCCGCGATCGCGCGCCATATCGGTGCCTAGACGCGCTTGAGCCTTCAAATCAAAGTTGTATCAAGTCCTGCAGCAAGCATCGCCGCGATGAGCGTGTTGCGCATCAGGCAGACGATCGTCATGGCCCCAACACCACCCGGTACAGGGGTAATGGCGCGGGCGCGCTCGGCGGCAGCGCTGAATGCTACGTCACCCACAAGCCGGCTTGTGCCGTCGGTGCCTTGCACACGGTTGATACCAACATCAATCACCACACCACCAGGTTTAACCCAGTCGCCCTGAACGAACTGCGGCCGTCCGATCGCAGCGACCAGAATGTCTGCACGCCGACAAAGCTCTGGCAGGTTGCGCGATTTCGAATGGGCCATGGTTACGGTTGCATTGGCAGCCAGAAGCAATTGCGCCGCCGGTTTGCCGAAGAGCAGAGAGCGACCGATCACCAGCGCCTCCTGGCCAGCGATGTCGCCGACATATTCCTTTAGGAGCAGCATGACACCCATCGGTGTACAGGATACGAGACGAGCACGTCCGCTCAGGAGCAGCCCCGCATTGGCGGCTGTAAGGGCATCCACGTCCTTGGCCGGATCAAGTGTGTCAAGAACGGCCGCCTCGCGGATCTGAGGAGGCAAGGGCATCTGCACCAGTATCCCATGGATGCTGGGATCGGTATTGAGCGCCCTGACGACGTCCTGAACCTCTGCTTCTCTTGCATCGGCAGAGAGATGATGGCTACGCGAGGTAAAGCCCAGGCTTTGGGCCATCTTATTCTTGTTACGGACATATACCTCACTTGCCGGATCAGCACCGACAAGCACCGTGGCAAGCCCAGGCACCAGGCCGTGGGCCTCCTTCAGGTTGGCGGTTTGCTCGTAGAGGTGCTGCTTGAGGCGCGCGGCAACAGCCTTGCCATCGATGAGCGTTGCGGTCATGAGCATTCTCCCGTCGGATAACGTTGGACATAGCCGGCAGGGGCCACGCCGTCCACCGCTTTAGCCTGAGCCTGAGATCACCCGCCAACCGGCATGAAAGTGCTACCACGCCATCGTGGTGGCGCGAGCCCGCCTTGGCTTTGAGGGTAAAGTCCGCCGTTGAGTATAACGGGCGACACCTGTCAGTACCGATCCGGCCTCAGGAAAGACCACCGGCACTAAGCCAGATCACCAGTCGTTGCAGAAACATCACCGCGATCAGCACGATCAGTGGTGACAGGTCAAGCCCGCCAACGATCGGAACGATGCGGCGGACCTGGCGAAAAACCGGTTCGGTCATCGCCTCGAGAGTCCCTAATACTGAGCGCGCGAAGGAGTTGTGAACGTTAATGACACGGAAGGTCACCAGCCAGCTGGCGACCACCGCGGCGATGATCACCCAAGTGTATAAATCAAGGACCTCGAGGATCAACCAGATGAACGGATTGGCGGCGTACATGGGCATGGCCTTGCGTCTAGGCGGGCCCCAGCTTGTAACCACACCGCGGCCCGCCGGCAACCCGCCGGACACGGCACTGGTCACTTGCTTGTGCTTGACAGCGATCGGGGGCGCTCCCTAGATACGCCCCGCGTCTAATCCTAAAGAGGCGCGGAACCGGCCTGGGGCTGTAGCTCAGTTGGGAGAGCGCCTCGTTCGCAATGAGGAGGTCAGCGGTTCGATCCCGCTCAGCTCCACCAGGCACTTAGCATCATCGCCCGCCCCTCCTGCCGACGCCGGCTGCCCCTCTAACGTCCCTTACGCTGCTGCGGCAAGCCAGGTCACCTCGTTCTGGGCCAGCAGGAGCGCGGGGTCGTTTACCCCTCTGTGGCAAAGGGCCCCCCAGTCACCTTGATCGACCCTCCAGGTCCGTTCGTGCTCCGCCGCGAAATAGAATCGCACCTCGCCGCTTGGGCACGGCCCCGGCCTCCGCCAACCCGCTCCATTCGTATCGCACTGCAATTTTCCACTCGACCCAGGTCCATCTCCTCGAACCGCACGCGTGGCCATGGTTACCGCGGGAGAAGCCGGACGCTTAGGACGTTCCACCAACCGAGCAACGCAATGCGGCTGCCCGCAGCGACGCGCAACCGAAACCCTGGGTCACAGCATGCCCTGCGCGCTAACGCGCCTGCGCTTGCTGGCACGCGCGGACGAGCATGGTCGCACGCCGATGAACCTCCACAGGGTCAGATCCGGGTCTAAACAGCTCGGCACCTATGCCAAATCCCGAGGCGCCTGCAGCCACCCAGGCAGAAAGGTCGGCCGCTCCGACCCCCCCTACCGGAAAAACCGCAGCAGATTTCGGCAGAACGCTGTTGAGAGCCTTAAGATAAGCTGGACCAAGCGGACCGGCGGGGAACAATTTCAAGTACTTCGCCCCGGCTTGGAGAGCGGCAAATGCTTCAGTGGGCGTCACAAATCCCGGTATGACGGTCATGCCCTTTGCGACACCGCGGAAAATCACACCGGGATTGGTATTAGGGGTCACAACGAGTGTGCCGCCAGCTCCATGCACCAGGTCAACACTGTTGGGGTCAAGAACCGTCCCGGCTCCACACGCCATCCGATCGGAAAATTCACGCGCTAGCCGCGAAATACTTTCCAGCGGCTGTGGCGAATTGAGCGGAACCTCAACAAGTCTAATTCCGGCCGACACAAGCGCGTCTGCCACTGTCAAAACCGTGTCGGGCGTAATACCGCGCAGGATCGCAACGATTGGCATTTCCGCCAGCGCTTCTTCAAACTTCATCGCGACGATATCCTTGCATGGAGGTAGCTGAGGCCAGCCAGCGCCAATACAGCTCCGTCATAGCTGATACTGCGTATGTTGAATTTCCCCAGGGCACGGGCGTACAGGTCCGTGAGCAATGGAACGCCAATTATATGCACAACTGCCCGTGATGAGGCCTCCAACAAATTAGGCAATGACGCAACCTCTGCACCAATTAGCAATCCCGAAAGGTAGCTGCGTTGGTGGGCCGCAGTCATCTCGCCCGCGGCCACTTTCGCCCGTACACCAAAGAGTCGCGCCGAGAGCGCACAACCATCGCCGGCACTCGCAATCCCGGTATCAAAAGCGGGGATTGAAATTGGTGCCTCGGGTGCGCTCAGCAGGCTTTGACTCGATAGCAGGTCGAAGAGCTCGCCACTTATCGCGGTGACAAACCTCTTCACTCTGCCATTTTCGACCAGAACCCACTTGCTGTGTGTGCCAGGCAAACACAGAACATGGCTATCCAGCTGATGCCCTGCGGCCCTCTCGATCCAGCCAATGATCTGTGTCTCCTCGCCGCGCGCAACATCCGTACCGAGCCCGTTCTTGCAGACAAGCCCTGGAACAATGTCTACGTTGGGCTCGGACACAACCCGAAAGAGGCTGCCTGCAAGATCCTCAGCAGATGCGGGGCAGGGACGGTACGGAACGACAGCCCAACCACGATTGGAGCCGATCATCCCGCACAGCAGTGCCGGAACACTCTGCGCATGTAGTTCTGCTTGAATGCACTGTACAAATTTCTGCGCAGCCTCGCCTTGCTTTAAACGACTTACGCCAAAGGGAAAGCTCGCCTGCTGCAAAACCCGCCCGCCATCATCTACCCGCCAGGCCCGAACACTGGTCGACCCCCAATCTACAGCAAGCCATTCGCCACTCATATGCGCCCGCCATCGATCACAAAATTCTGTCCGGTTATCGCTGCACTTTCCTCACTGCTGAGGAATAATACCAGCCTTGCCACATCTCCAGGAACAATGCGGCGCTTAAGCGCCACCTGCTTCATCCAAGCGCTTTCCGCTTCCGGCGACAGCCACAGTGCCAGCTGCCTTTCGGTGACGACCCAGCCAGGCGAGATGGCGTTGACGCGGACACCAAATTGTCCCCAGGCGCGGGCGAGAGTCTTGGTAAGCGCGATAATCCCGGCTTTCGCAGTATTGTACGCGGCGAGATTTTCCGGTGCCAAAAATGCATTGATTGAAGCCAGATTAATGATTGTACCGGAGCCTCGCGACTTCATCTCTTCAAAAACGCGTTGAGAAGCAAGCATGACCGGATCAAGGTTTATCGCAAGATTGCTCCGCCATGCGTCCCAACTCAGCGACGCAGCTTCATGGCGCTCATCGTGAGCGACGTTATTCACGAGAATTTCGATCCCACCAAGAGCCTCCGACAGCTCGTCGATCGTCGACATGAACGTCGGCACGCTTCGTACATCACAGGCCCGAAAGACTGCTCCAGTGCCTTCAGCGAGCACACTTCCAGACTGATTATCAATATCCAGAAAGCCTACATTTGCACCTTGCTCACAGAAAGCGGCGACGATAGCTGCACCAATTCCGGTTGCGCCACCTGTTACGAGTACCTTCCGATCAGCTAGATCGGGATACTTTGCACCATGCCGCATCAATGCGACTCCCGCTCCACGACGTCTCCACTTGCACCGACCAGAAAGTCAAGATCACAGCCCTGGTCAGCCTGTTGAACGGTATCACAATAAAGTTTTGCCCAACCCCGCGAATATGACGGCTGGTACTGCGCTGCCCTGAGGTGCTTCCGTCGAAGTGCGAGTTCATTATCGGAAACGAGAAGGTCAAGACGCCGATGAGGCCCGTCTAGGACAATTTCGTCGCCATCACGCACCAGAGCCAACGTTCCTCCCGCGGCGGCCTCAGGCGCGACATGGAGAATGACTGACCCAAATGCCGTACCGCTCATTCGCGCATCAGAAATGCGAATCATATCGCGCACACCCTTTTCGAGCAGCTTTTTAGGAAGTGCCATATTTCCGACTTCCGGCATTCCGGGGTACCCCTTCGGGCCGCACCCCTTCAGGACAAGTATCGACTGCTCATCAACATCAAGAGCAGGATCATCGATGCGCGCCTTGTAGTCCTCGATACTCTCAAACACTACAGCGCGTCCCCGATGGTTGAGGAGCGATGGAGTAGCCGCGCTCGGTTTGACTATTGCGCCCAGGGGACAAAGGTTACCGCGCAATACCCAAACACCAGATGTCGTGTTGACCGGATTTTCCATGGTACGAATAACGTCTTGATTCGTGCATTCGGCATTATCGGCGATATCTGACATTGTACTGCCCGAAGCAGTAACGCTGTCCCGATTGATCAGCGCTCCCAGTTCCCGAATAACCGCAGGTATACCTCCCGCGTAGCAGAAATCCTCCATCAGAAATCGGCCAGATGGCATTAGGTCTACAAGCAGGGGCACATCGCGACCAAGCCGGTCGAAATCGTCAAGGGAAAGAGACACACCCAACCGGCCAGCCAGGGCGAGTAGGTGGAGAATCGCGTTGGTTGAGCCGCCAATTGCGGCATGTACTCGAATGGCGTTTTCGAAAGCCTGCCGCGACAAAATCGTCGACATTCGAACCTTTTCGCGAACTAGCCTGACGATGGCGTGGCCACTCATGTGAGCAAGAGCCCGCCGACGCCCGTCCACGGCGGGCAATGCCGCATTATAGGGCAAGCTGAGTCCCAGGGCTTCCACCAGACTTGCCATCGTCGAGGCAGTACCCATTGTCATGCAAGTACCAGCACTACGCGACATTCCGCTTTCGGCTGCCATAAAGTCAGAAAGTGTCATGTCTCCTGCCCGTACAGCTTCGGAAAACTTCCACACATCTGTGCCTGAGCCGATATCCTTGCCACGATACTTTCCGTTCAGCATTGGTCCGGAGGACACCACGATCGTTGGCAGATCAACGCTCGCCGCTCCCATCATCTGACCAGGCGTGGTCTTGTCGCAGCCGCCAAGAAGTACGACACCATCAATAGGATTTCCCCGGATGGATTCCTCAACTTCCATCGCCAAAAGATTGCGGAAGAGCATCGCCGTTGGTCGCATCTGCGTTTCACCAAGCGACATCGCAGGAAATTCGAGTGGCAGACCTCCTGCTTCCCAAACACCGCGCTTCACGTGCTCTGCGATATCACGCAAATGAGCATTGCATGGCGTCAATTCCGACCAGGTGTTACATATGCCGATAACCGGGCGCCCGTCAAAAGCGTGATCGGGAAGGCCTTCGCTTTTCATCCAACTCCGATGAATGAACCCGTCCCGATCGAGCTTTCCATAGCTTCTGCTGCTGCGTGACACGTCTATTTTCCGCTTCCACATATGTTCAATAGTTCACAATGTCATCCTTGCGCGAGCCGCCAGACTGACACGCTTGCTGGCGGCATGTCATGACCCCCAATAAGAAATTCGGCATTGGCCGGAGCTGGCGCCCTCCGCTGTTCAGCGGAATAGTTGAAGGCAAACCTCATCATGCCGCGGTCACGCGTACGCACGCCCAAGTCCCGCCTTTGTGGCTCCAGCCCTGCACGAAGTGCGAGCTCCGAAAGAATGTAATTGAGGAATTCGCGATCCGGCCAGGTTGCAAGATACTCAATATGATCCTTGCGGTACCATGCACCGGCCCCATCCGAAAAAGTCGCCAGCGGTGGTAGTGAGCTGCTTATATGCTCACGCCATACCAGGCCATGGAATTCACGCTCTTTGATGCGCACAGCTTCTCTCCACCACATGGCCAGGCTCTCTACCCGGGTTATGGTTATGTCCAGTAATTCGGACAGGTTTCCTGGAGGCAGGTTGGGAACGATGGAAAGCGTATTTGTTTTCGATCCTGAGCGCGGGCCAAGGAGGACTGGCACACGAAGTTGACCAAGAGTGGCTACGAATTTGTTGCCGGCAATTGGCAGAGAGGGAACAATGATGAGCTTGTAGCCGGAAAGATCGCCGTTTTCGGGCACGATGTCGACATCAAGCCCCAGGCTGCGTAGTCCCTCATACATTTCGAACGCCAGACGTAGCCAGCGAAAGTTCTTTGCCTGGGGTTGGATCTGGAGCAGCCAATCGGCCTCGTAAGAGAAAACAAGTGCCACAGGAGCAATCTTGCAGACTGAAGACGAGTCGAGTTTGGATATTTCCTCGGCAACCTGCCTTACCTCAAAATATGCGACGT
>JAKBAU010000059.1 GCA_021808875.1 Pseudomonadota bacterium | reverse complement strand
CCGCGCGGGCCCCCGTTCCGCGTGTCGATCCGGTTCGCAGACCGTAAGGCGTATAGCCACAGAAAGCCGTGTCGAGCACACGTCGCGTGACTGGGCAGCGCCATGCCTTTTCCACCGGTGCGATTAGCGCGTTGCCGAGGTCCAGCCGCAGATCATCACCGCCCCCTGCGGTGATGAGCAGCGGCCTCAGATCGAACCATGCCTTTTCGAGAAGCTCGTTGATGATGTCGCGATCACCACGCTCTTCTGGGTTCAGTCCGAGCGCAATCTCCAGCAGGCGGGGAAGTGTGCCGCGCTGTGCAACGTAGTCTGGTCGCACCTGCGGCCACCGAAGTTCCGTTCTTGCGGTGATGGTGTCATTGGGGCCGATCAATCGCTTCGGTGGTATGCCCGGCTGTAACCAATGTGCATCACGTCCGTCGATCCGGATCGCGAAGTAGTCCCGCACGGCATTGGTGAGGCTCAGATATAGGAAATCGCGCCAGTCCTGGATGGTTTTTCCCTTGGCGCGCAGCGCGTCCGGTGTTCTCGCCTCGGGAAGTTTCTCAATAGCCTGAAAGCGCAGGCTCGCCAGCCCCATGGTCTCAAGCGAATTAGCGCGTCGGGTACGGCGGGCAAGTTCCCGCAGCAGCATCAATTCGGCAAAACGCTCCGGTCCCTTCACCGGATCGCCAAAACGCTCCGGATCGCGTTTCGTCCAGACCCGACGCATCCAGTAGCTGACTTCATCGCGCTCGATCAGCCGGCTCCGCACAGTCTCCCAAGGAAGTCCCTTGCTCTTCGGCCCACCTGACGAGTCGCCGACAAGCAATGCGATTGTCGCCTCGTTCACGCCTTTAGATCGCAAATCCGCAACTGCTTTCTCGATTTCCTTGGCTTTTTGCTCTTCCTCGGGGGACGCTCTCAGCGAATCCTGCGCCGCAAAATAGATCAGCGCGCGCACGTGATTTCGCTCGGAAGCGTTTTGCAGTTTCGCGGAGAAACGTGCCGTTCCCTGCCGGCTGTCGGTGAAGGACAGCAGTTGCCGCCCTTCGGCGGGGGAAGAATGCGCGGCTTCCGGATCGGGCGTCGAGGGTTCAGTGCTTTCGAGCAGCACCGGGCTCGCATTGCTCAGGATGGCGGGCGCGCCGAATCGAAAAGGCCACAAAATGCGCGGTTGCTTTTCCGTGGCGGCCGTCTGGCAGGCGGGACAGAATTCAGGCTCCTCGCGGTCATGGCACGACAGAGCAACAAAGCCATCGTGCCGCTGATCGCCGATGGCGCCGCTGTGCGGATCGACGTGTAGCGGGCGAGCATGGGGCAGGGGCCGCACAGCAATAAGGCGTTCGATGCCCGGCGCGGTCGATCGCGCAGCCTCATCGTCCGACGATGCAGCGCTTTCCTCTTCTGAATCCCGTGCATAGTCGTCTTCGCGCTCGTCTTCATCACGCGAGCGCAGAATTCGGCTCTCTTCAACGGCATCAAGGAAAGGTTCACCGCAACTTCGGCAGGACACCACTGGCAGCACCCTGCCGCCGCAAGCCGGGCATTTGCCGAGCGCTTCCGGCAATAGGCCACCAAAAGGCCAGCCATCGACCCGATCGGCACAGTCGGGATCGAGGCAGGTCCACAGTCCCGGAATCGCCCGATGAAACGCATGGACGCGCAAAGGTAGCAGCCGCTCGCCGCCCTTTTCGGCACGAGCCAGCGCCAGGGCAAGTGCCTCAGGTTCCCTACCCGTTTCGCTTAGTTCTCTGGCGACTTTGGACCATGCACGCGCGCCGCGCGTGAGTTCGGCCACCTGGTTCTGCACCACCGGATTGCACGCAAGCCGATCGAAGGCCGCGCCGGCGTCGAGTTCGGAAACGTCGATGTCGCCTAGACTCTTTTCCAGATCGGGTGGCGGCAGGTTCGGTGTGCGACGATGGCCGACCACGACATGCACGCGGTCCTCCGGCGCACCCGACACATCGCATAGAAAGCGCCGCAGTTCCTCCGTGACATCGGCGCCTTCACCGATTGTCGCCGACGTTGCGACGAACCGGACCTGATCCGGTGTTACATCGAAGGCCAACAACACCCGCCGCAGGAGCAATGCAATCTCCGCCGCATTGGAACCGGTGTAGCTGTGCGCCTCGTCGAGGATGATCCAGCGTAGATTCCCTCGCGAGGTGTTCAGAATCGGCCGATCCTTCCGGCGCACTGTTAGATATTCGAGCATCGTCACATTGGTGACGAGGATGGGCGGTGGATTGCTCCGTAGGGTGCGGCGGCACAGGACTTGCTCCGGGACGGTGCGCTCGCGCGCATCCTTGTCGTCTTCGGGCATTTCGCCGTTATAGAGGGCGTAGCGTATCTTGCCCCCGAACGGCTTGGTCCATTTGCCAAGGCGATCCTGCTGGCTGGCGATCAGCGCATTGAGCGGATAGAGCGCGATTGCGCGCACGCCACTGAGCGGTTCGCGCTGAGCCTCCGCCTCTCTCGCTAGAGCGTCAAGCAAAGGGGCCATGAAACATTCGGTCTTGCCCGAGCCGGTGCCGCTGGTGACGAGGATCGATTGAGGAGTGGGAGCGGTCAGATGCTGCCAAGCCTCAAGCTGGTGCTTATAAGGATGCCAGTCCTTTCCAATTCGAGGATCGCCCGGTTGATCGAGCGCATCGACGATCTTGGGGTGCAACAAGGTGCCAGAAAGCGAAGCCAGCGTCGGTTCGGCCTCGACGAAAGGAAATGCGGCTTCGAGGATCGGCTCCTGGAGCAAGGCTCCGGAAGCGATGTCCCGACCACCGAATTTCCGGCGAATCTCAGCGGCAAGCGCGGGATGGTTGAGGCCACTCAGGCCAAGGATCGCCTCGACCGACCGTTGACGGATTTCTTCCACCGCCTGAAAAGGTGTCAACGTGCGCAAGCCTGTTCCCCCTATTGCTCTTCGCCCAGCAACGCCGCCGTGATACCCTCCGCGAAATAGATCGGATCGGCCACCATCGCCTCCTTGCAGCGCCGAAGCTGCGCGCGCGTTAACTTAGTGTTCGTTTTCGCTGCGACAGCGGCGACGATGGGAGCGTCCAGCGCTTCCAGGTGCATTAAATCGAACGTGGTCTTGAACCAGCCGGGAAGATGCGGATCGAGTTCCGGCGTGCGGAACACGCTCGTCTGCTTTGGCAGCCCGATCGCCATGTCACCGCGATCGAACGTGCGGCGCACATAGCCTTGGGCGGCATCGCGGATGGAGGGGATCAACGAAGGTTTTGGGAGGAGGTCAGCCGCCGCGAGCGCGGCGCCAATCACGGGATCGAGATTGCCGGTGCGAGTGGCGGCGCTATCGATGACCTGCTTCCCCATCGGGGCCGCCCGAGCCAACTCCCAGCCTGCTGCCAGGAGTGGACTCATTACGCTACGTCCAAGCGCATTGGCGGCTGCGCTCCATGCCGTCAGCGGCAGTGCCGCCCATAGAAAGGGCAACTCCGCTTCGAGCCGCCAAATGCCTCCTTGGGCAGCGTCACCGGCGGACAGCAGCAGACGCGCAAGAACAACCGGCGCGTCGGAGAGCTTCGCCAGAACGTCAAATGTGGATGCTGGCAAGCCGTCCAACGAACCGATCAGCTTGTTCAACCATCCAACATCTTCCGCTGCACCATCTGTGTCAGCGGCAATCGCGTTCAGGCGCTCAACGATCGCGGCCTGTCGAGCCGATGGAGCGGCGATCACGACCGTTGCGGCCAAGCCATCGCCGACGGCTACTGTCTCACCGACGCAAGGAACAATCGACGGCCTCGATCGCACAGCGCGGTCGCTACGCAAATACACCCACCAAGCGCCAGTCATGTTCTCGGGAAGCGGTATTGAGCGCCGGTTCAACGCATCTTCAAGATCGATGGCGGCCAAACGGCGTTCTTCGCAGGGCATCGCAACCGATCGTCCCGCCAGGATCAGCGGCTCCTCTTCTAACCCAGGTTTCACGACCGACGCCGCGCCGTTATCGTAACGAACTTCGAGATCAAACAGCTTGATGCGCCAAGGCGGAGCGCCATCACCGATACTGAGCGCGACCCAGGCGTCGATCCCGGCAGAAGCAAGGTCGCTACGAACCCGATCCGACAGCGGTCGTAAACCCAGTTCGCGTTCACCAAGCGTATAGTGTGCGGGATAGCCTCTCTCGGTGTTCTTGAGTTCGCAGCACAGCGTGAGTTTGCCCTCACCGAAGGCGACAAGCTCGGCCAGTTCCGCCGGCGTTATCTCTGATCCCGGCGGCACGATCTTGCCATTCCAATGTGCAATTCCATCGCGCAAGGGGAAAGGCAGGGTGATGCGGATCGTGCACGTGCTGTTCGGTATCCGAAGCACGAAGGTGACGCGGCGTACCGGATTGCTGCGGAACGAGAGCGCGAAGACGTCGCCTGGGCGCTGCTCGACATTTAATCCAGTGGCAGGCTCCGGCGAGATCGCCAGTTCGCCGAATCCCTGAAAGCTATAGCGCCAACCTTCACCATCACGCTCGCGCACGACACGCGCGGATTGCGGCACAATGGCCGCACGCACGCGATCACGAACAAATCTCGTTCGCACGTCGCGCCACATGATGTCGATTGCCCCGACAGGGAGCCGGGAACGCGCCAGTTCTTGCCACGAATCGCCTCGCGCCCGACGCCAGAGCAGTTCGTTGTCCGCCGGTTTCGTCGAAGTCCGCCCGCGATAGCAAGTGACCGTCGGCGGGCCGGCGAACAGGAAGACATCGTCCGCGCTGTCGAAGCCTCGCGGCGACTGGCCGTCGAGCCCTATTCGATCACGCAGTTCCTCGTCGACACCTGTTTGGATGCAATAGAGCTGGTCGCCGTCCGTGCTCTCCACCAACAGAGATTTATCGGTGAGCCACAACCCGCGCCCGTCTCTCGTCGCGCCAATGCTCGTCGGCGCCCCCTCAACGGCTTCGTCTTCCCAGCGAACGGACCAATCGGCCGGCGCGGCAACAACGACTCGTTCGGCACGCAGACTAGCCGATCCCTGCGCGGCAAGCACCAAAGTTTTTGGTCCATTTGTATCTTCAGCATCGATCTCGAATGTGAGGACGTCGCTACGTTCGGAACCGCCTCCGGGCCATTGCATCGTGCGCGCAGCACCATTAGGTGATTGGATTAGCACCTCGATGCGTGCTTCCAACGGAACATCATCTAATTCGGTCCTGCGAGTAAGGGGACGCACCCGCCAACTATCGCCATCCTCGCCCGGTGGATCGAGAAAGGCTAACTCCTCACCCAGAGCTCGCGCCAAAACACCGTAAGGATGGACGCCCAGTCGCGTCCCTCGCTCAGCCACCCCCGCAAGGGCATTCGACTTGAATTCGCCTACAAGCGACAGCCTCAGCCCCGCGCTCCACTCTTTGAAACCTCGTCGCAACACACGTACGCAGCCCATGCCGCCGCTCAGACCGCGCGCAATCTTCTTGGCAGCAAGCATCCCATCCACCAGCGCGCGCGCTGCATCCGTATCAGCCGCGATCGGCAACTCATCACGCCAGCCAGGGCGGATCTGGTCGAGGACGGCCGATGGCACGAGGTTCGGTGCGGCTGCCTCGGCGATGCGCCGTAATTTCACAATCGCCAGCGCCAAATCAGCCGCCAGTGCAATGAAGGCCTCCTGGCGGTAGGTGTCGCGCAGATCCTCCTTCGCGGCATCCGCCATAGCGAAAGCGTCGTCAGGCGAAGGATCGTCAGAGATCCCAAGCAGTCGACCTACTACCCCTTTGAGATACCTTGGTAGCCATCCTGCACCTGCCTGCAACACACGGACAGGGAAACCACCCTCCACAGCGATCGTCAGCAGCCAATGCCGCCCGCTGGTACGCTTGACTACCGGCCGCTTCCACCACTTCAGACCATACTCAATCAGATGGGGCCACTCGCGTTCCTCGAGCGTTGCGCCGATGGCCGCACCGAGTTCACGATATTTACGGATACCACCGCCGTATTCACGGCGGAACCAAGCCGAAGCCCAAAGCACCAGCAAAGCCGCATCACTCTCATTCCAGCTCTGGAGCCGTGAAGCACGCTGGCGCAACAATACCGTCAGTTGATCGTAATCCTCTGTACCCAATCGGTATCTATGCAGGGGCCGACCGTCAGGTACATCAAGCTTGAACCGATCAAGTAGCGCGCGAAGTAGGGACGGGAGCGAAGGACGCACAGGCAACGCGGAATCCGTAGCCTCGCGTTTTATACGCAACATTTCCGCCACTACCTTGATATGCAAACGCCTCGCATTCGGTGTGTTTTGATGTTCAAGCTCATTCGCTATCAGCTTTAACTGTGCGTAGTTTCCTTTTGCTTTAGCGAAGCTGTTTTCAAGCTGCTCAATACGAGCGGAAAGGAAAGGAGGAGAAAGCATTATCCGCGCTGCGCCGCGTAAATGAATAGGCTGGCATAGTACCGTTTGCATCTGCCCGGAAGATTCCCGGCCACCGGCCAGCCGGAGGAGGAGAGAGGCGACTTGGTTGTGCTCACAAGAGCAGCCCTTTGCAATTCGAAATACTTAATTTCTGATAAGTAATTTATTTCCCGGTGCGGTTGAAATGTCAACCAGAATGAATGCCGCCAAGGGACGAATTCGGTTGTGAGGCCTGGTCTCTGATGATTGTGTCGGCCCCCAGGAGTCTGTTAGAGGCTTGACTACATTTGTGTAGTGGGCCGGCGATAGTTTGTGTCCACGAGGGACCGATGTGGCTCTGAAATTCGCTGCGACAATATCCCTATTTGGCGGCTAGTTGATCATCCGGCCAAGCCGACGCTAGCCCAAAGAAGCTAAACTCGCTCGGGAGGCTTGCAATCAATTGCAAAGCTGCGTTCCGCACTCATGGGGAAAGCGTCTGCGGGCCATTTCTCAATGCCTCCCATAGCTGCCCAGGTCCAATCAGGGTTGCCAGCATCCGGGTGCGAATATCGTCGGAATTCAGCGCCTGCTTGCTCATTTCGGAGTGCGCCGCCATGGCTTCCATGATCGCCCCGAGCAGTTCGTCATGCAGGTTCGGGGAGTTGGCGAATTGCTCCTTGGTGTTGGCCTTTGCCTGGGCTTGCAACGCCTCAGACTCCAGCATTTTCGCCTTGATAACTCCATCCACGTAGCTGATGGCGTCGCCCTCGGTAATATCTCCCTCGAACAAATCATTCAGCGCCGCGATGAGCTCGCGCAGGCGGATTTTGTGCTTGTCTTGCACCTGGCCCGAGCCAGCATCTGTCATGGGTGCCAGCGGCGCACCAGCTTCACCATCGAGGTTCAGCCGTTGCTGGCCGAGATCGCGCATCTTGTGATGGGTCAGGCGTAGGGCTGAGAGGTCGATGCCCTCCCGTTCCCGCCCATAATCCAGCAGCGGCACCAGCAGTTTGGCGAACACGTAGAGCTTCTCGTAATCCGTGTTCCCGTAATCAAACATCTGGCCGAGAAACTCATAGGCCCGGTTGAAATTACCCAGGTCGCGTTTGAACAGGATGAGCGCATCGGCCTCATCTTTCCGGTCCTGGGCGTCTGCTGAACCCGGTATAGCCTCCCGCGCGGCCTTTGCGGCGGCCTTGTAGCGTGTCAGCAGCCGGTTGCTTACCGGGCCGATGGCAGCGTCCAACTGCCCTTGCGTTGCCTTGGGGTTCACGGTCACGGCGGCCACGCGCTCAACCTCGAACCAATCATACATCCCGGCGGAATCGAGCTTGTTGCGCAAATCCAGCACGATGTTTGGGTCGCTCACATCCGCCAGCTCGGCCGTGGTGTAATATTGCTGGAACGCCTTTAATATCTCCGCCGGCTCATTCACAAAATCGACCACATAGGTCGTGTCTTTCGTGCCATCGGGCAAAGTGCGGTTAAGGCGGGAAAGCGTCTGCACCGCCTGCAGCCCGCCTAGCTTGCGGTCCACATACATGCCGCACAGCAAGGGCTGATCAAATCCCGTCTGGAATTTATTGGCCACCAGCAGGATGGAATATTCCGAAGTGGCGAAGGCATCGCGCAAATCCCGCCCGCGCAGGCCGGGGTTCATGTTGGTCTCGCTGAACGCCTCCGGCCCGGTCTCAGGGTCGTTCACCTCGCCCGAGAAGGCGACCAGCAGCCCAATCGGGTAGCCGCGCTGCTTGATGTAGCTCTCCATCGCCACTTTCCAGCGCACGGCTTCCTTGCGGCTCGCCGTCACCACCATGGCTTTCGCCCGGCCGTTCAGCAGATGGGCGACATTCTGGCGGAAATGCTCGACCACAATCTGCACCCGCGCCGCGATATTGGCCGGATGCAGCCGTACCCAGCCCATAATACCCTTGCGTGCCGCATCAGCCTCAACCTCCGCCTCGCTCACCTCGCGGCCATTATGCGTCAGCCGGAAGGCCATCTTGTACGAGGTGTAGTTTCGCAGCACATCCAGGATGAACCCTTCCTCGATCGCCTGGCGCATCGAGTAAAGGTGGAACGCGCTTGGCAAATTCTCTGGCCCCGCGGGCAGGTCCGGGTTTGGGCGGGTGCCGAACATCTCCAGCGTCTTCGCCTTGGGCGTGGCGGTGAAGGCGACATAGGTAATGCCATCCGCCGCCTGGGCGCGGGCCGCCATGCGCGCGGCCAGCAAATCCTCGATGCTATATTCCCCGCCATCCTCCAAATCCGCCGCTTCCTGCGGGGTCAGCACTTGTTTGAGGTCCGAGGCCGTGCGCCCGGTCTGCGAGGAATGCGCCTCATCGGCGATGACCACAAAGCGCCGCTTGGCCTTCGCCGCCAGCTCCTGCGCCTCCTTTATGGCGAACGGGAAAGTCTGGATCGTGCAGACCACGATCTTCTTGCCCGCCTTCAGCGCATTGCCCAGCTCCTGGCTCTTGCTCGCCCCCTCGCCGGTAATCGTCGCCACCACGCCTTTTGTGCGCTCAAACGCCTCCACGGCGGCGCGCAGCTGCTTGTCCAGCACCGTGCGGTCCGAGACCACAATCACCGTATCAAACAGTTTTTCATTGGCCGCATTGTGCAGATCAGCCAGAAAATGCGCCGTCCAGGCGATGGAGTTGGTTTTGCCTGAGCCTGCCGAATGCTCGATCAGATAGCGCCCGCCCGGGCCATCCTGCAGCACCGCCTTCACCAGCCGGCGCGTGGCATCGAGCTGATGAAAGCGCGGGAAAATCCAGCCGCCGAGCTGGTTCTTGGTATTGCGCACGGGCACAATGTAGCGGCCCAGAATTTCCAGCCAGCTCTCGCGCTGCCACACCTCTTCCCATAGGTAAGCCGTCGGCGCGCCATTGGGGTTGGGCGGATTACCCGCCCCGCCCGCATTGCCCTTGTTGAAGGGCAGAAACACCGTCTCAGCCCCGGCCAGACGCGTGGTCATCTGCACCTCGCTATTGCTCACGGCAAAATGCACCAGCGCCCCGCCGGGGAAGGCGAGCAGCGGCTCTGGCACATTGCGCCCGGCTGGCTTGGGGTTACGGTCAAACCGGTACTGGTCCACCGCGTCCTGCACAGATTGCGTGTAGTCTGACTTCAGCTCGGCCGTGGCGACGGGAATGCCGTTGAGAAACAGCACCAGGTCGATGCTCTGCTCATTCTGCGTGGAAAACCGCACTTGCCGCACCACGCGTAAGCAGTTGGCGGCGTAGCGGGCTTGCAGCGCCTCGTTCATGCCCAGTGCTGGGCGGAACTGGCACAGGCTGAGCGCCTGTTTTAGCCCGACAATATCCAGCCCTTGGCGCAGCAACAGCAGCGTGCCTTGCTTATCTAGCGCGCTGCGCAGCCGCTCGGCGATGATCGCCCCCGCCTTGTCCCCATGCATCGCCCCCAGCGCGGCCCAGGCATCGGGCTGGCTGGCCTGCACCCAGGCGCAAAAATCCTCGGTGAACAGCGCCTTCGCCCGGTCATACCGGCTGGCCGCGCCCTCTTCATACAGCCAGCCCTGGGCGGCCAGATGGTCGCAAATGCCATCCTCGAATTTTTGTTCCTTGTGCAGGCTCATGCGGCCTCCTGGGCGGCTGCGCCCGCCGCGCGGACGTCTATTTTGCCCGTAACGGCGGCGGAGATGAGCGCGGCGCGGCGTTCTCGGAGGAGGGTGATGGCCTTATTAGCCTCTTCCTTTAGCCCCTCCATTTTTTGGCATTCATGTTTAAGAAATGTCGTTATGTCTTTTTGCTCTTGAAGCGAGGGGACTGGAATTTTTATCTGGCCAAGCTGGGGTACGGTAACGGTCTTGATAGTAGTCTGCGAGGAAACAAGATCTAATTGAATTGTGAACAACTCCGCCCGCATAAGCCAAACAAGAAATTCCGCCCTTACAAGGGACGGATCTGGGGAAAGCCGCAACAAATTTGCCGTAATATTAGCACCGACAAATTTTTCGTCGACCAAACCGATTTTTCCTAAAGTGCCTCTTACGGACATCACCAAGTCATTCAACGCCAATTGCGTCATAGGAAACTTGCTGTTTGTTTTCGGAGAAATGAACCGCATGTCGTCTAGCTCTACTATTTGACCATCGAGTCCGATTGCCTCTCCACGAATCTCCGGTATTCCACTTTGTTCATATGAAATATCAAAATAGGTAGGATAACGGTACACAACGTTGAAACCGCGAAGAAATCCATAAGTGTCCCAATGCTCCGGCACCATCCCCAGCCACTCCACGCCTGAATCCTTCATCGGGACGGTTGGATCGAGGCCCTTGGTGACGGCCTGGGAGATCACTGCCTGCCGCTTTTCCTGCAGGAGGGCAATCAGGCGCTCCTGCTCAGCAATCAGTGCGTCGATCTTCGCGGTCTCGCGGTCAAGGAAGGTGGCAATGGCGTTCTGTTCGGCTATAGACGGAACCGGAATCTTCAGCTTTTGAATAGTGCTGGCATTAATCGCCGGATAGCTTACCCCTGTAGAACGCGAGATGATCTCCGCGACAAGATATTCGGCGTGAAACAGGTAGACCAAAAAGGTTGGGGAAAGGCTTCTTGAGCGGAAAACGGCAAAGCCAGTTGATGCTACAACACTATCTCTCTCTGAAGGCACCGCCGCGATTGCCCGGAGATAAGTCCTCACCGTCGAAACAAGGACATCCGAACCACGCGCAATTCGTCTGGCACGGGAGGGCGCATCTGCGAAGCTTACCGTGACACCAGTCCCAACACCTTCAACCTGACTAACGTCAGAAATCTCCACATACTCGAACTCGTAATTCGGCGGAGTGGTCTCGGGTAAAACCTCGTCATTGCATGATGAATTTGCCCAAAGAGGCTCGACGCCCCAACCAACAGGCACCTCGCCCAGCCACTCCACCCCGCTGTCTTTATAAGCCGGATACCGCCGCGTGCTCATGCCGCCAGCTCCCCGGGCATGGCCGAAACCCGCCCCATAACAGCAGAAAGCTCCGCGCCGAGCTTGGCCAGATGGCACACCCCACCCGGGTGAACTGTCAAATAATCTTTGACAGTTGCGGCTGCGGTCAGCCCACCCCTGGGCTGAACTCGTAAGTGATACTTACAAGTTGCCGTGCGGCTGTGGGGCAGAATTTTGCCGCTCATGCCATCACCTCGCCCAGCATGGTCTGGATGCGCCCGACCACCTGGGCCAAATCCGCGTCGATCTCCTCCAGGCTACGCGGCGGCGCAAACACATAAAAATGCCGGTTGAAGGGGATTTCGTAGCCAATCTTGGTCTTTGCCTCGTCAATCCAGGCATCAGCCGCGTGGGGCAGCACCTCGCGGGCGAAGTAGCTCTCCACGTCCTCGGCCAGCGGCACATTTTCGGTATCACGCAGCTCAGGGTTGGGCTGGGGCAGGCCCTTTTGCTTGCCCTTCACGCCCAGCACGGGCTTGCCTTTATCATCCAGCAAAGGCCGCTCCACCGTGATGGTGCGGTAGCCAAACGCCTCATTCGCAAAAATGCGCGAGAGCGGGGCGAGTTTTACCTTGCCGCCCTCGGGCGCGGCGGGCTCGGCCTCATCGGCACGGATGATCTCGGTACGCGAAGCGCCATCGGCCGTGGTGATGGTGGCAAGCCGCGCCTCGGCAAAATCGGCGAACAGGCGGGTGATGGTGGCGATGTCGTCATCGCCCATCTCGCGGCGCTTGGAGCCGAGGCTCTTGCGCATCTTGCGCCAAAACCCGGAGCCATCGATGAGCTGCACAAACCCCTTGCGCGCGGCCGGCTTGCGGTTGGAGACGATCCACACATAGGTGGCGATGCCGGTGTTAAAGAACATGTCGGTCGGCAGGGCGATGATGGCCTCGACCAGATCGCTCTCCAGCATATAGCGCCGGATCTCAGACTCGCCCGAGCCGGCGCCGCCTGTGAACAAGGGCGAGCCGTTGAGCACAATGCCAAACCGGCTGCCACCCTCCTGCGCCGGGCGCATTTTGGAGACGAGGTGGAGGAGAAAAAGCATCGAGCCATCAGAAATGCGCGGCAGGCCAGGACCAAAGCGCCCGGCAAAGCCCTTTTCCTCATGCTCGCGGCGGATTTCCTTCTCCACCTTCTTCCACTCCACGCCAAAGGGCGGGTTGGAGAGCATATAGTCGAACTTGCGCCCGGCATGTTCATCGCCCGAGAGCGTGTTGCCGGGCGCAATGTTGCGGATATCCTGGCCTTTGATGAGCATGTCCGCCTTACAAATGGCGTAGGATTCGTCGTTCAGCTCCTGGCCGAACATGGTGAGCTTGGCATCGGGGTTATGCTCGAGCAGATGCTCCGCCGCGACCGAGAGCATGCCACCCGTGCCGGCCGTGGGGTCGTAGATGGTGCGGACGGCAGGCGTGCCGGGGGTGAGGATGTCGTCATCCTCAACAAACAGAAGGTTCACCATGAGTTTGATGGCGTCGCGGGGGGTGAAATGCTCACCAGCCGTCTCGTTGGAGGCCTCGGCGAATTTGCGGATCAGCTCCTCGAAGGCGAGGCCCATGTCGTGGTTGGTGACAAAGGCGGGGGAGAGGTCGAAGCCGGCGAATTTCTCGGTCACCTGGTAGAGGAGACCCGCCTTGCGCAGGCGGTCGAGCTGCTCGGTGAAGCGGAAGCGCTCGAAGATATCGCGCACCGGGGCGGTGAAGCCTTGGATATAGGCGGTGAGGTTGGTGGCGATGTTGTCCTGGTCGCCGACCAGCTTGGCCATGTCGAGCGCCGAAATATTGACGAAATTGAGCTTGGCGATTTTGAGCAGGAAGGGCTCGGGGTTGAGCCCGGCCTTCTGCTTGGCCTCAACTTCGGCCAAAACGGCGGATTTTGTCGGGGCGAGCACGCAATCCAGGCGGCGCAGCACCGTGAAGGGCAGGATGACCTTGCCGTATTCGGAGGGCTTGTAATCGCCCCGCAGCAGGTCGGCCACAGACCAGATGAGAGAGGAGAGGGACGACGCGGATTGGCTCATCAGGGCTGCCTTTGGAAGTCGAGGTGGTTGATAGGACAGTTTCCCGGTCCGATTGGGATGTCAACCGTTGAAAAAATACCTGCGATTGAGGGATGGGGTATGCGCTGGAACTGGTGGGATTTTCGGTTCCAAAAAAGGGGCGATAATTGGGGCTAAAAATGCAAAGGGAGGCCCGTTTAAGAGCCTCCCCGCGTGCAATTAATTGCACGCCAATACGGTATGCAGCCCGGTTTACAAAAGCGGCTCGATATGGCGGCTATGCAGTTCGGCCATTTCACCCAGTGCCGCGACCAGGGCCTCGGCGTTCTGCGTATCCGTTCTGGTCCAGACCAAATGGGCGCCCAAAATCTCGCGGGCAGCCTCGGCTTTTGCCCGTAACAGCCGCAGGTCCCGCAGCACGTCACTGACCTGCAGGGTGAGGGTTTCGAGATCGGCCAATAGCGCCTGCTGGGCCTCGGTGCCTGCGTGCTCGGTTATCTCAGGCTTGCCGCCGGGCACGGGTTTGGGGCTGGTGGCGTATCCGATCTGATGGCAGGCAATCCCCAGCAGCCGCTCGCGCGAGCCTGGGGTTTTCAGGCCGGGAAACAGCAGATTGAGCCGGTCGAGCTCCATCAGCCCATCGACGAGGTAGGTGCCCAGCTC
>JAKBAU010000058.1 GCA_021808875.1 Pseudomonadota bacterium | reverse complement strand
CGCGGCGATTGTCGAGGCAGGCGGGCGTGTAGTCCATTTTGGCATGCCGGTGGATCCCGGCAACCTGCTCTTACTTGGACAACTGGGATCAGCGACGGTCATCGGCCTTCCTGGCTGTGCCATTTCTCCCAAACTGAATGGCTTTGACTTCGTATTGTGGCGCCTTCTGGCCCGCTTGCCGGTTACATCACGCGATCTCATGGATATGGGTGTGGGCGGACTTCTCAGTGAAATACCCCTGCGTCCGCAGCCAAGGGATGAGACCACGCGCATGGAAGCACGCGCTCCATTTGTATCAGCAGTGGTTCTGGCGGCGGGCAGATCAACACGCATGGGGCGAAACAAGCTGCTCGAGCCTCTGAACGGTAAGCCCCTCATTCGCTATGCGCTCGAGGCCGCGCTCGCCAGCCAGGCCGACGAGACGATTGTGGTCACCGGCCACGACGCGGACGCGGTCAGGCGGGCAATTTCCGGGCTTGATGTTCGCGTGGTGCATAATCCAGATTACGTCAAGGGCCTCAGCACCTCGCTACAGAAAGGGCTTTCGGCAATCAGCGAAAACAGCGATGGCGCGTTGATGCTGCTTGCTGACATGCCTGATGTGGACGCGGTGCTGATCAACCGCCTGATTGCCGCTTTCGCACCTCAGGAAGGCCGCGCCATTTGTCTGGCAAGCAGGCATGGTAAGCGGGGCAATCCGGTGTTGTGGGCCCGCCGCTTTTTTAGCGCCATGGCCGAACTGGATGGCGATATTGGCGCCCGCAACCTGCTGGCCATTTACCCGGAGCTGATCGCCGAGGTCGAAGCCGGCAGCGATGCACCACTGACTGATATCGATACTCCAGAGGCACTGGCTGCCTTTAGGGCCCGCGGATGAGCGATCCACTCTACAAGCGCAGCCTCCTGCGCCTGGCCGCAGATGCCCACGGTGCAGGCCGTCTGGCTGAGGCCGATCATCACGGTGAGGCGCATAACCCGGCCTGTGGCGATCGCGTCCTGATGGACGTGATGCTCGCAGAAGGACGTATCCTGGACTTGGCGCACCAAACCCGCGCCTGCGTACTTGCCCAGGCCTCGGCCGCCGTTCTCGGACGTGATGCGATTGGCGCCAGCGAAGCAGATCTCATCGCCCTGCGCACCCGACTTCTGAGCATGCTGGCGAACAACGCTCCTCCGCCAGATCGGCCCTTTGCGGCTTATGCCGAATTTGCCGGGGCGGCAGACATTCCCGGCCGCCATCGCTGCGTCCTGCTGCCGCTGGATGCTCTCATCAACGCCCTCTCGCGTACAGAGACCTGATCCTTCAGTCCCAGCTATCAACCGCCAGGAAATGCGCCGCATAGGGACCCAATTCCACCTCGGTGGCGGAGCGGTGTACGGCACCACATCCCAGCTGAAGATCCCTGGCGCCGTCCAGGCGGGAGTCGCCAAATTTTTCTCTGTTCGGCGACAGGTTGAAGAGGCAGAGAATGGTTTGCGTGGAGAGACAACGGGTAAAGGCAAGAACGGCGGAACCTGACGCGCCTGCAACCAGATCGCCCTGTGACAGTGCGGGTATGGCTTTGCGTGCCGCGATCAACCTCCGGCAGTAATTAAGCGTGGAAAGCGGATCGTCAAGCTGCTGGCGCACCGCATACATGGCATGGCCCTCGAAGGCCGGCAGCCAAGGCGTACCGGTCGTGAAGCCAAGATTTGGCGCGCGCTCCTCCCATGGCATTGGCGTGCGGCAGCCATCGCGACCATAGGAGTAGGGGTAATAAAGGTCTCCAACCGGATCGCGCAGCACCGAGCGCGGTAGCTCCGCCTGCGGTAGGCCCAGTTCCTCGCCCTGGTAGAGTAGAACGGTACCGCGCAGGCCAAAGAGAAGCGCCAACAGCAACCGGGCAAGCCCCGGTGGCGGTACACGACCACCAAAGCGGCTTGGTGCCCGCATGACATCGTGATTGCTGAAGCTGAGCGACGGCCAATGCCGGGGGTATCGCGCCAAAGTGTTAAGATGGTCGTTGAAGACGTCAGGACCAAGCCTGCGGGCTTCCAGCAATGGAAAGCTGTAGCCGGAATGAAGCCCCTGATCGACAGGCGCATAGCATCCGCTGCGCTCCGGTTGCTCCGAGAATTCTCCCATCACGAAGCGGTCGGGATAGTTTTCAACCACTCCACGTATCTGATCGAGAACTTCAATATTCTGGACTAAGTTACTATCATGAAAGTGTAACTGCATATTTGGCGGATGAGCCCAATACGCCGTGTGGCGTGCGCTCTGCGGTACTGGCGGATTATCTACCAGTGCTTCCTCATGTAAAAAGGCATTGGCAACATCGAGGCGAAATCCGTCGATCCCCCGCTCAAGCCAGTGACGCAGGACAGAAAGTGCGGCCGCTCTGGCATCGGGATTGTGCCAGTTGAGCTTCGGCTGCTGACGCAAAAATTTATGATGATAATACTGGCGCCGTGCTGGCTGGTAGGACCAGGCTGGGCCACCGAAGGCGGAGAGCCAGTTGTTGGGTGCGGTACCGTCTGCGTGTGGGTCGGCCCAGACATACCAGTCGCGCTTTACCTCTCCGCGAAGGCTCTCGGTAAACCATGCATGCTCGTCTGAAGTATGGGCAAGGACCTCGTCCAACATGACTTTGAGGCCAAGGTGATGGGCCTCCGTCACCAGCCGGTCGAGGTCTTCCGTGCTGCCATAGTCAGGATGAACACCGGCATAATCGCTGACGTCATACCCCCAGTCGCGGTTCGGTGAGGGGTGAACCGGAGAAAGCCAGATGGCATCAATGCCGAGAGAAGCGAGATAGGGAAGCTTGGAGCGGACACCGCCAAGATCTCCCTGCCCGTCGCCATTGCTATCGCAGAAGCTGCGAATATAGATCTGATAGATGACTGCGCCGCGCCACCATTGCCCGGCGCCGGTCATGGCTAAACCTCGTCAGCCCTGGCGACAACGCGACCTACGAGGCCGTAGGTGACGGCCTCGTCTGCATTCATCCAGAAATTGCGCTCGGTATCGGCGACGACTTTTTCCACGGTCTGTCCGGTCTCACGGGCGATTTCCTGGTTAAGCCGTTCGCGCATCTTGATGATCTCTTCCGCCTCGATGGAAATATCCGAGGCCTGCCCGCGAACACCCCCTAAGGGCTGATGCAGCAAAAAGCGTGTGAATGGCAGACACAGTCTGTTTTCGCGTTTGGCACCGAGGAATATGTGGGCCCCGGCACTGGCCACCCAGCCCGTGCCGATGATCTTCACGACAGGGCCACAGAACCGGATGACGTCGTGAATAGTGTCCCCCGATTCGACATGGCCACCGGGCGAATTCAGCACCACCCGGATGGGATCGGAACTTTCCGAAGCCAAGGCGAGCAACTGCGCCGTCACCCGCTCAGCCATCTTCATGTCGACTTCGCCGAATATGAGCACCGTGCGCGACTTGTAGAGCGCCTGCGCCACGGGCGGCATGGGCGGCGTCGGGGGGGTCTTATCGTCAGACTTCTCGTCTTCGTCATCGAGGCGAAACACGGCAAAACTCCTGGGGTTGGGGCCGAGCCGTTCGGCTCCTGACCGGCCACACCTGGGTCACGAACCCAAGGGTCCGTACACCTGTGCCGCCGCCCGGCGCCGACCTCTCGCACCAGAGAAAATCAGCGCGACCGCGATCGGGGTCATATTAGCGATCGCACGGTGAGGGTCTACAGCGCCCGAACGGCGCCGTCCAGCGTATCCCCGATTGGTGCATGCAAGACAAGACCGGCCAGGTCATCAAGGGGGGTGGGCTCCCGGTTGACGATAACCAACTCCGCCCCATGACGCACCGCCAAAGCCGGCACATCTGCCGCGGGGTAGACCACAAGAGAAGAACCGAGAACTACGAACAGATCGCAGCTCCCCGCCGCGGCTTGGGCGCGCGCCATCTCATGTTCGGGCATCGCCTGACCAAAGGAAATCGTGGCCGTCTTGAGTAATCCGCCGCAGGCAGGACAGTCAGGCGCCTCCCCATGCTGCACAAAGTATTCCCGTATTGGTTCAAGTTCTACGCGAATATCGCAGCATAAGCACTTAGCGTAGAATGTATTACCGTGCAGCTCGATTACCTGATCAGCGGGCACGCCCGAAACCTGGTGTAGATTGTCGATGTTCTGGGTAATGACAAAGGATACCCTGCCCTGACGAATCAGTGTTGCCACCGCCCGGTGGCCGCGATTGACTTGGGCGCTCGCGAAGACCCCATCCATGGCAAAACGCCGCCGCCATGCCTCCCTACGCATCGCTGCCGAGGAGACAAAGTCGTTAAAGTCGATCGGAGCCATCTTGGTCCAGATGCCATCCTTCGAGCGAAAGTCCGGGATGCCCGATTCGGTAGATATGCCGGCCCCCGTAAAGATCACCGCATGCTTGGCCGCGCGCAGCTTCGCGGCCAAACAGACGTGCATGTCCGCTCCCGGATTCAATGCTTTATCTTGCCGCAATCGGAGGACAGCCAGCGGCCATCATATTGATATTTGAGATGAACCTGCTGGCCATGGGCCATACCACTGAACACCATGGACCCGGTGTAGTGCTTGGGATTGGCGTAGGTGATCTGCAGGTTACCGGTACCTTTCGGCTCCTCGACGCAGACGAGCGTGCCGCGCAGCGTTGCGCCGTCGGCGGACTGATGCTCCAGGCTGCAACCCGCGACATCCTCGGCCTTGCTCAGCCGGTTCGACATAACTTCAGCCTCTGTCATACAGTGGTCGGCGGCAATGGAATTGGATCCCAGGATATCGATGCCATGCGCGCGCATCTGGGCGCGCTGCTGCGGGGTCAAGAACGCGTTTGCAGGCTCATTGACGCTGACGGTTACCCGCCACAATCCAGCAGTACCATGGGAGGCCTGGGCCAGGGGAGCCAGACACACAGTCAGCAGGAAGCTACCGACAATGATGGCTGCGCGCTTCATGCAAAACCCTCTTAAACTGACAGACTGGCCTGACCATGGCATGACCGTCGCTGCGGGAAAAGTCTCCGGGTTCGAAGTCCCGGGTCCCGCAACCAAGCCAGCTCCTTTGTTAGCGATGCTGACCCAACGGCACCAGGCGGTGGCGCTTGATCTCTGTGATCTGATTGCGGTCATCGACAAATACCACCACGGGATCGAGCTGGCTCATCTCTTTGGGCTCAAGCCAAGCCTCTGCCAGAATGATAACCTTGTCCCCAGGGTGGAAATGTCGCGCGGGCGAGCCATTCAGGCAAATAACGCCCTCACCGCGCGGGCCCTCGATGACGTAGGTCTGCCAGTAAGTTCCATTGGAGAGGCTGGTGATATTCACGTACTGGTAAGGTTGAATACCACTGGCTTCAAGGAGCGCCGCATCGATGGTGATCGAGCCCACATAATTGAGTTCAGCCTGGGTAACCGTCGCCCTATGAATTTTTGCCATGCAGGCGCGAATCAACATGTTGCATCTCCATCAAGGTCACCGCCCGGCACGTGCGGGATTCAAAACACCCATGGCAAAATGCGCCAGCGAGTCTGAGCAACATAGGCGCGGTAAATAGGATCTTCCATCAGCAATTGCTCCTCGGCAAAAAGTCGTCCGAGCTGGGCGCTGTAAGCGATCACGTACAGTGCCCCGTTCCAATCGCTTGCATTGGCGAGCAGAAAGCCCAAATCCATCAAAACATAGCCAGCATAAATCGGATGCCGGACTATCCGATAGAGCCCGCCACATTTGACACCACGAATGGCCGGCACGAGGCCAAAGCTGCGTCCCAGCGAGATCTTGGCCGCCACCTGAATCGCAAAACCCAGAAGAATGATAAGGCCGCAGATAACTGGCGCCAACAGGGCCTGACCTCCGGCCCGCACCAGAAGCGGCAGACAGGTGCCGCTAAGAGTTAGAAGCCAGTCACGCGGACGGCGGCTCAAAGGTTGGGCGGGGCGACGCACCAGGACAAGAGCAACTGGAATACTTTCGCCGACAACAAAGAGCAGCGACACGATATGTCCGTGGTACAGGAAATCCCGGCCCAGGTTCAGACACAAAGCGACGAAGAGGCCGATAACAATGCCCCGTTCGATCACATCCAAGATGAGATCACTGCGCCGCTTTGTGATCGGCGTGGAGGAAAGATCCATTACCCTTCAGTACCCGGAAATGGCCCATCACATATTCATCGCGAAATTAACGCTTACCCCATTGGGGCTTGCGCCAAAGCCGATGTGATAGCGGCTATCCGGATGATAATGAGAAACGAACAGCATGTTCACACCCCACGCTACCGCATCACCGGCAATCACATCATACCAATGGTGCAACTTGGCCTGCGTGCGCGAATATCCAACGAAGACTGAAAGAGCCTCGGCAGGAATTCCATACTGCCAGCCATAACGGCGCCAGAGAAAGGCCGCACCAGCTGATGCGCTGGCCGACGAATCAGAAGGCATAGACTGCCAGTTGGAAAGATCAGGCCGCTGCTCGCGGATCACGTGCTTTAGCCCGTAGGTGATGCCCACGGTCGTGACGTAAGACGCAGCCAGCTGATAGAAGCCGTTATAGTCGTTTTTCCAAAGGGCAATGCCCGCTGCAGCTGCCGGAAGGGCAAAGCGCAGGATCTTTCCCGCATCCGTGATTGTGGGATTGCCATAGACCTTGATCACCGGAGTCGGGGCTGCAGCAGCCTGGGCCTTTAAGGGCAGCGCCGAGATGAAGATGAGCGTCGAGACGGCGACCAGGCGCTTAGCAAACATCAATCACTCCGGGCAAAATGAAATTGGTCTTTCAGGCGATATAGCGGATCGGCGGCCTTCATGAAATCCCAATTCGATTGCGTTCGCCTAGCTCAGCGGCTCTGCCAGACCAGTCGGCTCGACATCGAGTAATTCCAGAGCCCGCCCATCACCGCACCCGCCAGCCCGGCCAGCCACCATTTCGGCTCCTGGGCAAACAGCCATTCGGCCACGCCGATATTGGCAACCGCCCCCGCCGTGCTGATTACACAAAAGCCAGCAAAGCCACGCAGCATCTGCCAGCCCTTAAGGCGGCGGTCCCGCCAGGTCAGTAAATTATTGAGAAAATAGTTATTGGTGACGGCGACGCCCGTGGCAAATAGCTGGGCCGGCGCAAACCTGTCGCCGTCGATGGCCAGAAAGCCCAACAGCGCCACCATTTGCACCCCAAGCCCGGTGGCGCCGACAAGCGCATAGACCAGAAAGCGGGGACTGCAAACCCCGAAACTCAACTTGCTGAGCACCAGCCCAGCAAATTCGATCGCCGTACGGGAGTCGAATTTACTGCTGCCGGCATGACGAGGACGAAAACGATAGGGTTCCTCGCCTACACGCAGCCTGGGGCCTGCTGTGGCAACGATGTCGAGAAGGATTTTAAACCCATCTGCACTCAACGTGCTGGCGTGTTCTTCCACCACCTGGCGCCGCAACATGAAAAAACCGCTCATGGGATCCGAAAGCCGCACCGCCAGAAGCCGCTGCACGCTTACATTTGCGATTCGGCTAAGCTGGTTCCGTCGCGCGGTAGCAAGCCCATCTGCGCCGGCTCCCTCTCCGGCGTAGCGGGTCGCGGCAACAAGATCGACCTCGCCACTCTCTAGCCGGCTGAGCATACGTGGTAACAGCGTTTCATCATGTTGCAGATCTGCGTCCATGACCGCGACAAAGGGTGCCGATGATGACAAAATACCCTCGATACAGGCTCCCGCCAGACCACGACGGCCAACTCTGCGAATGCATCGCACCCGCTGATCTATGGCGGCAATAGCCTTGGCACGCTCTGCAGTATGGTCTGAGGAATCGTCATCGACAAAAATGATTTCCCAGCGTCGTTTACCCAGCGCAGACTCCACCTTATTCACCAGCACGGCGACATTTTCGGCTTCGCAAAAAGTCGGCACTACGATAGAAAGCTCGATCACCGCCTGCGTTGCGGGAAGCTCGGGCAGGCCCAGCTGTGGGGGCTCCTCTTCTACCAGGACAGTGTCCATTGCTTTTGAAACCACTGGCTGAAATGACCTAACCACCGGCGACCGACCAGGCTGAGACCGAGATTGAGTTGCGCCAGGTCCTCGCGTCAAGATTAGCAATCTGTATATTTGCCGAACACCGAGCTGCTGCTCATATCAGAAGGTTCCGCGACAGAGAACTGCCATGATCGTACTATTGGTGGAAGACGATACCGAGACTGCCGCGTATATCTCACGGAGCCTGAAGGAACACGGCCATGTCGTCAACCATGCGGCGACCGGGCGCGAGGGGCTCCTGCTCGCGACACAATCGCAGCATGATGTGCTTATTGTGGATCGTATGTTGCCCGGGATGGACGGGCTGGCCCTCGTCAAGACCCTGCGGGGCGCCGGATGTGCCGTGCCGATTTTACTCCTGACCACCCTTTCGGGAATAGACGACCGCGTCGAAGGCCTGAATGCTGGGGCTGATGATTATCTTGTCAAACCTTTCGCCTTTTCGGAGTTGCTGGCCCGCCTCAATGCCCTGGCCAGACGCCCTCCTCCGGCTCAGGTTCAAACTATGCTTCAGGTCGCCGATCTCAAGATCGACCTGCTGAGGCGCAAGGTGACGCGAGGCAGCGATGTCATTGATCTGCAGCCGCGGGAATTTCAGCTCTTGGAATTCCTGATGCGTCACGCAGACCAGATTGTCACCCGAACCATGTTGCTCGAGGGGGTCTGGGAGTTTCACTTTGATCCCAAGACCAATGTTGTAGAAACCCACATAAGCCGCCTGCGCTCAAAAGTTGATCGTGGTCGTGATCCAGAACTCATTCAAACCATTCGCGGTGCGGGATACTGCTTACGTGCGCCAACCTAGACTCTTTCGTTCCGCGAGCTTCAAGCTCGCAGCTCTCTACGTGATCCTGTTCGCTGTATCAGTAAGTGTACTAGCGGCAGTGGTCTACGTCATTTCAACTACCGCACTCGACCGTCAGACCCGACTGCGTATTTACTCTGAAGCTCAGGAACTGGCTGGGGACTATCACACGGGCGGCATGTCAAAAATGATGGCGGACATCCGTGCGCGCCAGCTCGGTCGCCTGGTTGGCGGCCTGGATTACACAGTTTTTGACCGCCGAGGGACGCGCATTTATGGCACTTTGCCGCATCCCGCTACGCACCCGGGCTGGAGTCGGATGCGGGGCCCTCCGGACGGAGATGAGGCCCCAGGTCGGCTGGAAAAACTCATCGTCTATGCGATTCCACTTGGACATGATGGCTGGCTCATGGTGGGCGACGACATCGGCAAGGTTCAAAGCGTGGGCCGGCTGATCATGACCACTTTTGGCTGGGCCCTCCTCGTCATGCTGACGCTCGCGGTCGGTGGCGGGATGGCGCTCAGTGCGGCCTTCCTTGGTCGCATCGACTCCATCACACGCACAGCCGAAGCGATCATCGGCGGCGATATACGAAGGCGCATGCCCCTGCGCGGAGTTGACGATGACATTGACCGCCTGTCGACGACCCTCAATCGCATGCTTGATCGCATCAGTGGGCTGATGGAAACTCTACACCAGGTCTCAAGCGATATCGCCCATGACCTTCGTACTCCCTTGAGTCGTATGCGACATATCCTCGACGAGGCACGTCATAGTGCAACGAGCACCGATGAATATGCGCAGGCTGTCGACCGGGCCTTGCAACAAAATGAGGCGATTCTAGAGACCTTTGCCGCGATCCTACGTATCGCGCAAATCGAATCGGGAAGCCGCAGGGCGAATTTTCAGGCAGTAGATCTCTGTCAGCTTGCACAATCCATTTTCCAAACATACGGCCCTGTAGCTGAAGATGCCGGCTGTCACCTCACAGTACGAACCGTGCCAACCACTCAATTCCAAGGAGACCGTGAGCTTTTGATGCAGATGTTTGTCAATCTGATAGAAAACGCCATCTGTCACGCGGGCTCAGGCACCACGATCGCCATTGGCATTTCCCACAATGCGCGAGGGCCGTTGCTTCGTGTTGCAGATAATGGTCCTGGTATTCCCGAGAATGAGCGTCAGGCGGTGCTGCGCCGCTTTTACCGTCTGGAGCGAAGCCGCACGACACCAGGTAGCGGCCTCGGCCTCAGCCTTGTTGCCGCCATAGCCGAACTGCACCAAGCTGAACTGTCTCTTGAGGACAATCATCCCGGACTCAGCGTTGTGGTTCAGTTCCACACTGCTACGGACAGCGCGCAAATTAGCCGCTTCCGTTCAATCAGCTCTGCCGGGCCGCGAACTTTCGGGCTAGCCACTTAACTGGCATGGCGCGGAGAGTTAGCCATGATGGTGACGGAGGGCAATTGATTGCCCACTCCGTCATCCCATTTTCCGCCTAACCTTGCGTTTTTGGCATAATGGTCCGCACAACCCTACCGGTTGCATCGAGAAATTCTATTCGTGGCACTCCACTGGCTGAGACCGACAGAAGCAGACGCGTGCGTCCATCCTTATCTTTTAGCGCAACAGACGCGTCTTTGTGTGAGGTTCCTACGAATAGCCTTGGATGCCCAATATCGCCGGCCGCTGCGAGCTTTTCGTAAGCCGCATCGAGATCCTTCTGGGGCCTGCCTTTAAAGCGACCAAGAACAGATAACGCCTTCACGATAGACACGTTCGGCCTGTCATTTACGATCAGACCCGCAGTACGGGCACTTCCCTCCTGATCCTGCATCAGCTGCACAACCTGGTCCTGGTGGTAGGCATCAAAGGTCAATGACTGGCTCTGTGCCGCCAAACCCTTGGTTCGTGCTCCACCATAAATAAGCCCCCCAATCTCATCGCCCTGATCATTGTAGAACATCAATCCGGCCGCTTGCTGCCCACTTCGGCCGGCATAGGCTTTGCCACCAATAATAATGGGCGGCTCCCATTGTTTTCCAAACAGCGCAAGTCTGGTTTTACCGTCGGCGTCTGTCACGTTGATCCGGTGTACGGTGATCGTATCGAACTCTACAGTACTTGTACTTGCGCGTACCGCCGCAATCAGAAACACGGCAGCTGCCAGCGACATTACTACCGCGTATCCGCGCAAGAACCGCAATTCCCTTTGCTCCCAGCGTTCAGTCATAACTATCATCCCCCTGCCTAAACACTCAGATACAAATAGTACTACCATACGGAACGGGGCCGATTTCCTCGGCTCTCGCCTGATTTACATTTTTAACGATTGTGCACACCTATTCACACGTTCTTGTTGGCGCCATAGTATTGGAAATTATCAGCCGCGGGCGCGATCCGGGACATTCATCCGGATTGTGCCCCGTGGCGTGGTGTAGCTGACGGCGATCACGGTGCTCCCGGTATGGCCGGGATCAGCGCCCCGGCGAGAGCAGTTTTTTGTTTAATGCCCCAGGAAAACTCCTCGCAGCGCTAATTGCGCTGATCCCAAAGTCCTGGAAAGTGCAGAAGTGTGCGCGCCATATCCATCGCAGTCCGGCCATCGACCGACCACAAACCCGCAACAAATTCCAGATATTCGAGCGGTGTCAGCTTGTCGTAAATCATTGGTTCATCCGGCAACCAGGCGATCATACGCTTTGCTGCAAGCGGATCGGCCTGCGCGCTAATACCCAAAAATAGAAATCATTCCACGATCCTGCTTGAGCAGACCCGCGACCATACGCAGTGTCGTGGTCTTGCCGGCGCCATTGGGGCCGAGCAGCGCATAAAATTCTCCAGCCGCGACAGACAGCTCAAATCTACCACCGCCGGCCGCAGAAAACTTTTGTGCAGGTCGTGCACCTCTAATGCCGTTTCTTTCCTGTATTCCACAATTTATTTTGGTTTGGAGATTATGATCAGTACTTTTTTTGTATGACAAGGCATTCATCATTGATAGATCAAGTATAATGTTCCAACAGAGACGGTTTGTAATTTCACTATAAATAGGAAAGACTCCTGTAGTCATGATATTACTTATCGGATATTTTGTTTTAGAGATCCATTTCTCTCCACAATTGACATTCTATGAGCTTTGAATACCAAAATCGTGTATTCGCTTGGGTTAAGCCTTCTTCGGTGCTGCTTTGCGGGAGGCGGCCCAGCATTCGCCCTCTCAATCCGGGTGCAAGGCACCTACGGCGACGCCCTACTCCAGCAGGCCTATAGAAAGATGCCAGCTCTCCTCCCCAGCCTTGAGCGGTCCGCTCCTGATCTGCGAGCCCTAACAAGCGAGTTATCGGTTCACATCTCAGGACGACGATGAGATTACTTTGACGTAACTTTTGCTTGTCGCTAAACTTCTTAAACTGGCATTGGCAAGGCTCCCCCGTTTTCATCCGCCTCTCGCGCGCCGACTCAGGGCAAAGTCCGCGGGCGTGAAAGATGGCGGAAAATAGGGGATGACAGCCTGTAGCAGTTTTGGGGGGTACCAACCAGCAAGCAGCACGCGCGTGGCATCCAGCCCGCGGACCGCGCGGCGTTTGAGTTTGATCGTCTGTTGTGAATCAGGTTTGCGTAGCAAAGATGCATGTCTTGCGCCGAAGCCTGGACAACAGTCCTATGGCACTAAAGGTTCGAGACTGAACGCATCTGGATTGTAGCCCCCTGTCACCCGTCTTTGGACCGGATTCTTAGAAAGGGACCCAACGATTATGAGATCGATTGCAGCAATAGGTTTGGCAGGGCTGCTCCTCCTGGGAGCAAGCGCGACGGCAGGAACGTCCAAGCCGTCCGAGCCGAACATCGTCACTGATACCTGCAGCCAATGCCATGGCAACAATGGCATTAGCTCTATTCCATGGTTTCCCAGCCTGGCTGCACAGACTAAGACGTACCTTGAGACACAGCTTAAGGATTTCCGCAACCACACCCGGGCCGATCACTATGCCAAGGCCTATATGTGGAACATGGCCGGGACCCTGCCGGACAAAGTGATCAAAGAAATCGCCGAATACTACAAAGCGCAGCAGCCTCCAAAAGGATCGACGACGGAGAATCCAACTGAAGTTGCAGCCGGCGAGGCAATTTTCAAGAACGGAGTTGCATCTGAGAACGTACCGGCATGCGGCGCCTGTCATGGTGCCAATGCGGAAGGGAACACAATGTTCCCACGCCTTGCCGGTCAGCACCGCGAATATCTCGTGGCTCAGCTGAAGGCGTTTCGTGACAAGGCACGCGATAACGCCATCATGTATTCCAATGTTCAACACATGACGGATGCACAAATGCACGCGGTAGCCGCCTATCTTGCTTCACTTTAGGCGCTCCGGGTTGGCGAACTGGCTCTACCGACTGTCTCTGATCACTCAGTGCCGGGGACCAAATTCAATTTGGATCTGGTCCCCGTTTCTTTTCAGGCTTCTGGAGGCGGCAGGCATCATCGCTTTCGCTACAAGACTCAGAGGCGATCTTCTCAGATTGAGATCCGTGATTTGATGCCTGTGGTTCCTTGATCGTCGAGAGACCCAAACCCTATCGGTTGAGTTTCTTGGTTTCGCGAGAGCGGAAGGCTGCAGGTCGGGAAAAGGGCGATCACCTAGCCTGCCCGCTTTGTTAGTGCGGGCTTGCGAGCCACGTTTGAGGTCAACCTAAAACCCCGGAAACACTCGTTCCGTGCAATGCCAGAGGATGTGCTGCGCAATGATCTTGAAAACCGCCAGCGCGAATACTTGCACTCGGCGGCTACTACAATGACCAAATCGTATAGTAATCAGTGCCAAAAGAAGTGAAGGTCCGATTCGGTGAAACGTGCTCGCTGCTGATACAGTTGCGGCAGTCTCTCCCATATCAGGAGCCGTCGTGAAAGCAGCGCCCGACACCGTCAAACAGGACCTCGAACGCTACGTTGGTTTTGGTATCAAAGCCTCCGGGGGCGCGGGCGATAATGCCTGCGGCGCATGGCTTGAAGCGGAATTAAGTCACCAGGGCTTCAAGATTCATCATCAAAGATTTTCTGTTCCATATTTCACCACAAGTCGCGCAGAGCTAATTCTCAACAGTCATGCCGCTCCTTTAATTCCACAAGGTATTGTTGTTCAAACTGGCGCGTTGGGTGTGGCCGGACGCATGATTCGTATTGACCCCACGCTTCCAGTCGATGAGTCCCTGTCC
>JAKBAU010000285.1 GCA_021808875.1 Pseudomonadota bacterium | reverse complement strand
CGATTGAGCTCGACTTTGGCGAGCTTTGGCATCGGAATTTTGCGCAGCCCAGCCACGCGCATGTACAGCCTTTACTGCCCGTCACAAGCTTTCTCGACACAGGCGCACAGGATGCTGCACAGGACCGGACGCATGGAGGACTTTCCAGACTTGCGCCCAAGTCCAACCTGAAGAGCCCGCATGCCCGCACAGTGATCGGATTGGAATTCGCCGTCGTAACAACCTCGTCCATTATTTCGATCACCACTGATGCTCTGGGCATATTGGGCGCCGGCGCACTGGCAGCGGTGGCCGCGGTGCATCTTGCGCCCCGCAAAATGGCGCCCAATGGCTCTGGCATCGCGGACCCGTCTGCTCTTCAGTCCTGCCCTCGCTCCAGCCTACCCGTTCAACGTTTTCCGGCACGGATGAGGTCCAGCTCTATCCTGAAGGTTTTCTTTCCCATTCTTTGGCTGACATGATCAAGCAAGGTCTGACTTTACGGAAGCCCGGCCGGCCCATTGAGGGCGGCGGCGGTGTGCCGACGGTACAAGATCCCTCAGTACGGACAGGAATTGGGGCTCAGCGCGACAAAACCCAGCTGCTTTGCATGATCTGTTTGCGTAAGCTCAATGACAGCAGGCATGTCCCTGCTAGCCTGGGCCATGGTGTCATCGCCAAAAGTCGCACCGAGGTTGCACGCGAAGCAGGGACCAAGCCTGAAAAGGCTTCGCCGTTTCGCGTGAGACTTTCGGCAGGGAGCCTCCCGCGCGGGGCACGAGGTCTTGAGCTGGCCAAGCGCAGTCACATCGCTCTCGCTGTTCCCCTTCAGACGATCGCGGTTGCGTGGTCGGACCTTTCCGCGCGCGCGGTTGCCAGAAAAGGCCAATTTTCCGGCGGTAGAGCCTGCAGTCAGGATGGACAGACGAGAGTTTTACCCAAAGTGGGGATGGCTCAAAGGAAGGATCGGGGTCTGTTAGGATGAACGCAAAGCCTCTTGAAGGCATTCAAGCGTGTGTCTTTGATGCCTATGGAACACTCTTCGACTACGCCTCGGCAGCCGCACGCTGCGGTGATGTTCTGGGCGAAAAGCTCGAGCCGCTCAACAATCTGTGGCGCCGCAAGCAGCTGGAATATACCTGGCTGAGAGCCTTACAGCAGCGTCATGTCGGCTTCTGGGAGGTCACTGGCGATGCGCTTGACTTTACGCTTGATACGCTCGGTATCGGCGATACCAAGCTACGCAAGCGCCTGATGGACCTTTATCTCACTCTCGATGCCTTTCCAGAAGTGCGCGAGACGCTGCACCAGATCAAGACGGCGGGGCTTAAGACCGCGATCCTGTCCAACGGCTCCCCAGCGATGCTGGAAGCGGCAGTGGACAATGCCGGTATTGGCGATCTCCTGGATGCGGTACTGTCGGTTGAAGAGATCGGCACCTATAAGCCCCATCGTCACGTCTATCAGTTTGCAGTAGAGCGGCTCAGCGTTCCCGCAACCAGGATTTCATTTCAATCATCGAATGCCTGGGACGCCTATGCCGCCTCGGCCTTCGGCATGCGTGTGGTGTGGTGCAACCGCTATGGCCAGCGTCCTGAACGCCTTCCGGGAAGGCCCGACCACGAGATCAGCACCCTCGCAGATCTTCCTGCCCTCGTTGGCGCAGTATCTTGAGCCTGCCGTTTCAGCTGCTTTTCCCACGGCTTTTCTGCTGTTTGGATGCAGATGGGATAAATATTTTCATCACGGACGCCTATAGCCTTCGAGGCCCGCACTTGCCATGTCACCGCCCACCCCTGCGCACGGCGCAGACCATCACCCGCGTCGAGGGCCCCTTTCAGATCCAGGAACGGTGGCAGCCTTAATCCTATCTGGCGTCAGCTCGGGATTATCGGTTAACTGAATCGCCAACCACCGAGAGACCATTGATGAAAATTTCCGGCATCGAAATCTACCATTTCGAGCTTTCCTATGTGCACGGGGTCTACACCATGTCGGGAGGACGGGACATCACCACCCTGCCCTCGACGCTCGTGCGCGTCATCAGCGACGCCGGTTATGAAGGCTGGGGCGAGGTCTGCCCGCTCGGCTCAAACTATCTTCCCCAGCATGCCGAGGGCGCGCGCGCCGCACTTCGTCTCATCGCGCCCGCCCTCCTTGGCCTCGACCCAACGAACCATGCGAGCGTGTACGACACCATGGACACGGTGCTGATGGGACACGCCTACGCCAAAAGCCCAATTGACGTGGCCTGCTGGGATCTAACCGGAAGAGCCTGGGGCGCCAGCGTGGCCGAGATGCTGGGCGGCGTCCGGCAGGAGCGGTTTCCCCTGTATTTTGCAGTGCCCCTTGGAACCCCCGAAGAGATGACCAGCTATGTGCTGGCACGGCGGGCCGAAGGCATTCATCGCTTCCAGCTGAAGATCGGCGGCGATCCGGTCACGGACGCCAGCCGTGCCAGGCATGTCGTCGACAGCACGGGCCCGGAAGACCTCATCATCGGTGATGCCAATTGCGGCTGGCGGCTGAACGAGGCCCTGATCGCGGCGCGGGCGATGGAAGG
>JAKBAU010000057.1 GCA_021808875.1 Pseudomonadota bacterium | reverse complement strand
CAGCCCCATCAGCGTGAAGGACAGGTACATTGCCGGTTTGCGCCCCATCCGGTCGCCCAGGATACCAAGTACGACACCGCCTAGAGGACGCGTTGCAAAGCCCGCACCGAAGGTGGCGAGTGAGGCGAGAAGGCTGGTTACGGGATTCTTCGCAGGAAAAAAGGTATCGCCGATATAGATGGCGAAGAAGGAATAGGTCAGAAAATCGTAAAATTCGAGCGCATTGCCCGCTACGACAGCGGCCACATGACGCTTGAGCGGCACGGTGCCGCTTTTCGTCATGAGCCGGAGCTCTCGAGAAAGCTGCGCAAAATATGCTCAGCCTCCTGAGGGCAGTCACGGTGAATACCGTGGCCAGCCTCCTTGAGAATGTGAAGCTGACCTAGTCCGCCCGGAATCAGCTCCGCAATCTCGGTGCTGCAAACCGGCGGGGTAATGGGATCATAGCCGCCGGCCAGCACCAGGGTAGGACAGCGAAACCCGGGGAGGCCGTGGCGCAGATCCATGGTTCGCATTTCACCCAGGATAAAGTGCGCCGAGACTTCGGGACGGCGGATCGCGCGCGCCCAACCTTCTGCAACCTGCGGATTGGGCGGACCGGGATTGTACAGCGGCAGGCAGACCCGGACGTAATCGTCCATCGCCTGGGCATCTGTCTGTGTCCAGAACTTGACGGCGATCTGGCGGGCCTCTGGCCCGCCACGCTCTTCCAGCAGGCGATAGGTGGTTTCAAGGTGCAGGCGCGCCGCGGTGGAGGAAAGCACGAGCTTCTCAGGATGGCTCGGAAACTGGGCGGCATATGACATCGCCACCATGCCACCGAAGGAATTGCCATAAACCCGAGGCTTGTCGATGCCGAGAGCGTCGCACAGCAGCTTTACGTCCCGCCCCCACTGCACCAGATTCCAGGATTGTGGCACGCCGGTCGAGCGGCCGTTGCCGCGGTGATCAATGTAAATGAGCTGATGCGTGTCGCTGAAGCGGTCGAAGAACGGCCGCAAGGTCGAGTGGTCAAAGCCAGGACCGCCATGCATGACGATCAGCGTTGGTTTTTCGCGCATGGTCGGCCCGTCGAGGATGAATTTGGCGCCGACCACATCAAAAAACAGGCGTGCGCCCTCGACCTCGACAAACATCCAGCGTCCCTTCGCTCACCTCGTGCCGGGTTGAAGTTAGGCGCAATTTGCTCGTGGGCGCAACAGTGCGTTTATTGCGGCTTTTTGAGTGCGCTCTCATGCCAGCGGCGCAGGAGGAGCCACTCCAGTGCGGAGAGGGAAAAAAACAGTGCAATACCGAGCAATGAGAGCAAGGCCAGTGCGGCAAAGGCTTCGGCCATCTGCAGATTTCGTGTCGCCAATGTGATGGTCCAGGCCAGCCCTGTCGCCGTTCCGGTTCCGGCGGCGAACTCTGCGACTACGGTCCCGATCAGGGCAAGGCCACCGGATACTTTCATCGCCGACACCAGAAAGGGCAAAGCGGTAGGCAACTGCAGCCTGGTCAGGATCTGCCAGCGATTGGCGCCATAAAGGCGCATCAGGTCGATCAGGTTATGGTCGGCGGATCGGAGTCCCAAGGTGGTGTTGGCAAGGATAGGAAAGAAGGCAACGATCCAGGCCAGAACCAGAAGCACAAGATCAATCCTGTCATAGCCGATCCAGATCGTGATGATGGGAGCGATCGCAATCACGGGCGTGACCTGTAGCACGATGGCATAGGGGTAAAGAGCGTGCTCAAGAAGCCTTGAGAGTGAGAAGAGTACCGCCAGCGCGACGCCGCCGATCACGGCGAGTACAAAGGCCGCGAGGGTAATCGACAAGGTCGTCCAGCTCGCAAAAAGCAGCTGCTGCCAGTGGTTCACCAGTGCATGAGCGATCGCCAGAGGCGATGGCAATACGATGGGAGATACGTGGTCATATTGCGTCAGGCCTTGCCACAGCCCCAGCACGATCATACCGACAACAAGCGGGATAAGGGGCTTGGCGAGGTTCGTGCCGCTCAAACGCCACACGGCGCGCCGTGCTGCTTCCAGGTCATTGGTGCGTTCGTCCATGCTCAGGCCATCGCGGAAGTATGGTTATGGTAGGCCGCCTCGCTTCCGTCCTGCATGGCCAGTTTGAGGGCCCGAGAGACCTTCGTGGCGTCGGCGGAGAATTCTGCTGATAGACGGTAGGTTTCGTCACGTTCCAGGGGTGCTGTCAGTCGAATTTCATCAAAGATGCGTCCGGGGCGCGGCGTCATCACCACCACCTTCTGGGACAGATAGGTACTTTCAAACACCGAATGGGTAACGAAGATGACCGTCAAACCATCTTCGCGCCACAGCTTGAGCAGGTCATCATGGAGCTGGCGGCGGTTCAATTCGTCGAGGGCGGCAAATGGCTCGTCCATCAGCAGCAGGCGTGGCGCAGAGGCAAGAGCCCTTGCGATCGAGACACGCATCTTCATGCCGCCCGAAAGTGCTCGGGGATAGCTGTGCTCAAAGCCCGCCAGGCCGACCCGCCGCAGCGCCTCACGGGCCCGCATCTGCGCTTCGGAACCTGGCACTCCACGTAGCGCAAGAGGAAGGGCCGTATTGCTGAGCGCATCGCGCCAGGGCATCAGCGTTGGTTCCTGAAACACGAAGCCGATCCCGGGACGCCCCTCGGGAAACCCGACTGCCCCTTCGCTGGGAGCCATCAGGCCGGCAATGATACGCAAGGCGGTCGACTTGCCACAACCGGATGGGCCGATCAGCGAGACGAATTCGCCGCGCTCGACGTCAAGTTCCAGACGCCGGATGGCCGCAAGCCCTCCGTCATAGGTTTTGGCGATACGGTGAAGTCTGAGCAGGGGCATGGTTGTAACGTCGCCTGATTCGCCTAGGTTATAGGAATAGCAGACAAATTGGATCACTCGGCAGCTGGAACCATCCGCCGCTGCCAGATCTCGCGCACTGCGGCCTGGGCCTGGGTGAGAGCGGCCTCGACGGCAGTAAAATCACGCTGGTGGCTGGCACGTGCCAGCAAGGCCTCTAGTCCGGGTGTGGCACTGGCCCGGTCAAGCGGCGCCTCCAGCGTGATCCGCAGAACCTGCAGGAGATCATTCTGCAGCGCGGCGGCTTCGATCAGGGCGAGGGCTTCGTCGCTGGAAAGGATGCCATCAAGCTCAAGCTTTGCCAGCGCAGCAATGGTGCCGCTGTCGAGCACTGCGGGGTTTTCAGCGGCGCGCGCAAGCTGCAAGGTCTGGGCGAGGAATTCAAGGTCGATGAGGCCTCCCCGCGTGTACTTTATGTCCCAGTGATTCTTGCCCGGATATTGCGCGGCCAGTCGCTCGCGCATATCGCGCGCATCATGAAACACTTGTACGGCATCAAAGGGGCGCGTCAATGCCGTGCGGATGGCCGCACTGACGCGTTGCGTCAGTTGGGCCGGCCCTGCAATCACCCGCGCACGAGTCAGGGCCATGCGCTCCCAGGTCCAGGCCTGCTCGGCGTGGTAGCGGGCAAATGATGTCAGGCTTACTGCGACCGGACCCTTGTTGCCGGTGGGCCGCAGGCGCATGTCAACCTCATAAAGCCCCCCTTGGGCGGTCTGTGTTGTCAGGGCGGCGATGAAGCGTTGCGCGAGGCGCGCATAATATGTCGAGACCGGCATCGGTCGCGCGCCGTCGGACTGATCGACCTCTTCCGGTGCGTCGTAAACGCAAATGAGGTCCAGATCCGAGGTCGCGGTCATTTCGCGGCCGCCAAGCTTGCCCATTGCCACCACCACGAACTCTCCGCCAGGGATGCGACCGTGAGTGGTCTCAAGTTCCCGCGCTGCCGCAGGGAGCAGGGCACGAATGATGGCTTCGGCGACATTGGCCAGCGCCGGGCCGGCCTCGGCGGCCTCGGCGCTGCCCTCAATGATCTGGACCCCAACCCGGAAAATCTGTTCGCGGGCAAACCTGCGCGCAGCATCGAGCACTTCTTCATAGGAAGAGCCCGGCCGCAGCAGCGACGTCAGGTCCTGTTCGAGACGCGCGCGACTTGGCAGTTCACCGAGATAGCCCGGATCCATCAGCGCATCGAGTGCGGCCGGATTGCGCCCCAAATGCGTCGCGAGCCGTGGAGCTGCGCCCGCGACGTTGGCAATCAGCTGAAGCAGATCCGCGTTGTTGAGAAAGAGCGATAGAGCCTGCACACCGGATGACAGGCACGAAATGAAACGATCGAATTGATTGAATGCTGCATCTGGGTCGGCAGTGTTTGCCAGTGCGCCAAGAAGTCCAGGAATGAGGGATGTCAGCAGTTCGCGCGCCCGCACGGAGCGCATGGCTCTGATACGGCCATGATGCCAGCCGCGAATGGTTTGAGCGATATGGGACGGCTCATGAAAGCCCATCTGGCGCAAGGTATCGAGCGTCTCGGGATCATCCTCGACTCCGGTAAAGACGAGGCTGCCGGCCGCGCTCGCCAATGGTGCAGCTTGCTCGAACAGGCGCGCATAATGCGATTGAACTGTCTCCAGTTGCTGGCGTAGGGCATTGGAGAACGCAGCGTCATCCTGGTAACCCATAAAGCTCGCAATCCGACGCAGCTCGTCGACGTCTTTGGGCAAGCTGTGGGTCTGCTGATCCTCGATCATCTGCAGGCGATGTTCCAGCTTCCGCAGAAAATGATAGGCACCGACAAGATCTTCCGCCGCGCGCTCTGAAACCAACCCGCGTAATGTCAATGCTCTGATCGCCGCCAGGGTTCCTCGCGCGCGCAATGTGGGATCGCGTCCACCAAGGATCAGCTGCTGGGTCTGCGCAAAGAACTCGATTTCGCGGATCCCGCCGCGGCCAAGTTTGATGTTATGGCCTGCAATGGCGATAACGCCGTGACCGGCGTGGGCGTGAATCTGGCGCTTGATGGAATGAATGTCCTCAATGGCGGCATAATCGAGATTGCGCCGCCAGACAAAAGGTTCGATCACTCTGAGGAAGTCCATGCCAGTCTGAGGATCGCCCGCGCAGGGCCGTGCCTTGATCAGGGCCGCACGTTCCCAGTTTTGTCCCATGGCCTCGTAATAAGCTTCGGCAGCGTCCAGTGAAATTGCTACCTGGGTTGCACCTGCATCCGGCCGCAGACGAAGATCGGTACGGAAGACATAACCGTCAGCCGTTGTTTCGCTCATGAGCTTGACCAGGCCCTTGACGAGGCCTACCGCTGCCGCCCGTGCGCCGTTCTTGGTTGCGAAGGGAAAGCGCTGCGCATCATAAAAAACACTAAGATCGACATCGGACGAATAGTTGAGTTCATAGGCGCCATATTTGCCCATCGCAAGGATCGTAAGCCCTGTTGTTGCTTCGAGCAGGGCAGGGTCTTCGGTCGACATGTGGGCGCGTATTGCCGCCTCCCTGAGAAGAAAACGCAAGGCCCCCTTGATGGCCGCGTCGGCAAATTCGGAGAGCGCCCGTGTCACCTCCTCAAGACCCCACAGTCCGGCGATGTCGGCGAGAGCCACGGTCAGTGCCATCTGTCGCTTGGCCCGCCGCAGCATCTGCATCGCATCCTTGATGTCGCGCGCGAATGTCGCTGACAGGGCCAGATGCTGGGTCTGGGCGAGCAGGCCGTCCGCTCCGGCTTCGGCCAGCAGAGGCAGGATGTCGCGTTCACGCTGTACCAGACGGGCGAGGAATGGCGAATGGCCCGCGGCACTGGCAACTGTTGCCGTAAGGCCCTCGGGAAGTCCGGGGAGGCCGGCGATAACGCGCTCGGCGCGCGCAGCATCGAAGGGGGATGGCAAGGCACCATGGGTGGCAAATCGGTCGGTCATCTGATCCTCCTGTCGCCACACGCTGCAGATTCAAGGGCGATAGGATGATGCCCTCGCCCCAGCTCCACGTATCCCCTGACCGGACTGGGCGTGAAAACCAAGTGGTGGCGAAAGGCACGGGTTCTTTCCACCGCAGCGCCTTGCGACACTGTACTCCGGAAGTGCAAAGCTGATGGCAAGGCTAACACGAGCCCAAAGCCAACGCTGTAGCAGAGATGCTCCTAGGCGGCGATAATCCGAGCAGTCAAGGGGTAATGGGCTCATAAGAGGGCTCGTTGACTGCTGTGGCCCACGTTCAGTCTACTTCTTCTATCGCATCCATCCTTCGGGTCAGGATGATTGGGCACGCAGTCGTCCAATGCTCGGACGGCCGTCGACGGCGGGCTGATAGACATTGCTGAACTCTGCGCGGGCGGCTGCGAGCGCTTCAGGGGTAATCCGTGCATCGCCATCGAAGGCGTTAATGCCGCAACGCTCCATGAATGCCAGCTGATCAATCAGGAAATGGCCAATTGCACGGATTTCGCCCGCGAAGCCCAAGCGTGAACGCAGCAGGCGGGCCCAGGAGAATGCTCGGCCATCGCGAAATGCGGGAAACTCGAGGGCGACGAGGGAGAGATGATGGAGGCCAGAACCAATATTTTCGGGTGACTGCGAGGAGCTCAGGCGCACGCCGAGGGGCTGATTGCGGGCCAACAGGAGCTCTTGCTCCGCCTGGAAGCGGTTGAGCGATACGAGCACGCCGCCGTCTGCAAGGGGTTCTTGGTCGGTCAGTGCCGTGTAGTCGTCGTGCGCCCAGCTTCCATTTCTAATAAGCGGCATGAAGTTGCTCCAGATAGGCGACGTTCTTGAAGGGCTCAAGGCCAAGGCGGCGATAGCAGTCGAGAAAACGTTCTCCTGGTTGACGCAGACGCAAATAGGCCGTGATCACCCGCTCGACGGCATCGACGATTTCATCCTTCGAAAATGCCGGGCCTATGATTTCGGCGATGGTGGCGTCCTCTGCCCCCGAGCCTCCGAGCTGGAGCTGGTAAAATTCGACCCCCTTTTTGTCTACACCAAGTATGCCGATGTGGCCCGCATGGTGATGGCCGCAGGCATTGATGCATCCTGACATCTTGATCTTGAGTTCGCCGATTTCCTCCTGACGGTCCAGATCGGAAAAGCGGCGGGAGAGATCCTGTGCGATGGGGATGGAGCGGGCGTTGGCCAGATCGCAATAGTCAAGCCCTGGGCAGCAGATGATGTCACTGGCAAGTCCGCTATTGGGGCTGGCAAGGCCAAGCCGTTCTAATTGGTCATGGAGCGCCGGAAGGTCTTTCTTGCGCACATGCGGCAATACGAGATTCTGTTCGTGCGTGACGCGGATCTCGGCAATTCCAAACTCGTCCATCAGCTGAACAAGACCATCCATCTGGTCCGCCGAGCAGTCTCCGGGGACGCCACCCACGGGCTTGAGTGAAACCGTGACGATGGCGTAACCCGGCGCGCGGTGAGGACTAAGATTGTGCCGGCTCCAGGCCGCGAAGTCGCCATCGCCAGAACAGGCCGTTTCGAATTCCAGGCAGGTATCGGGCAGGGGTTCAAATTCTGGTGGCGCGAAATAGGCCGCGATACGCGCTCGCTCCTGTTCCGGCAGATTGAGGCTGCCCTCTTTCTTGATCTCCTCGAATTCGCGCCATACGCGCGCCCGCATGTTGTCAAGTCCGAGGGCGTTGACCAGTATCTTGATGCGTGCCTTGAAGATGTTATCCCGGCGGCCTTCCATATTGTAGACGCGCAGGATGGCTTCCAGATAGGCGAGGATATCTTCGCGCGCCACGAAGTCGGCGATGCAAAGTCCGAGATAGGGCGTGCGTCCCATGCCGCCGCCGACAAATACACGATAGCCGGTTTCGCCATGATCACTGCGTATGATTTCGATGCCAATGTCATGAAAGCGGACCGCGGCGCGATCTTCCGGTGTGCCCGAGACAGCAATCTTAAATTTGCGGGGAAGGAAGGAAAATTCCGGATGCAGGCTCGACCATTGCCGCACAATCTCCGCAAGTATGCGTGGATCTTCGATCTCATCTGCGGCGGCACCAGCAAACTGGTCCGCCGTCACGTTGCGAATACAGTTGCCACTGGTCTGCAAGGAATGCATCTGCACGCTTGCCAGATCACGCAGGATTTCAGGCACGTCAATAAGGCGCGGCCAGTGATACTGGATGTTCTGGCGGGTCGTGAAATGACCATAACCCTTGTCGTAGCGGCGGGCGACGTGGGCCAGCATGTGCAATTGGGATGAGGAGAGCGTGCCATAGGGAATGGCAACACGCAGCATGTAGGCATGAAGCTGCAGATACAATCCGTTCATCAGGCGCAGGGGCTTGAACTCATCCTCGCTCAGTTCGCCCTCCAGGCGCCGCTCGATCTGGCGGGCAAACTGCTCGACGCGCTCGCTGACCAAGCGGGCGTCAAATTCATCATAGCGATACATCGAATGCCTCCGGGCCTTCGGCCTGCTTGGGTCTGGGCGGTTTGGCTGGCGCAGCAATGCGAAACCTTGGGGCGGTGGAGGGATCGGCCTGTTTGCCGAGCTCGGGGTGGATGCTGGGACCGCTGGCACGGATCAGTTCGCGCTCTTTGACCGGAACGGCAATGGTGTGATCGAGGCGTGCTTCGAAGCGATAAGGATTGACGACCTCCCCGGCCTTGACCCGCTCCTGGGCCTTGGTGAGTGCTGCAGCGCAGGCGTCCTTGTCAGAAAACTGCTCGGCGTCGGCGAGGGTGCCGGTCCAGCCATCCTGATTCCAGTAAACCACCGCCCCATCGCGCAGGCGGTTGGCGGTGATGATCTCAACGAGCTTTGCCATGGCCGATAGATCGCAGCTTCCGGGGACGAATTCAATAGAACATTATAGAAATAGTATATTAATTTATATAACACAAATTATTGTGTATGTTTGAGCGAAATTCCCGCCAGGACGGCCGTGGCACTGCCAAAGCGATTGCATCCGGGCATGTGCAACGTAAACATCCCTCCTGCAGAGTCCGGTCGTGGTCAGAATGCCAAGGGAAGACGAAACCCGCGCAAACGCGACGCCGGGTGAGGACGCGTCGCTGACGCTTGCAGCAGCAAGCCGGGCCAAGGCCGATGCCTATCTGGACGAAGCGATCAAACTCGTACGCCTGCAGACGCAGCAGATCGAAGGCAGCGAGCGTTTCGAGCATTTTGGACATTTCAGTGCGGTGATGAAGGCCGTGTTTGAGGGTGCGGTTGCACTCCTGGTCCTGGCAGTCATCGGGGCCGCAAGCCTTATGGTGTGGACTGCAGCCCATGACAACGGCCTTCTGATCACGCCGTTCAGTGTACCTCAGGACATGGTGGCTCGGGGCCTTACCGGACAGGTGATCGCGGCACGCATTCTTGATCAGTTGTCGCGGATGCAGAAAGAAACCAAGTCGGACCGCGCGCCAACCTCCTATGCCCATGACTGGGGTCATGACATTCGCGTGCAGATTCCGGAAACCGGCGTCTCCATTGGTCAGCTCTACGCCTATCTCAGTCGCTGGCTGGGTCATCAAACCCGCATCTCCGGCGAAATCTTCTATGTCGGTGCCAACCAGATTGCCGTCACGGCCCGCGAGGGTACACAAACCAGTCGAACCTTCACCGGGCCAAGCAATACCCTCCCAAATCTGCTGAGCAACGCCGCCCAGAGCGTCTACGCCGCCACGCAGCCCTATCGCTACGCGGTCTACCTCTTCAACACGGGACACCTGCACAAGGCTGAGGCCGCCTATCGTGACCTCATTGCCTCGGGATCGACCATTGATCGCGCCTGGGCCGAAATCGGCCTGGAAGTTATTTACGAGGAGCGCGGCCACACCCGACGTGCCTTCAAGGCTCTGCGTGCCGCGCTTGCGATCAAGCCCGGCTTTGTCATCGCCTATGGCAACCTCGCCGCGCTCGAAGGCCAGCTGCAGCACGACGAAGCCGCTCTGCGCGATCAGCGCAAATTTATCCGGCTGCTGAAGGGCAGCACCCAAGATGATCTTTTGCCGCTAGCCCGGAAGGGGGACCTCATTCAGGCTGAGGGGGTGCTTGCATCGGACCTGGGCAACTATCAAGCCGAGATCGTGGACAATCAGCGCCTGGAGGCCATGCCATCACTGTCAGGCTTAACCTCGCGGGAGAACGCCCGTATGAACAATATCCTCGCCTATGCCTGGCTTCATGATCCGGCGGCGGTCGATGCTGCGATCAAGGCTCTGCCCCTCAGTCACAATGCCGAGCAGATCCTGATCCGTCGTGCCGTTTTTACCCTCGCAGATCTGGTCTTGCACCGCGATGCCTCGGCATTGGCCGAGCGCAACCAGCTGGACGCCGGGCTGACGGGCCTCGGACCCGCAGGCCGTGAGGTTCTGGAGCGTCAGTTCTGGCCCTATGTCGCGTATGCGCTGGCCCGCGAGGGGCAAGGTGCCGCGGCGCTGAAGCTGATCGCGGCGACGCCGCTTGACTGTGTCGACTGTCTGCGGATGCGCGGGCTTGTCGATGCCACACTGCACAATGTCAGTGGAGCCAATTACTGGTTTGCGCGCGCCGTTCAGGCCGCCTCTCACGTTCCTTTCGCCTGGACGGACTGGGGCGCGGCACGTCTGCGCAACGGCGACATCGTTGGGGCGATCGCCGCGCTGCGGCAAGCCCACCAGCTGGCGCCGCATTTTGCCGATCCACTGGAATTGTGGGCAGAAGCCCTCATCGCCCAAAACCGCTCTGATCTTGCCGTGAAAAAATTCGTGGAGGCAGCTCGCTATGCCCCCAACTGGGGACGCCTTCATCTTGAATGGGCCGAGGCCCTGATGTGGAGTGGTCATAAGGCAGCCGCCCGCCATCAGGCTGCCATCGCCGCACATCTGTTCCTCACGCCGTCGCAATACCGCCGGCTGAGGCTCCTCGAGGAACATTTGTGAGAGTTTTATGGCAGCCGCAGACGCGGCAGGCGACGCCATCATCCCTGTCCGGCTGCGCGTGCTTGATGAGTTCTTCCCGATGAGTGTCAAACGCCTGCGCTTTGTAGATGCCGCGCTCTATGCCCTTGTGATCGGGACCGGCATGCGCTGGATCGCCGTGGCGGCAGCAGTGGGGCCGTCTTCATTGTTGTTATGGGCGATCGCCCTTCTGACCTTTTATATTCCGCTGGCAGCTGCAACTGCCGAGCTGACCGGTCGCTTCAAGGGCGAAGGCGGTATCTATGCCTGGGCTCGTGATGGCCTGTCGCCCATGGCAGGTTTTCTCTGCGGCTGGTTTTACTGGATAAGCCTGATGCCGTTTTTTGCAGGAGCCCTGGTCTTCCTCAGTGGCCTGATTTTGAGTGCCACCGGGCTCAACCCTAAGGATTCCGCAAGTGTGCTCGGTATCTCCACTGCGCTTACCGTTGGGGTGACCGTATTGCAGCTCGCCGGGCTTAAATACGGCAAGTGGTTACCCAATGTCGGAGCCGCGGGCATGTGGCTGGTGTTTGGCGTTGTGATCGCAATGGCAGTGGTGCTCGGCCTGTGCGGGCAGGGGGCGACGGATTTTGCGAGCGCATCCTACTTGCCGCGATGGCGCTTCGGCACGGCCATCCTCTGGGGCACGATCATGTTCGCCTATTCGGGTGTGGAAGCCATGGCCTTCCTGCGCAACGAAATCGAGGGTGGCCTGCGCAGTATCGTGCGTGTCCTCATCCTCGTAGGCATCGGCTCGCTTGTGATCTATGTCGGCGGCACTGTTGCGCTTCTTGCCGTCTTGCCCGCGCGCGCGTTGACCCGCCTCCTCGGTTTTCCGGATGCATTGTTGCTGGGGCTGGCTCATGTCGGCCTCACCTATCTGGCTGCGCCGGTCATCGGGCTCTTTGCCCTCTCCATGCTGGGCTCCTTTGTGGGCTGGTTCGGCGTTGGCGCCCAATTGCCATTTGCCGCGGGCCTGGACAGCTTTCTGCCGCAGGCCTTTGGCTGGCGCCACCCACGCACGGGCGCACCGGTCGCTGCGATCCTGCTGCAAGGAGGCGCGACACTGGCCATCGTCATGCTCAGCCAGCTGAACAGTACGGTCGCCTCGGCATACGATATCCTCGTCGCCATGAGCATCGTGACCGTTGCGATACCCTACCTCTTCATGTTTGCGACCCAGTTTGTTTGCGCGCGAACAGCGCCTCCCGCTGATGGCTGGATGCCGTGGGGCGGAGCCCGCGTCAGCAGGGCGCTAGCGCTGCTTGGAGGGCTTTCAACCCTGATTGCCATCGTCTGCAGCGTGTTGCCCAATACCGGAGATCCCCATCCCCTGCAGAGTGTTCTGAAGATCGTGCTGTCGTCTCTTGGGGCCTTCCTTGTGGGGCTGCTGTTCTATGTCTGGGCAAGGCGCACGCAGATGCGAAGGAGCCCGTCAACAGTTTCCGGAGCACCGTTTGGCTGATGGGGCCGCACAGAGCCTGATATTGCAGACGAGCCGCCCAGGCACCCGGCCCTCTGATCAGGGCCGCAGCGCAGCGTCACACCGGCAGCAGTTCAATGCGCAGCCTTCACGAAGCGCAAGGTGTAGGCCTTCCGATAGTTCAGGCCTTTGGCATAAACCCCGGCAGCGCGCATGGTGTCGTAGAATTTCCGCCACCGCCTGTTGGTCATGGCGCCAATGCCTTCTGTCCTCGCTGCACCGCTCATGACAAGGCCATAGGACTTCATCTTGGCGATGGATTGCGCAATCATTGCATTGCTCATCTCGGGATTGTTTTTCTTGATGAGCGCATTGGCGGGTGCGGGATTACCGTAGAGATAATCGTGCCAGCCTTCCCGCGTTGCATCGACGAAGGCCTGTACTGCCTGGGGGTGCCGGTCGATCCAGCTCTGTGGTACCAGCACCATATTGGCGTAGCCGGGATAACCATGATCGGCCAGAAGGAACACCTGGGGCTTGAAATGGCCTTCGCGTTCGATGGTGTAAGGCTCGCTCGTGACATAGCCTTCCTGGATTGCGGATGGATCTGCGAGGAAGGGCGCAAGATTGAATGTGTACTTGCGGATCTGCGTATCGGAGAAGCCGTATTTTGCCTTGAGCCATGGCCAGAACGACGCGACCGTCGCATCTGAGACCATGATCGGTTTGCCCTTCATGTCCGCCAGGCGCTTCACATCCGGTCGGGGATGCGTAATAAGGACCTGTGGATCCTTCTGAAATATCGCCATCACGGCGCGAAGTGGCACGCCAGCGCGCACGATATTGAGCGGAATGAATGCGTTGGAGCCGATGCCAAAATCCGCAGCTCCGCCAGCGAGCATCTGCGGGACGTTGACCGACGGACCGCCCTCGATGATCGTCACCTCGAGCCCATGCTTGCGGTAAAGGCCTTCAGCAAGGGCTTCGTAGAAGCCTCCCTGTTCAGGTTCGGCCTTCCAGTCGGTGACGAAGCGGATGCGGGTGAGGCCATGCGCGGGGTTTCGGCTGCGCCCGCAGCCGGAAAGGCTGAGAGCTGCCGCCACGAGCAGCGTGCCGAAAAGTGCAATGCGCATCGGGGTGTCCTTTTTTCGGTGCGTATCATGCCACCGGCCAGGGACGCGAGACCATCCCCAGACGCTGCGCGCGCCAAAATCACCGCCATCACCTGCGACATCATGTCTTTGACCGGTCTCGGGCACGAAGAGCCCAGCGCTGCACGGGCGGGCGAACTGCCGGCAACGCAGATGCTGCACTGACGCTCCGGCTAGCCGTTCGCTGTGCGTTCGGTTGAAACCAGTTTGACAGTCGAGGACCCCCTGGCGAGGACCTCGCCGTCGGCGGCAAGAAGGCGGCCTTCAAGGAAAGCTGTTGACCGGCCCATCTTCTCGATCCAGCCCTCGGCAATGACAAGGCCGGGCGCCGCCGACTTGAGAAAGCTGATCTTGATCTCAAGGCTGAGTGGTGACTGGCGATACGCTGTCGCCGCCATCACCGCATGGGCCATAGCTGCATCGATCCAGCCGGTGACAAAGCCGCCCTGGACGATACCTCCCGAGTGGCACATGGCCGGGGTGGCGAGGTACTCCACGGCGGCAAAATTTGGCCGTGAGGGCTCGCGCACCCGCACAAAGCCCAGAGATTCGTTCAGGTTCTGGACCACGACTTTGTTCCTCGTGCTGGGTGCATATGGGGGCGATGGCTGCTGCGGTCGGACGTTCAGATGCTCAGACGCTCAGACGCTCAGACGCTCAGACGCCTAATCCATTCCGGCAAGGCAAAGGCGCCGGCGTGGACCTCGGCGTTGTAGTAGTCGGTCGTGAGCTTGGCGCGCTTGAAGGCGGCACGGGCGCGCTTGAGGCCAGCTGGTGTGCCGAGCCTGGCGCCCTTGCCCGCCCAGGTAAGGGCCATGAAGCCGCCGATATAGCTCGGCACAACGG
>JAKBAU010000056.1 GCA_021808875.1 Pseudomonadota bacterium | reverse complement strand
TGACCCGGAGGGACTTGCGGGCTAGGTGCTGCATGCCTCGTCCCGTTCGTCTAGAGGCCTAGGACGCTGCCCTCTCACGGCGGTAACAGGGGTTCGAATCCCCTACGGGACGCCATTGGTTTTTCAATGAGTTAGACCGATTTTCGCTCCTTGAAGCCATGGCCTCATACAGATTTACCAAGAACCTTACCAAGTATGCCGTCTCTGAACGGGGGCGAATACCGGTGGACGTCGGGCGCCAGATGCCAGCGTGGCCGCGGATCTGGGGATGACGGAAATCACCATTGCGGCGCTGATCGGCCATTCCGCGGCATCCGTGACGGAGCGGTATATCCATCACGTCGATACCACGCTTGTCGCTGCTGCTGATCGTGTTTCCGCGAGGATCGCCGCCGCCACCCGCACACATGTTGCGCTCCTGGGCCAGCACGTACCGGCTGCCCTTCAGCTTTCCGACACAGCGGCGCAGCCAGGCCAAAATGCCCAAATCGCGCAGCTGTACCAGTGCCCGCCATAGGCTCGCCCGGCTTACCCCGGCCTTCTTGGCGATGTCCTCATGGGAGAGGTCGAGCTGGCCGGTATGCTGGTTCAGGTCATCGAAAAGCGGGCATTCCAGCACCGCCAGTCCAACCCGGCCGACAATGCCACCGTGCTAGCCGGGCTGGCGGGTTTGCGCTCCCACTCCCGCGCCCGATGATACAACCGAATGGCAGCCTTTTGGGGCGTGGGGGTAAATTGGCCTGGTTTTCTCGAACTCAAGGCCGAACAGCGCACAGCCATATCGACAAACCTCATCGGACCTGCTATCAATCAATTAATCGTGGAATTAATTGATTGATATATCGAGATGCAGGCATCTCCTTCGGAAATAGACGATATTGCCGCGTGTGCAGCGGCTCTGGCGCATCCCCACAGGGTTCAGCTTCTTGAGCATCTCCGCGACGGGGCGCTCAGCGTAGAGGCGTTGGCAGAGCGTGCACACCTGTCGATGGCCAACACGTCCCGCCATTTGCAGATCCTGCGGCGGGCCTATCTCATTGAAGCCACTCGTCAGGGTAAACAGGTCTTCTACAGTCTTCGGGATCTGGACGAATACGCTGCCCTGATTACGGCGTTGCGCGCCATCCGGGAACGCCAGAGCGCAACGGTACGTCAATTGCGTGCCGATTACTTGCGCGCACGCGAGCGTCTCGAACCGGTCTCACGTGATCAACTCCGGGCGCTGATACGCGACGAGCTTGTCACGGTCATCGACGTCCGGCCAGCGACAGAGTTTGAACATGGTCACATTGCAGGGGCGTTGAGCATTCCTTTGGGGGAGCTGGAAGCGCGCCTCGGTGAGCTTCCATCCGGACGCGAAATTGTGGCCTATTGCCGGGGACCGCACTGTATTTTGTCGTTCGAGGCGGTGGCTGCATTGCAGGCGCTCGGCTTTAAAGCGCGTCGGCTCGACGATGGGCCGGCTGGGTGGACCGTGGCGGGCTTCACACAGGCCCGGTTATGAAGATGGAACATATTCCTGCCGCGCTCCCCCGGGGTGCGGCATCGATACCCTTTCCGCGCCCTGCGCTTCCCTCTTGGGTCATTGTGGTCGGCAGCGCTGTCTCGCTCGCCGTTGCCATGGGGATCGGCCGCTTCGCATTTACGCCGATCCTGCCCATGATGATCCGCGACGGCGCGCTCGATCTATCATTTGGTAGCACACTCGCGAGTGCGAATTACCTGGGCTATCTAGCCGGCGCCATGCTCTGTATGGGGCTTCCCCGCATTTGGTCGAGCGCGGCGTTGACCCGGTGGGGGCTTGCGCTGACCGTCGCTTTGACATTCGCAATGCTCATCGGGAATCATCTGGACTGGATTGTCTTTCGGTTCGTCATAGGTGTCGCGAGCGCGATTGTCCTGATCCACACGTCACGTTGGTGTCTCGCCTTGCTGGGAGCGCAGGGTCGCTCGACGATGGGCAGCATTATGTTTACCGGTGTCGGGTTCGGCATCGCTCTGTCGGGCTTTGCCGTCTCCGGCATGGTTCAGCTCGGATGGAGTTCGAGAAGTGGGTGGCTGTGCTTCGGTGTGATCGCTACAATCCTGACGGCGGTCGTCTGGAGAATATTTCGTACCAGCGAGCTGCCATTTGTGCACGGAGCCCATTCTCACGTCCTGACGTCGGATGTTCCCGAAAATGCCGGTGAAATGACGTTTTTCTCGCTGGCTTATGGCCTGGCTGGGTTCGGTTACATCATCACGGCGACCTTCCTGCCAGTGATTGCGCGGGCGACCCTGCCATCTTCTGCTTCCGTCTGGCTCGACCTTTTCTGGCCGGCCTTCGGTCTCGCGGCTGTGGTTGGCTCCCTGATCGTGGTTTGTACCGAATGGGTACGCGATCCTCGTCTGGCCCTTACGCTTTGCTATATTCTCGAAGGCACCGGTGTTGTAGGCGCCATGCTTGTCCCGACAATAGCCGGTTTCTTCGTGAGCAGTATCTTAGCAGGACTGCCGTTCACCGCGATCAATTTCTACAGCATGCGCGAAGTGACCCGGCTCCGGCCACATCATGCGGCCCGTTATATGGGGCTGCTCACGGCTTTATTTAGCATCGGTCAGATCGCGGGACCGCCTATGGTCAAGGTGATCTTAGGCTTCACCAATAGTCAGCAGGCCGGTTTCGCACTTTCCCTGAAGGTCGCGGCTGGGGCGCTCGCCATTGGTGCGGTGATGTTTCTTTTTATGGCATGGAAGTGGCCTGTACGGAAATGAACTTATCTTTGTACCCCCGTGGATATCCTATGGATCGAATCATATGTGGGCATTATCGAAATTTTGGGGATGGGGGCTGAGGTGATGCGGCAAACCGAAATATTCATCTTGGTTGTTGGCATTGGCTCGACCATCGCGCTGGACCTGTGGGGCCTCATCGTCGCCCGGATAACCGGAATGTCCGGAACACATTGGCCGTTGGTGGGACGATGGCTTCTGGGTCTTCCTGCGGGACGGTTTGTGTTCGATCAAGAAGACACCGCACCTGATACCGTAGTGGAAGGTGTTGTAGGGTGGGGGTTCCATTATATTGTCGGCCTCGCTTATGCCGCGATGTTACCACTGTTTTGGGGTGTGGATTTCATCAAAGCCCCGACGATTTTCCCCTTCTTCCTGATCGGCGTGGTGGTCAGCTCGCTGGCGGGACTCATGATTCTGATGCCGGGCATGGGGGCAGGGCTGTTTGCTCGAAAGACGCCGATGCCATTCATCACAATCCTTTTTGTGGTGGTCGCCCATGTCATTTTCGCCACGGCGCAATATCTTCTCGCATTGGGCGTGGCATGAAGAATGTACATATCCCGGAGCGCTGTGTCCGCTTGCGATGATGTATTGTGCCACCCTTGATGATTGGTGGCGCCGGCCAGAAACGCCGAGAATTGCAGATGCTGGATAAAGCCCAGCAACATAGTCCAACTTCGGGGTACCGCTTACCTTAGATGCGGCCATATCAGCACGCGCGCCGGTCTTGGGAACGATGGCGCTTGAGTTTTTTTCGAGGTGTCTTGGCCTCTGCGGGCAATGCGCGGTTTGATATTGCGGCGTTGGCAAGCCGACCTCGATCCGTCGGATTAGAGCCCGCGTCGGGTTGATTTTCTTCTTGAGTGCGGCCGTCCCTTGAATGTCTTTCGGGTCGAGAAGCTGGCAGCACCAAGACCAAAAGAAGGCCGAGGACGGCACACCGATCGGGGCGGTGTGCCGTCGCCTGCATCGGCGAGGCGCTCTTCTTGGAGGGCAGAAACACTCATGCGGTTGACCTTGAGGCCGGCAATACCCTCAATGGAGAGGGACGACCGGCACTCAAGTCATATTCTGATGGATGTCTTGTTGTCCCCCGTGGCCTAAACCTGACTTATGCCAGGACCGTCTCTACGCTTGATTTCACACCGAGCATTTGTCGATACTCGGCACGCGTTGCCACGCGTCGTCCCAACACATCTGCGAGCTTGGCGCCGAGTTCAAATGTCTGGCGATTGGACTGGATCAGATCCTCGCGATGTGGCCAGAGCCAATAGCTGTCTTCCATGCCGACACGGATGTGGAGGCCCATCGCTGCCGCTAATGTGGCGACATACATCGAGGCGCGACCCGCGGCGCAAACCATGATCATGCCGTTCTCATCGATATCGCGGATCGTCGTCACGGTGCGCATCAACCCTTCAACCATCTGACGGGGGTTGTCCATGGGGCTGCATCCCGGCAAAGCCGGCAAAATGAGCCACACCGCTGGCGTCTTGATTAGGCCGCTGCGGATCAGGAACCGATCGGCATTGCCAACGTCGGCATCGGTGTAAACTGCAATTTCCGGAACCGCCCCCGATTCGACAATGAGCCGCACCTTCTCAATCATCACAGGCGCTGGCTTCACAAAAAGCGAGTCGCCAATATATGTCGCCGTCGTGTTGATGGGCGCGCCATCCAGCAGCTTGGCGTTCAGCACGCGCTTCATCTCATCCCACTCACCTTCGAGGGCCGGCACAAGGCAGCCATCCACGGCGAGGTCCGGATAGTCCCTCTTCAGCGGTTCGATAACCGCCCGGAACCGGTCCAGGGACAGCACGTTGTAACCCTCGTCGTCGCGCACATGGATATGAACCGTGCTGGCGCCGGCTTCCAGGCATTCACGCGCCGAATTCCTGATCTCATCCGGGGTGATCGGCTGATTCGGATTCTTGTCTTTCCGGAAGAATGCGCCTGTGATCGCTACCGACACAGCCAGCGTCTCCGGAATGGCCCAGGGCAGAGAAACTGGCGCGTCGTGGAAGGCGCTATGCGCCAAATCAAGCACAGTCGGCGCGCCATAGGGGCGCCAGATCATTCGCTGCTTCTCTCTGGCCACACCGTTCGCGACGATGTCCCAATTGATATTCGCCATGCTATGTTCCTTTCCTTTAGGTTGTTTAATGATCAGCTTCGCCAAGGGCCGGGATCCAGCCCGGCTCAAAGCGAACACTGCGATCCTGCTTCACCCAGCGCGGCTGGCCGTAGATTGACTGACCGCCATCGACATTGAGCCACGCTCCTGTGATAAAGCCGGCTTGTTCGGAGCTCAGAAACGCGGCCGCATTGGCAACGTCCTCCGGCATTCCAAGACGGCCGATCGGCGTTTCCTGCAACAGATCCTGGCGTACACCCGGCTGTCCCAGCATCAGCTGCGTCATCGCGGTTTCGATGACGCCAGGCAAGATGGCATTCACGCGAATGCCGTAGACGCCAAACTCCGCCGCCATGGAACGAACGAGCATCAGCAATGCCGATTTGCTCGTCGAATAGGCCCCGGTCTGGTCGGCATGGGCAAGCGCTAGGGATGAGGCGATGACCGTGATGGCCCCGCCCTCCCGGTGCGCGGAGGCTATGACCCGCGCGGCCGCCTGGCAGACATGGAAGGTGCCATTCAGATTGATCGCGATATGATGCTCCCAGGTGCACGGCTCCATGTCCAGCATGCCGCCAAACTTCGCATAGCCGGCATTGGCCACTACTGCGTCGATGCGTCCATAATGTTCCACGACGCGCCCCACGGCTTCATCGACGCTGGCCCGGTCCGCCTGGTCTGCGGCGGCGCCAAAGGCCCTGCCGTGGAATGGCTCGGTCGCCAGCGCGGCCGCTGCCGCGTCTCGCTCGAACAGCGCGAGATTGTACCCGGCCGCCTCAAATTGGCTGGCAATGGCGGAGCCAAGGCTGCCCGCGGCGCCCGTGATCAGAGCAACCCTCTTTTCAGCCACAGCACCCTCCCGCGCAGCGCCCGTCCGTCGCCCCAAGCCTTGGGTTGATCGCATCCACAGTCTGCGCCGTCCACCGGCGCAACCGGCTGGTCGCCCTCGGATCCGCGAAGTCGAATGAAACGGGCGTCACGGACACATGCCCCGCGGCAAGCGCGCTCGCATCCGAACCTGGGCGCATGGTGAATACGGGGTCGACATCGACGTTCTGAAGAAACGTGTGCCATCCTTCACCATTATCAGTCAGAACGGGTTGAAAATGGTTCAAATCCCACACCCGGTGATCAAGCGTCGTGATTTTTAGGCGGCGATCAACGAGCCGGCCGGGGGCGTTGACATTCAGGATGCTCCGCGGCGGCGGCGGCGTTGCGATCATCCAGGCGGCGATCTCGGCGCCCACCTGCGCGCACCAGCCGAAATCGTAATCCGTCAAATCCACCAGCCGGAACCTGCCATCGCGCGACTGCTGGGAAATCGACAGGGCGGGGAAGCCCAGCAAGGCGCCCTCCGCAGCAGAACCGAAGGTCGATGAATAGGTGGCATCATCACCGAGATTGGCGCCCTCATTGATGCCCGAAATGACCAAGCTGATCCCTTCCGCCAGCCTTGAGACGATCGCGGCACGGACGCAATCCACCGGCGTGCCATCCGCACCGTAGATGGGGTTCTCATCGTCTCCTCCCAGCTGCCTCATCGTGACGGGCTTGCGGAATGACGCCGAGCGGGACGTGCCGCTTCGAGGTCCATCGGGCGCAACAGACAAAACCTGGAAGTCCGCGGCGATTAGAGCCTCCCGCATTGCCGCCAAGCCAGGTGACTGATAGCCGTCATCATTGGCGAGCAGAATTTTGGCCAATCTTTCACTGCTCATCGGAAGCTCCTCAGGCTGGCACGGTTCAATATGAACGCATCAACATCCCGCACCATTGTCGCCACGCCTTTCATAACCCATTCCACGGCGTAGCCGCGTTGATGACCATGTTTGCCTCTGCCACACCTTTGCGTGTCGTAAAGTAACGGACGCCATCGCGCTTCACGGAACTAACGAGGATAGCGACGTCTGTCTTCGTACGACAGTGAAGGAACACGCTGCCTCGCAGTTCAGGCCAGCGAGGCAGCGCGAATGCAAATTCCCACATCAAAATCAAATGAGAACCATACCACCATCAACCATGATGGTTTGGCCCGTGATATAGTCGGACGCATCAGATGCCAGGAAATTCGTGGTCCCAATCACATCATTTGCTGTAGAGACACGGCCAAGGAGAATATTCTGGGTGAACCCATCGATCAATTGTTTCGGCTTTTCCGTGACGCCATATTTCAGCGCGTCCTCATCAAGCTGTTTCCACAGTTCCGTCTCTACGACACCGGGGCTGAAGCAATTGACAGTGATCTTGTGTCGAGCGAACGACCGAGCGGCCGATTGAGTCAACGCGACGACCGCAAATTTTGAAGCGCAGTAATGCGCATAGTCGGCCCACCCCTGTTTGCCAGCGATCGAGGCGGTGTTGATGATTTTACCCCCACCACCCTGCGCCAGCATCTGACGCGCAGCTTCCTGCGTTCCGAGCAAAACACCAAGGCTATTGATCCGGATGATGCGGTTAAAATCCGCTTCCGTGACCTCCATGAAGGGGCAGGTTTGGCTAACACCGGCATTATTGAACATGACGTCAAGACGACCATATTTCGCCACAACCTCGCTAATCACAGCTCTCACTTGGTCGCGATTTCCAACGTCAACCGCGACGGCAATGGCGTCGCCACCGGCCTTCGTGATTTCATGGACGACCGCCGCTGCGGCATCGCGGTTAATGTCCGCGACGGCAACACGCGCGCCATTGGTGGCTAAGTCACTCGCAATCGCCGAGCCAAGCCCTCCACCCGCACCAGTTACGATAATAGTCTTGCCTTTGACTGACCCACTCATGGATATTTCCTCTCATTCAGGTTTTTAGTGATCGGCGTTTTGATAAAGTTCCCAGATTCTGCTAGGCAGAAACCTTAGCGTCGTTGGTTTGACCGCACGATGAGCAGCCGAGAAAGCCCAGCGCCACTTCATAGACGTCTTTCTTCTGAACTTTCCCATTCTGGTTCCGCGGAACGGGTTGATCCCCGACCATCCAAAAATCCGGTATTTTGTAGTCGGCGATCCGCTCCCGCAAATGCCGATTCAGGTCAGCCGCCGTCAAGTTGGCGTCGCGTCGCTTCACGAACGCAAATGTCTTTTCGCCAAGAACCGGATCAGGCACGCCGACAACGGCACAATCCTCGACTCGCGATTCCGTCATAATGGCGTTCTCAACTTCGGCGCTGAACACTTTGAAACCACCACGGTTGATCATGTCCTTCAAACGGTCTACGATGTAGAGGAGACCGGATGAATCGCGCATCCCGACGTCGCCGCTCTTCCAAAAACCGTTCACAAAGGCTTGATGCGTTGCCGCCTCGTTGTTCCAGTAGCCTGGGCTCACATTGGGGCCGCGCACCCATAATTCACCATGCTCGCCATTGGGAAGCTCGTGGCCATTCTCGTCAACGATGATGATGTCGTCGCATTCGAGCGGAAAGCCGACACTACCGGGTGCACCTGTGGTCAGCTCGGCGGGCATGATTGTACAGACCGCGCATGTCTCTGTCGCGCCGTACGCGTTGATCATGCGCAGGGCCGGCACGATTTCGCTAAATCTTTCGATCACGGCGGGCGGCATGATTGCTCCGCCGTAGATACCGTATTTCCAGTGCGAAAGATCGAAGTCTTTTACGGCGGATTTCATGACCAATAATTGGTACATTGACGGGACAAACACGGCGTAGGTGATCCGTTCCTTCTCCATAAGCGCAAGGATGGCGTCGGTCTTGAATTCACGGACCATGACAATCGTGCCACCTGAAGCCAACGTTACGGACGCCAGAGGGCCAAAGCCTGCGATATGGGTTGCTGGCACCGCAAGCAGGCTACGTTGCGGTGCGTCGATGGCAAGTGCGTAAAGGTAATGCAGGCAGGTATGCACAAAATTCAGGTGTGTGAGGCATGCTCCTTTCGGCTTCCCCGTCGTGCCAGACGTATAAACGATCATCATGATATCGTCGCTTTGTAGGGCGGGAAGCGTCACGGGGGCCACCAGCAGCAGACGGCCGAAATCATCTTGATTATTCGACTCGGCGCCAACAACAAAGATACGGCGCAGGCTTCCTTGTTCGGGGAACTTTTCCAGCCAGTCCGGCGCCGTCACGGCAAAGGCAGGGGCTGCGTCATCGATGATATACGCGACGTCTACCGGGCCAAGACGTGTCCCGAGGGGAATGGCAATCCCACCGGCCCGGACACAGGCCAGAATTGCGACCAAATATTCAAGCCGATTGTCTAACATGACGGCGACACGTTCGCCTCGCTGGAGCCCAGCTGTGATAAAGCCGTGAGCCGTCCGTTCGATCATCGCGTCGAGTTCGCCATAGGTCAGGCGGCGGTCTCCGCACACAACCGCCTCGCGTTTGGCATCGCCGGCGACGGATAACCGAAACATCGCGTCGTAGCTTGTAGGCCGCGTTTCAAAGACCCGGTACGGCTGCCCCTCGACAACCGTCGTCCGATTCACCGTCTTGGCGACATGCCATTTTCCATGAGCATAGGTGCCAAGCGGTTGGCCTTGCTGGTCCAGATTAGCCGAAACGCCGAACGCGCCAGCTCGCGGAAGTCCATTTTTGCTGTCGACGGCCGAAATCATTCTTGGATCTCCTGGATTTTAAGAACCAGCCGGGGTAGGGACTGATCGCATATCGGCTGGTTTGCCCCAATTCACCTTGTTCTGTTCCATCACTCTTCCCTCTTCACCAAACGGCGCCAACGATCGGGCCGCAGCGCCAGTAAATGCCTTGGGCATCCCATGCCGGATCAGCATTTCGTAGAAGGATAATAGAGCGAAAGGGCCTTACCCCACCTGCACACGAGGAGCCAAATGCTACGTAGAATGGGCCATTTTTCTCCGAATGGCCGCGATTTCCGCGTCACCGAAGTAACTGGGCGCCACTACCACCTCACTTCACTTGCACCATCATCTGGGACATTGGCCCGGGACAGGGGGGACGTGGACAGGTTCCCGTATCTCAGGAATAGCTCCCCACTGGCCAGCCTCGCCATAAGCGTCGAGAGGAAGAGATGGACGCCCTCAACCAACCCTGTCGAAGCATATTTGCCCTCGTGCTGTGTCGGATAACCGTCCAGAGTCTGATCATCGGGCCACTCCTTAGCCGCCTTATCCATGGCGGCAATGCCCCGGACCTGGTCTAGAGTTGGATGGAGGGAGGCGTCGAGGAAGGTGGCCAGCGTGGCCGTGCGAATCGTCCAAAGTCCGGGCCATTCACTTCATCCAGACAGCGCCGCCCGAAAATGCCCCATTACTTCTGTACAACGTCGGCCGGTAACCAACTGAACAAATAGAATTTCGGCGGCTTCTCTTGACCAGGCGAACGTGATGTGGCCTCATTACGCGTCATAACAACCTCTCACCTGCAGCGGGGCTGGAAACAGCTGTGACAACAAGCTATTGCGACATGATCTCACACTGCGATCCGGTGGGCGGCGGAAATGACCCGGCACTTTGGGTCAAATAGCAATGCCGGTCGCTTAGATACATCGGAATACACAATGCCATTGTCGCCCAAGCTTCAGCGCGCTCGAGACCAAATACGAAAACATTTGGAGCGCTTTGATTGGTCTGGCCTGACGCCAGGTCGCCTACAGATCCTTCAGGCTTTTCTCAAGCTGGCGACGACGGAAGGATACTCCGCCGTCACGATGCGAACGCTTGGAAAGGCCATCAACATCAAAGCATCGAGCATCTACTCGCATTTCCCCGGCGGGCGGGATGAGATCGTTACGGCAATATTGCGATGGCACTATTATCATTACGGCATGGCCATGCTTAAGGAAATTGAGAACTGTGAGAACGCAGGTGAGGTCTGGGATGCGATAGTCCGCGTGCGCTTTCAGCTACAGATTCTCCAACCTGAAAACGACCTCTGGGATATTCTTGTGGCGTCGGACCAGATTGGAAAATTTCTCCAAACCGAGATCCGTGAGGAGGTCCACCATTGGCTACAACTTTGCGCTCGGCTGTATGAGGTCGCTGCCAATGATATGGGCTATAAGAATACCGAGATAAAAGTCCGCATTGTGAACACGCTTCTTGATGGAGCAAATTCCTGGTGTACCTTGAGTAAAGACGCGAAAGACCTCGAAGCATGGACAATGCAGGCTTTAGCGCTTGCCCGGTGCATTTTGTCTACTCAAACCGATTTGCAACCTGGTGAGCGCGCCACGCCGCGCTTAGTCGACAACGCTTCAAAGAAGGCGCAGACGAACAAGGGTGTTGTCCTCGCAGACACGTCTGAGTGATGCACAGCAAATATGTCGCCGTTTGTCAGGCAAATTCTGCTGCGGCTCGTCGATGGTGTCAGCGGTACGTCATCATGCCTGTATTGTATCCCTCCGGTCTGACTTTCAATTACCCACAAATTGCATACCGATCATTACGCCGAGTTTGATATCTGTCAGACGTGAGAGTCCTCGCCACATGACTGTGTTACCCGGAGGAGGATCGCTTGCACGTGCAAGATAGCCGCCGAGCTGGGCGATTTTGGTCAGATACTGCCCAAGTGTCCTTCGACGAGGTCGGGTTTTGCCTTCCACCAGGTGGTCCAGTAAGCCGATTTCTGTTTCGTCCAATGCGAGTGCTGGTGGCGCGTACGGGGTCGAGCGGTTTAGCATCGTAATCCAGAATATCCGCCAGCTGATGATGCAAAAGACCGCGATCAAATTTGTCAGCCGCTGCGCTGTCCGGAGCTTTGACTCTTCCGCCTTACACCCGGATTTGAGGATTTTATGAAACACTTCAATTTTCCAGCGCATTGCATACCATTGGGGTTTTTCGATGGCATCCTTGCGGGACCACACAGGCAAATCGGTGATCAACTTCCAATGGATTTTCTTCCGATGCTTCGGGCTCCCGCGTTCCTCCGCATGGATCACCGTTAACGAAAATGCCGGGTATCGCTTTTGTTTGCCAATTGGCGGCAGGACGCGGATTTTGCGATACTTGATCTCCAGCACTGCCTGGTCCGGATCACCCTTACTGTCCCGGACCTCGATGCGATGCAGCCCTTTCACCGTCACTTCATCCATCTCATCGGCAATTGTGTGATCTCCTTCCCCTGCGAGGCGATCGACACAAGTTCTGATCAGGAAATGCGTGCCCATTCCGTGCGCCGTGCAAAAGAGCTCGTAGATGTCGCTCTCGCGATCACCAATATGGGCACATCGCCCAGGATCATCAAAAATGCAGTGGATTGCTTCACATTCTCCAGCCATCGGATACTTTCTTTCGCCTCAATGGGAACCCTGGTCGGGTTGATCTTCTTCTTGAGTGCCGCCGTCCCCTTGAACTTTGTTCGGGTCCAGAATTTTGCCGCGGCAACGCCAAGAGGCAGCCCCTCACTCGTGATCGCAAGGCTCGAATGCATCAGGATCCCGCAAACCGTATGCGACCGCAGGCGCCCCGCCTTGTCGCGGCCGCTGTTTACGCTTTTCGTGATGCCGATGGCCTCGGAAGATTCCCGCTGGTAGACAAACTCTGTCGTGTCGTGGAGCATGAAAATTAGACCGTCCGTAGCCTCTATGCGCTCGCAAGTCGATTGAAAGTGCCCAGCCAGAATATCAGCCTCGCTGACCCGTTCATTGGAGAAAAAGCGATAAGCAGCCTTCGTGTTGGCCCAATCCTGGCAGACCAGCGGAATGCTTTGTCCCACAGAACCTCCGATCCGCGCGACCAGCTTGCGGAACCGCCCTTTCAAACGCTTGTCAGCAAAATGGCACCCGGAAATCTCCCGGTCAAACCAATCAACCTCATCCTCACCCATCGCACCGCCCCCGATTCGGTGCAGGACAAAGAATCACACGCGATTCGCGCCGGGCAATAGCCTCGCTGCTTCAAAAACCGCCGATTTGTGGGTAATTGAAAGCCGGGGACGGCCATCGTCCTGGATTTTGGCTACAGGGGCAATCTTCAAGGAAGTTAACTTGAAGATGGAAACTGCCCACGACTGAGATAATGGACACAAGTTTGCGTGTGAAGCGGCGGCATAAGGCCGGGGCCTAAGGCGCTGAAGCGCGAGATTATGGCGATATGTGCGGTGCTTGGCGCCTCGGTGTCGATGGTCGCCCGGCAATATAACGTGAACACCAACCAGGTTTTCACGTGGCGCGAGCTCTATGCTGAGGCACGGGCCGAGGCGGCACCTCGAGGCCTCGTCATGTCGCGTATGGTGAAATAGTTAATTGCATTAAACGGTAGACCAGCTCACAAAAATCCGGCAATCCTTGGGATGATCAATCGCCCCGGCGACGCCAAGCGCCTCAATTACATAACAAACGGCCAACGCGAGGCGGGGATCCCGTGTTTTGTCGACGCGGGCCACCAAGAGGGAGCCAATGACCGCCCCGATTCCAAAAGCCGGCCAGAGATGATCGATCCTTACCGAGGCTGTCGGTCGTAGAGCCGTGCGCGCAATGACAGGCAGGAAGGTTGCAGTGATAATGTAGTCGAACCAGGCCAAATCGTAAGCGATCAATCATGCATTTATTCCACCTTTCGCTTATTGATTGCGCATGGCAGCAGCGTTGCAATTCAGCACATCGGAGTCATTACGATACAAGATTAATATGACGGTATCTATTTCCGGAGATCCCGTCATAGGCGTCTTATTTTCGTGTTCTCTGGTTCTTCAAGCCAAAAAGCCGAGCCGCCAGTTCATTTATGTCGCAGAAGAGTGGTTTGGATCTCTTGACAGCATGCTGCAGTCATCAGGACATTGGTTGCGATATGTACGATTCTGACAGTTGAAGAATGCCGAACCCACGATGCCAACCACTGATTGGCGGTGGACGATAGTCGACACGGTGCCGATGAAAACCAAATCTAATCGTTGTGAATTAATAATTATCGGCGTGGGCTAAGTTTTTCCATGAGGCGGGATCGTAGCGTCTTGCCGCCGCGATACCGTTGAGGGAAAAGCACCGAGCCGTTGCAACGGGATCATGCCTACCAACTTGATCGAAAATTTTCTCCCTATGCGAACCATCGGGAAGTTCTTCAAAATGGTGAGCGGCCGCGACCGCGGCATATTTGCTTGGTGGCAAACCCGTGGCGCGGCGGAACATGAGGGAGAAGGCGGCGGGTGTCTCATACCCTAGATCGCCGGCAATGATCGTTACCGGGTCACCTTGAGCTAGGCGCGATAAAGCTACAACGATGCGGACTTGCTGGCGCCAGGTCAAATACGAAACGCCAAATTCGGATTGGAATAGCCGCGCCATCGTCCGCTTTGATGCGCCGGCATGGTGTGCCCATTCTTCCAAGCTACGGGAATTGCCCGGATCGTTCAAAATGGCCTGACAGATTTTGAATAGTCGCTTGTCACGACCACTGGGTAACGGCAGAGAATAGTCTGGGGCATGCTCACTTTCCTGGAGCAAAAGCGAGAGTTCTTCGTGAACAAGAGCCAGAATTTGTGTTCTGAATGAATCGTTTGAACTGGCCAAAGCATTGTCCAGGCAGCGAAGGATCAGTTCGCGCAAAAGTGGACTAACGGCGATAACGCGCGCAACTTGCGAAAAATGCTGTAGAGCGTCGCTGGACGAAACGTAGACGGTTCTTAACTGGACGGTAACCGTTGCGAGCTCCTCACGGCGCTGGGCGGGGTTTTACCGTGATACCTCTGCGACGCGCTGGGGCATCCAGAAGTCTCTGATTGATGGCACGACGATGGGTATGTCGTGATAGGCG
>JAKBAU010000055.1 GCA_021808875.1 Pseudomonadota bacterium | reverse complement strand
AACCTCCCCAACATCCGGATCAGGCTCGATCAGCGCAACGCTGCCTGACACCGATCGTAGCAGGCCGGCACCCGGTCAGAAACGTGGGGCTGACCGGACGCTTACCCTTCATGTGGGTCGCGTCGATCACCAATCGATCCGGCTTGCCTGCTTCGCTGGCGAGAAGGGCGAAGGCCTGCTCGAACACACCCATGCGACTCCGCCCGACGAAGCGGTTGTAGAGCGTCTTGTGCCGGCCGTAAGGCTTCGGCGCGTCCTTCCCTACCGCCAGGCCCCGGCGAATGGCCCGCATGCCCCCCCCCACAGTGCCGACAGCTCCCGCGCGGCGGCCAGGCTGCCCGGCTCGGCCTCCAGCGCCGTGCGCCCGGCCGCCGCCACCATCGGCACCCGTTGGTGCACTGGCGAACTCGCCGCCATCCCGGTGCTGCTGGCCCGGTTGGCCGAGCAGGACGGGCTGCGTGGCGCGCTGGTGTCGATCGACGCCATCACCACCAACGGCAGCATCGCTACCGCCATCAGGACCGTCGGCGCCGACTACCTGCTGGCGGTCAAGGCCAACCAGCCCAGCCTGCGCGCCGAGGTCGAGGCCTGCTTCACCGCCGCCCCGTCTGGCACCGTCGAGACCCACACCGAGCACGACAAGGGCCACGGCCGCATCGAGCAGCGCACCACCAGCGCCATGCGTGAGGTCGGTTGGCTATCCGGCGAGCGCCGCTTCCCGGGTGAGTTGCGGCTGCCCGACGCCGCCAGCATCGTCCGCGTCGAGGCCCGCATGCAGCGCGGCGAGAAGACGCATGCCGAGACCCGCTATTACATCTCCTCGGCGCGCCTCACCGCCGAGGCGGCAGGCCGGCCGGTCCGCGGCCACTGGCGGATCGAGAACCGCCTGCACTGGGTGCTCGATGTCACCTTCAACGACGACCAGTCCCGTCTGCGAAAGGGCTTCGGAGCCAAGAACATGGCCGTGGTCCGACACTTCGCGCTCAACCTCGTCCGCGCAGCCAAGGATAAGAAGTCCGTCAAGCTCCGCCGCAAAGTCGCAGGCTGGGATACAGGCTACCTGGACGGCATCCTCAACGAGAAGATCAGCTAAACTTGGATATTCGTGGCCCTGGGAACGGAGCCGGTGCAATTGACACCGTCCGCGAGGCTTGGCTACTCTTCCGGGGAGGGGAGCGGGCTTCACTCGCTCGGAAGCATAAAAGTGTGAGAATGCCTGTCCTCGCCACGATTTCGACCACATCTGGGTCGGGTATCTCGATTGAGATGTACTATAATGATTCTCGTCCGGCTCATTTCCACGCGCTCAATGGCTCAGACAAGGCTGCCATAAAAATCTCGGATTCGTCCATCCTGTATGGACATCTCACCCCATCTGTGCTAAGTAACGTCCGTAATTGGGCCGGGTCGCGGAAGCCAGCGCTGTCGGCAGAGTGGGCAAAAGCTCAGAACAAGCAGTCTTTAGGAAGGATCGCGTGAACGCCATGTCTGACCACCTCATTGTCAACTTGAAGCCCGATCCCGGCAGTTTCACGGTCTATCTTGAATGGAAGGGTGGCGCGACGACTCGCGCCGATTTTTCGAAGATCGTGGGGGACGGCGTGTTTCAGCCGCTGAAGGATCCCGCCTTCTTCGGGAAGGTGTCCACGCGCGCGAATGGGCGGGTGCTGACGTGGCCCGGCGAGATCGACTTTGGAGCCGACGCGTTGTGGTTTGAGGCGTTTCCAGGAGACCTGCCGGTGACGATGAGGCAGGAGTATACCCCCCCCCTCACGCGCCTGTCGTTTCCGAACCCGTGAAGCGCCTTTTTAGAAGGCTCGAAAGGCGTCCGGACGGACGCGGTTCTCTTAGTTGAAGGAACGGAATAAATCTGTCCTTGAGTGCCCCGGTTGCTCTTCGATCCATTTAAGGCTCGCATTAAGACTAACCTCGAGATCAACTCGCGACGGCCCGGCTAGGGCCTCTCTTATAGCTTCTTCCAAGACTACGATGAGGCTAACCTGTTCGCCTATTTTCTCCAAATATTTTGTCAGATCGCCATCCAGAATAAATGACGAGGGTGCCGTTGCCAAGTGGTATTCCTTGATTTGTTCAAGCGTAACACTTCTCGTCACCATGACGTCTCTTAGAAGAGTTTGCGCGCTATCAAAGACTTTGGATCTTTTGTCGTAAAGATCGTATCTGAGTTTATTGTTCGCAATGCGCATCTGCTGCAAGGCGATCCAGGCGCCGACGAGCGTCACAATGAACGCCGCCGCCGGCAGCCCGAGGATTTGCACGTATTGGATCCATAGCGGCAGAGGCTTCGGTGGCATTGTTGAACCTCGACGTTTGGCCAGCGTTGTCGTGATCGGATCGGCCGGTAGCAATACCTCTCTGCCTGCGATCAAATCGAAGCGCAACCCTCGTACAACCCTAGGGGAATACGGTCGAGCCGCGCCAGGACGATCTCCAGGGCTATCGCATTTGGAGGGCTCTGGGCGAATTTGGCCCCGATCGAAGATTCGCGCCGTCGGAAATTCGTCCTGAGGCGGCAAAATCTGAACCCCTCGGCACCTTTTGGCCGACCTAAAATCCTAATGCGATTCCCCTGGAACGATCTCGCCTATGAGGCTCTGGGCGCGGGAAAGGGTCATTTTCGCCATCGCGGGACCATAGCAGAAGCCGCCTGAAAACGGAGTGAATGACGAAGGGCTGGACCGCGGCCGGCAGGCAGCCTTCTCCTGCGGCCAACCACACGCGCGATGTCCGCTGCCGATGCTGAGCGGTGTTCCCGATGATGCCTCGATCAATCTCCCTGAGACGAGAGAGGCCCCGGCTTGCGCCGGGGCCATCCGGTTCAGCGGGCCCAGAGAACGGCGGGGCCGCTCGCGTTCCTGTAGAGGTTGCAGACCACCGGGTCAGGCTGGCTCGGATCGGTAAGCTTGAGGAAGAGGTAGGCGCTGCCCTTCTTCGAGGTGCGGGACCAGGCCGCGCCGATTTCCCGCTTGCCGGTGAGAATGCGGTAGTCCGGCTGCTTCTCGCTGCGGTCTTTGAGGGGCACGAACTTGACCTTGGCCTTGAGCGTGAGGGTTTCGATGGTGCCTTCCTGACCGAAGAGGTCGTCCTGGCTGAATGAACCGATTGTCGGCATGATGTATGTTCCTTTCGATGCGGGAGGCCGCCCCTTGCGGCCTCGACAGCGCACCGCCCGACGCCGCCGGCCGGCGCCGATCAACACCCCCCCCGGGGGCTTGGGAATTTTGCAGCGTAGCGATCGCGAGGAATGCCGCGCTTGCCCGGGGTCCCCACGCCGCCTGCGGCGTGGGGTGGGGCGGCAGGGGAAAATTTCTGTTGAACGGCGTCGTCGCAACGCGACAAGGGCCAAGGCGTCAGGTTGCGCGTCAGGAGAGGCTGCAATGGGGTGAGGCGGTCTCCCCGAAAGGAACTCATGCCAAAGGCATTCGGTCTGAAAGGGCGACTGTGGCAGGGAGGAACCTTCGTCGCGAGCAAGGCGGGAGTGTGGCCTGAGAATTCCGCAGAGCAGGTGGTGGGGGGTGAGCGTTTCGGCAAGCGGAACGGCATGGTCGCTCAGCCGATGAGGGCGGGGCTGACGGCGCAGCTTACCGGACGGGCTGAGAACGGCCCGTGCTACCGTTCCGGAAACGCGTCGGCTGGTCTGTACGGTGATTCGGAAAGAGAAGAGAGGGCCGGCGCTACCGGCCAAGGTGCCAGCGCTGATTTCTACGCTACCTTGAGAACGGTGCCCTCCTCTATATAGCGGGCCGTCATGCCGATGTGGATGCTGAGCTCGACAGGGCCGATGAAGCCTGCCAACAAATCGGATGGCACAACCGCGTCGCCATCGGTCCACCGAAAGCCGTTGTCGGCCTCGAACGCGTGGAATCCTTTGGACAGCAGAGCATCGTCCGCCCCCACCACCCGATGTTGCCCGAGCTGCCGGATAGCAATGCGCCGTATAGCAACTCCGAGCAGCCGCGGGTCACGCGCCAAGCCTAGCTCCGCCGGAGCGGCAGCCCGCGATGCGATGTGTACGGCGAAGCGCTCCGCGGGAAGATAGAAGGCGTACACGCCTTCCCTTTGCCTCACGCCGTCCTGCCGCCGCCCATCTACAAGCACGTGAAGATCGGCGTCTTCCGTCAATGGGAAGCCTGGCCGCAGCCCGGCTCGATCCAACAACCGCCGCCAAATCGCATCTACGATAGGCCCACCGGTCAATACTGGCGCGCATGGCTCTTTCGGCGGAAGCCTCCACCCTGAATTGGCGTTCTGGAACAGCCAACGGTTCCCATCGTCGCGGTAGCTTTCCGCAAGCACTCCGTTTGCCGAGAGCACATCGTGAGTCTCAAGCTCGACGTGGTAGACGGTCACCTCCTGTGCGTGATCGTCCCAGAGAATAGAACGATGGTTGACCAAGAATTCGGCAGGGATCAGCACGTCGTCAATGTAAAGCGAGTGACCTTTCGTGACGCGGAGATCACGGTGTGGTTGGCTAGGGCCAAGTGCACCCTTACGCACTATGACCGGTGTGGCGGCATTCCGCCGGCCACGCGTGGCCAGAACACGTCCCACCCCAATCCAAACGATTGGGCGAGGCTGGCCGGTCGCTGTCAGAATCATGTCGCCAACCGTCAGTCGCTCCACCGGCGTTTCGTCCGACAGGGTTCTAATCAGCGTGCCAGCAAGGAAGCACAAAACATTGTCGGTGATGGTAAGCGTTTCATCTGGTAGAACTCCAGAGAACCCGCCATAATTCTGGCTTAATGGATGGAGTACGATCGTTCCGGCATTTTGTCCGACAGAACTCTCATTTACTGTCGCAGATATATATGCGCTGTCTGTGAAGGGGCCTGCTCCAGATACGGAGAACCCGCTTCCGGGCGACACATCAAAACTCCCGGCGAGACTGTCGGTATAGTACTGATTTGCGTTCTGCACACCAATGAGCAGCACTTCATTGGAGGCGCTCAGCTGGATGTCCCCAAGATTTATTGACCAATTAGTGCCAGTCCGGACTAGTGTGCCGATGCCGTCGCTTTCCGTGAATGTCGGAGCCGCATAGGTGTAAACATTCGCTGAAAGGGACAGCGCCAGCGGTGAAAGTGTTTCGTCCGGGAGGACGGAATCGTGGCTTATAACTCCTATCGTGCCAGAGCCGAAAAAAGAGCCGGGCCGGCTCGTATCGAGGTTAACGGTAACCGCCTGGCTACCTCCGGCTTGGATAATCTCCTGGCTGCCAGACATGCTGAATGGACCTGATGCGACGCCCGGCTCCGCCACAAGAGAGTCTGACAGTGAGGCAGTAGCGGCGTTGGATATCATCACGTTCATGGATGCCATATCGCCGACATGAACGACTCCAAAGTCGTGGTAAAAAGTGGAGTTTCCGCTGATGCTAAGAACCGGGAGCGCCGTCTCGTACACGTTCTGGTTGGCTATGACGTTAGTTGTAACCGATGTTCCAAGGAACCCGACTTCGACTGAGACAGGAATTTCTGCCGTTACATATCCCCCCGAGAGCAATCCAAATCCACTTGTGACGAGAAGAGAACCCGTGTTAGGAACGGAACCTGTGCCAATAGTAGCGCCCGCGGGGTAGCCTAGGTAAAAGTCGTTATCATAAATAAAGGTAAAGGGATCGGACACGTGTGCATAGATATTGCCGCCAACATATGTGACGTCTACATATTGATTGTAGAATCCTACCGCACCAGTTCTGACAGTCGGGAAATTAAGGGTGCCACCGGCAATTTGGACTGTGGCTGACAACGACCCGCTCGCGACGATTATGGTCTGGGACCCCTGGGTACCCGTGCCATTAGCGCCGCTATAGTTGATAGTTATGGAGTTGCCATTAGCATCATAGGTCGTGATCTGTGATGTGCCGTCTGCATTTTCCCGGTCAACCGCAGTGATCGTTCCCGTTCCATTCTGGCCGCTATAGAAAGTCCCTGTCGAAGAACCGTCAGAGTTATAAATGATGACCTCTGATGTACCATTGGGATTACCTATAATTTTTGACTGAAGAAAACCCGTTCCGTTTGGGCCGACGTAGTTTGTCGCAACGGACGATCCATCGGAATTGAACGTAAGAGAAGTCGATCCCGTAAAATTACCCGAAGAGTCATAGTTGTTATAGTTGGCATTCTGTATGCTGCCGTCGCCCCAGTTTTGCTGATCCACCGGTATGGATGCAGCAGAGGCCGCCTGGGTTCCGTTATATACAGCAGAAGCGTTGTTGTTAACATTCAGCAGCGCTTTGCCAATGCCGGTTGCATCCTCCGCTGCTATATTTGAGATGCCAACGTCTAGTACAGCAGTCGTAACTATGTTCAGTGTGGCCGCAGTAACCGAAACTCCTTCGACCGCAAGGGCACCCGCGAACGAAGCCGCTAGGACAGGCGCAAGCACTGGAGTCGTTACAGCAGCCGCGGCAAAACCAACAGCTAACGCCACCATTGCGACGTAGGGATTTTCGTTGTTAAGCGCCGCTTCCGCGGCAGCTCCCGCTTCATCTGCAGCAAAGGTGATCCCCCTAATTCTTTGCGCCAGTGTCGTTCCACCTGCCAGAACCCCATCTTCAACGGCAGTCTGAGTCGCGGAAGAGATTAGGTCTATTACATTGAACAGCGCGCTCATGGGTGGCCTCATTCACCTCGATTGGAGTTCGTACCCTCTCTTGCACGACGCACAGCAGCAGCTCGCGCGCTCGCTCGCCTTAAGGCAACGAAATAGACGAACACCATTATAGCGATAGCGGACACCTTTTGTATGTTCTGATTTACATCCAGCCAGGACGACACCATGAAGCCTAGCAATTCCAGCGGAACTGCTAGAATGATAGTTGTCAGTCCGAATGTGTTTCCCCAAGCCAAATCGCCATTAGTGGACGCGCTCTTTGAGAGCGCGTCTCTGTTTTCGACGTAGCGTTGCCTGAAACCCTTCTCTGACATCGGCGCACCGTTCCATTCCTAACCAAAGATAGCAGTCGGTGTGTGTTCGCGTCAACCGGGCTGATCGTGCGGCAGGGGCAGCCCAAGATAGGGCCGCCGGTGCTCGGTTTGCGGGTTGTACAGAGAGAGATGGTAATCGGCTGACAGATGGCCGCTTCTGGCTCGTGGATCAGGCCGCGGTCATTAAGGTAGTGGTTGCGTCCTTCAGGCTGGCCCTGGGGATATCGTCCGGGAATGTCTTGGCGGGCGTCCGTCCGTTCATGCCGCAGGCCTTGGTGCGGCCGTTGGGTGTTGTAACCCACCGGGTAGGCATCGAGCATCGCCTGCATCTCCTTGATCGTCTCGAACCAGGTCTTGCGGCCGTCGACCCGGAAGTGCTCGCCGAGCAAGGTGCGGTGCAACCGCTCGATGGTGCCGTTCGACTGTGGTTGCCGGGCTCCGCGGATCATCTGCGCTCAGGCGGCGACGGTCGCCGCCTCCGGCGGAAGGCGGAGCCGTGACCGGCTCCGCCCCCGCCGTGGTCGGTCATGCCGTCTGGAAGGCGGCCATTTCGACGGCGGCGGATTTACGGGCGACGCTGGCGGCGGGTGCCGTGGGGGCCTCGTAGGGCTTCCATGTCTCGCCGGTGATGTCGGCGTAGGCGGCGATCGCACCCTCGGCGGCGGCCATCAGCGCGAAGGACTGCAGGGCCATCTCGGCGGCGAACAGGCGGGCGCGCTCGGCCTTGCTCTCGAAGCCGGCCGGACCGTCGCGGTCTTCGTCGCGGTCGTCGTTGAGCAGTTTGCTGGTGAGCTCCATCGCGGCCGACTTCTTGGTGCCGTAGAACTGGGCGGCCCCGAAGGCGGAACTGACAAAGGCGTCGGTGATCCGTTGCAGGTGGATTTGCAGGGCCTTCTCGTTCAGCGCCGTCCCGAAGGCCTCGGCGGCGCGGGCGATGTGTTCCTTGGTCGCGTCGCGAATGCCGTCATAGTCAACGGGGTCGAGGCCGAAGGTGCGGACGAGGTTGTCGGCCAGGCCCTGGTGCGGGGTGAGTTGGGCGACCATCCCGAAGGTGATGGACTTGCGATCCGGTCGGCTGCGGGGTGGGACGGGCTTCGTGGTGGTCTTCGCGTTTTTCTGGGTGGAGTTCCTGGTCATGATTTCGATCCTTCTCTCTGCCCGGGAGGTCCCGCCGGCGTTGTGCCGACGTCCGCCCCCTCGGGTGCGGTTTCCTTGGCCGGGCCCAGGCGGCCGGAGAGAAAGGCGCGCCCTTGCGCGGGACCGGAGCCACGCGCAGCTCGCCCTTGCGAGCGAGCATGGCGAGGACCCACCCTTTCGCGGAGGACGCCGACCGGCCTAAACCGCACGCATCCGAGGGGGTGACGCGAGACACGGCACACCGGCGACCCGGATGGGCCAGCGAGAGATCGGAGATCCATGGCCAGCCCTGCCCGGAATGCGCAGCCGCACGACTTCCCACCCGACGTGGCGGATCATCCATACCGATGGGCTGGTTGCCTGCCCGGCTTCATGCCGCCGATGCCGAACCGCTCCGCCTTGGCTGTCACACGTTTGATCGTCGTATGCCGCGCGATGGGGGCCTGCTGCGCTCGCCGGGGGGGGGGATCGGCGGGACGAAGGCTTGCGGGTCTGCCGCTCGGTATCCCCCTGCGTCGCCGTGCTCTGCCTGTCGGGTCTGCCGCTCTCGCGCCAGACGGCGGCGGGGTGGATGCGCACGGGTGAACGGATCGGCACGACCTCGCCGACCCGCGCCGCGTTCCGGCGCAGCCCAAGACGAGCCTTGCCCCTTTTGACGCTGGGATGGCTTACGGGCCTGCGGATGGGGACGATCCGAAGCTGCTTCCGTGGTGCGCGTCACAGGCAGGACAGGCAGGGGGGGCTGGCAGCCGGTCAGGAGGCAGTCAGCAATGTTTGCAGCCGTTCGAGCTGACCGATTTCCCGGCGAAGGCGGCGCATGCGCGGGCCGTAGGTCGCTTCCAGCCGCATGGCCGCGGCGAGATAGCGATGCCAGGTCGTCCGGCCCCAGTGCTTGCGCTCGATGGTCGCGCTTGTCCGGGAGCGCGTGCCAAGGGCCGCCGCCTCGCAGGCGGCGATCATCCCGGTTTCAAGTTCGGCCAGGTGCGCGCGACGGGAGGCGATCTGCAAAGTCAGCAACATCTGGCCGCTGAAGGGCTGCGATAAAGCCGACTGCGCGGATGACCCCCGGGCCAGTCTCTGGCGGCTGAGCGTCGATGGCGGCGGCGACAGGGCCCCGCCATCCGGTGAGAGATCGGTCATGGCGATGTCCTCGGGATAAAGCGCGCCTGCCCCGGCACGACGCCGGGGCAGGCGCTGCTGTCGGGTCAGGCGGCCTCGCGCTCGACATCGGCGCCGTCTGCGTCGCCGGCCTCCGGCTCGGGGCTGTCGTCCGCGCCGCCTTCACCATCATCGCCGCCCACCGGGCTGACCCAGCCGGTGCGGCCAGGCGGGCGTTCCGCCGTTTTCTGCTCCTCCGGCGTGAGCCGGAAGAGCGCGCCCGGATAGACGAAGGCGCCGTCCTTGAAGCGCGTGACCATGCGCGCCCGCGTATCCTTCGCGCGGGGCGCAATGTTGACGCCTTCTGCCCTGGCGGCGGTCTCCAGCGCGCCGCGCGACAGGCACGCCAGGAATTCTTCGGTCGCCATGTTCGGCAGCCGGAGCGAGGCGCCGACCGCCTCGCCGGCGATCCGGGCGAACGGCCCGCTCTGCGAGCGGTTCTCCCGGCACGACAGCACGCCGATCAGCATCTTCCGCGCGGTCTGGCGCAGCAGATCGAGATCGGCCGTCAGCACGCCGCCTTCGGTAAGCGCGCGGCAGATTGCCTGACGGTCATCCCCGCGCAGGTCGCTGCCGCTGTCGACGGTGACGTTCTTGCCGCCGAAAGCGAGGATCAGCAGACCGAGCAAGGTATCGTCCTCGATCGGCGTGTCGGCGAGCGCCTGATGCAGCGCCTCGGTGCGCAGATCGCCGATCATGGCGACGCCCTTCTGCGTCACGTCCGGGCGGGTCCGCACGGTCGGCATGTCTTCGTCATCGCTGCCGCCGTCCGCCGCGCCGGTCGTAGCGCCGGTCGCGCTTCTTGCGCCATCCGCGGGCTTGCCGGCCTTCTTCGGCTCGGGCAGCCGGTAGGCGATGGTCTCGACCTTGCCCGTGCGCACGTCGATGTAGTGTCCGACCAGGTCGGTCTTGCCGGGCTTGCCGTAGACACGCTCGGCCTTCTTCGGCAGTTGGCCTTGGCCGTAGTCGTTCACCGGCAGGAGCGTACCGCGCTCCGGCAGGTTGTTTTGCAGCCACTCCTGCTGGGCGCCGAAGAATCCCTCGACGTTGGTGGTATAGTGGCTGTCCTCGCCCGACAGGGCAAACAAATCGTCCTCCCAGACGATGCCGTAAGCTTTCGCCAGGTCGTCGCCGAATTTGGCGGCGGAGGCCGGCATGCGGCGCTTGGCAAGCCCGCGAGCGACCTCGTACCAGGCGACGTCGGTCTGGCCCTTCTTCGGCTTGTGCTTCTTCCACACCTGCGCCTGTTCCTCGCGCGTGGCGGCTGCGATCGTGCGGAGCTGTTCCTCGTTCGGCATGCTGCCGAGCGCCATCACGTCGAGCATCGCCGGATGGAGATGCGCCAGCAGCTTCAGGCGGCGGACGGTGCGGAGAGGTAGCGCGAGCGCGTCGCCGATGGCCTGCTCGTTCCAGCCCTGGGCTTCGAGCCGCTCGATCGCGCGCCAGATGTCCACGCTCGACATCGAGGCGCGGATCAGGTTCTCGGCGACCGAGCGCATCGCGTCGGCGGCCTCGTCGGCATCGCAGACCAGCACATCGATCAAAGGCAGGTCGGCCTTAATCGAAGCCTTCACCCGGCGGTTGCCGACGACGATCATCAGCCCGTCGGCCTGCCGGGTGACGCAAGGCGGCTGGATGATGCCGACAGCCCTGATGGAGGCGACGAGCTGTTCATCCATCGCCGGCGACACCGGCGTGCGGCGGGGATTGTTCGGGTTGGTCTGGAGAGTACGGGGGTCTACGCTGCGAAGTTCGACCATGGCTGGCTCCTCTGGTTGGGGTTGTATCCTCCCTGTTCTTCGGGAAGACCCCTCCCGCACGGCGCATCCCGGCCCGACGGGGCAAGGGCGCGCGCGGCGCGAGGCCAAAGGCCGATCCCTTGCGGCGGCGGACGGCGATGCGGCAGCCGTTTCATTTCTCCCGCCTTCGATCCTATCCTCTTTGCATCGGCTCCTTGCTCATTCCCTTGAGAACCGCCGGGGCCAGCGCGGCGGTTCAGGCAATGCCCATAGGATCGGGCAGCCGCCACAAGCGCATGTCGGGCAGATCCGGATAGACCATATGTCCTTTGGGGCACGGCCCGATCGACAACCCGTGCTCCTCGTGAAGGACGAGGGTGCGCACGGCGACCCGGCGGCGGCGGCCGTCGCGCAGCGAGCGGACGAGCGCCATGTCGGAGCGTCCCGCGGCATAGACGTCTTCCCATAGGCCCGTCTGGCGGTTGCGGCGCGCCGCGCCGATGGTGCCGTTCAGGAAGGCCTCGACGATCCACGGATTGCGACAGGTGGCCGCGCCGCGATAGCGGTCGCGCCACCACCCCTCGTCCTGGATGTAGAAGATGGCGCCGACCGGGATGATGCCGACGCCGAGCGGGTTCGGCCCGCCGCGCCGGCGTTGCGCGCGATACTGCCGGATCATGTGCGGCTCCCGGCGCGCTCCGGCAGCGCCGGAACAGTCGCCTCCTCGCCGCGGAGAGTTTCAACGACCGCGTGCTCCTGGATGGTCCAACGCCAGGGGCTGCCGGGTTCCCCTGTCGGCCGATGCCGCAGGGACACGATGGCCCAGGACCGAAAGTCCTGGACGACGATTTCGTAGGCATCGTCGGCGACCGGGCCGCGCAGGAAGGCGCTCTCGGCGCGGCGCAGATCAGCCACGTGCGCTTCGGCTGCGTTGCGCGCGGCGGTGAGGGCGTCGTCGCGTTGGCGATAAGCATAGCTGACGGTGGCATCCTCCGGCGTATAATGCAGCAGAGTGTGGATGACGGCCGGCATATCACGCGCGGGATGCGGCATTTCGGGCGCGGTCATAGCACCGGCCCCAACCTGAACAGTTCCACCCGGGAGTCTTCGATCGAAGCGCCTGGCGGTGACGTCCGATCGTCGAGCAGGGTCAGCAGGTCCGCCTCGATGCCGCCCGCGCACCGCCGGAATTCGGCGTGCTCCCGCGCGGTCATGCCGCCTTCCCTGGCCCGCGCCCAGGCGGCACGGCGCAGGGCGCGCCGGTCATGGACGGTGACCTCAAGCGTTACCTTCGCGTCGATGGGTTCCGTCATGGCTTAAACTCCCGCAACAGGTGCTCCGGCGGGTTCCAGCCATGCTCAAGCAGGAAGTCGAGCTGCGCGCCGATGCCGTCGTTGTTGGCGTCAGCGGCGAGTGTGGAGGCGATGTCGTGGACGAAATCGTCGAGATTGATGCCCTCCAGTTCGTCGTCCGGTTTGAGCCTGAGCCGTTCGGCTTCGGCCTTCACCGCCGTTGCCGCGAAAGTGCTCGTGCTGAACCAGTCTGCGTTCCGCCGCGAGATGACCACGGCGCCGCCGCCGAAGGCATCCAGCCGCGGCTTACTGCAAGTGTTCGCCCACTCAAAGCTGACCACCAGATCGAGATCGAAGCGTTTCAGGAATGCCTGGACCAGTTCGGCGGTATAATCCACGTCGCCGGGATCCTCGGAGCCCACCCAGACCGTGCCTTCCTTGTCATCGTGCACGACCTGTAGGCAGGGATCACCGTCGCGCTTCTCGGCGAGCCCCAGGGCAGCCGACACCATGTCCTGCGGCCCTTCGATGTTCTCCCGCGCCTCGCCGTCTTCGGCGTGCCCGATCAACTCGGTCGCAAGCGCATGCACTTGCGCGACCCAGTCCCCTTGCTCCGGCGTCACCGGGATGACGAAGCTGAATTGCGTGAAATAGTCTGCCATGGATGGCTCCTTTGAGTTCGGGTTTCATCCTCCCTGTTCTTCGGGAAGACCCCTCCCGCACGGCGCATCCCGGCCCGACGGGGCAAGGGCGCGCGCAGCGCGAGGCCAAAGGCCGGTCCCTTGCGGCGGCGGACGGCGATGCGGCAGCCGTTTCCCGACTCTCGCCTTTTCTCCGTCACCCGCTGCTTCATCTTGTTTCCCCGTTCAGGCTTGCCCTGGCGCCAGACACGGCCGGCGCGTCGGCAACGTCCGATACCTTCCACAAGATCGCGCCGCGCGCGAAGCGTGATCGCAGGCGTGCAAGCTTAGCCCCCCGCCTGTGCCGCGATGGCTGTCGCGTCAGCGTGCGTGATGGTGGCTGCGGCGAGGCTGGCGGCGGAGAGCCGGCACAGGAACCCGGGCCGGTTCGTCGGCTCGAAGACCGGCGTCTTGCGTCTGACGAAGCGCATGCGAAAAGCGGCGGCAGTCGTGCCGTCGCGGAAGGATACCGCGCGTTCCAGCGTCACGATGCTGCCGGGCTGAAGGCTTGCGCGCTTTGTCCGCAGCTCCGCGGCGGCTTTCTTGCGCGCGGCCACGCGGGCACGCCAGTCGGCGGCGTAGCCCGGGTTGGGGATGTCTTCGAGTGGCGAGAGCAGACGCATGATGCGGTCGGGACAGGCGCATTCGCAGGGTCCCATGGTCTCGTCCATATCCTTGTAGCCGAAGCCGTGTTTCCTGGTGTTGGAGATCAGAATGACGGCGGCGAGGACATAGGAGTTGCCGGTCGCCTTCTCCGTGACCTTCAAGGCCATATAGACGGTATTGGCGACGCGCGCGGCGGCGAGCACCCGGTATGTGCGGTGTTCGCCGTCGTGATCGTATTGATCGGCGAGGTAGGCGACGGGGTTGCTGATCGGATCATTCTTGTAAAGCCAGCCCATGATGGGTCTCCCTTTGTTGAGCGTGATGCCGCGCGAAAACCCGCGCACGGTTGCGGCGGGCCGCGCGGCGGTTGCGCCCATCCCTTGTCTCCAAGCGACAGGCGCGAATTCTTTGAAAACCGATGGCTCAGCCGCCCATTGCTCAAGCGCCCTGTGACGACGGATCGGGCAGGGAAGGTTCAGGCTGCCTGGGGCTGTGGCGGACGGTCCTCGTCGAGCACGCCCTCGGTGTCGGCCAGGTCCGCCTCGATCTCGGCAAGCTGGGCCAGCTTGCTGTCCAATTCGCCCTGCAAGGGGAAGGTCTCGCCCAGACGCGGCTCGTAGCCGGCCGCCCGGGCTTTCGCGTCGATGACGCGGCGGCGCGCCTCTTCGAGTTCCGTGTCCATCCGGTCGAGGGCGTGTTCCAGCCGGGCGATGATCCCGACCGGGGTCGTCTCGCCGTCAATGCCGATCGGCTGCGCGAAGTCCGTGCGTTCCAGCGCGAGGTGCGGCTCCGGCCGCGCGTCATGCCGGCCGGGTTGGATGGCGCAGCTCAGGTCGAGGCCGCCGATGCGCCCGACCGTCCAGCTTCGTTCGGTCCGTTCCCGCGCGGCAAGGCGGGCCTTCGTCAGCAGCGAAGCGCCCGCCGCCTTGCGCTGCGTGATCGTCCTTCCCTCGACCTCCATGGTGAACGTCTCGCCACGGGTCGGTTGCCGCCGGGTCAGGTCGGTCGTGATCGACCTGACCCGGCCCTCGGCATGCGCCTGGTCGTGTCTTGCGTCGCGGATCTGTCGCCTTATGGCGTG
>JAKBAU010000054.1 GCA_021808875.1 Pseudomonadota bacterium | reverse complement strand
GATGGGCGCCACACCATCGCGTCATCGGCCGCGCGCATTGACGAGGGCGAAAGCAAGATTGGATTTCAGCGTACCTTGATTGGTAAAGGGCACACCTCCGCCATAGACGACATTGTCAACACGCCAACCGTCCTCGCTGCGCGTCAAGACAAGCTTGTCCTGCCAGTGATAGGCCCGCCCTCCTGCATTGCGATAGCTGAGCGCGGCCGGACACACCGCCTGCGTCTTCCTGAGCACACAGTGACCGACACTGGCTGCACTCACTCCATCGAAGAGAGATACGAAGATATTGCCCTCCAGCAAGGGCGGAACCGCGTGCCGGGAATTATGTGCGTAGGCAAGCTCCGCCTCATTCGCACGCGCAAGAGCCTTTGCCAGCGATGGAGAAATAAACGGCATGAGACGCGCGCGTCCGGCACTGTCGGGAATTCCACCCTCCTCCAAGGAGATGACCGCCTGATAGAAACCGTCTGCGATGGCCTTGGGCGTATCAGCAGCCTTGGCCACTACCGGCGCACAAAGGACAAGGAGGGCAAAAAGTGCGCCACGGCTCATTCAGGCCTGCCTCTGCAGAAGGTCACGGATCTCGCGAAGCAGCAGGATCTCTTCACCGGGCGGCGGGGGCGCCGCCGGCGCAGGGGCCTTCAGCCGGTTGATCTGACGCACAATGAGGAACAGCGTCAGCGCGACAATTAGAAAATTGATCACCGAGGTGACAAAAGCGCCATAGCCCAGGATGACCGCGCCCGCCTTCTGCGCCGCAGCCAGCGTCGGGTAGGGCCCGCCGCCCCGCAGCACGAGAAAATAATTGGTGAAGTCTGCCCCGCCAGTGACCAATCCAATGAGGGGATTAAGAACATCCTTAACCAGCGTCGTGACGATCCCGGTGAACGAGGCGCCGATAATGACACCTACGGCCAGATCGACGACGCTGCCACGCATGGCAAATTTCTTGAATTCTTCAAACATGGACCCCTCTTGCGTCGGGATTGCGGCGCTAACGTATTGATGAACACGGTCTTTCACAAGAACCGGGGGATAACCGCGGGACCCGCCGCCCCCGCGGCGGCGCTCCGCGCCAAGGCCCGCGCGGGCCCTGTGCGGCGGGGGGCAAGTCGCCCTCCCGCCAGTTCCGACGCCAGGGAACCCGCGGCAGCTTGCAAATTATGGGTTTTTGCTTATAAGCAGCGCCCTTTCGGGCCGTCCGGCGCACGGACATGCCGTGGCGGCCCAGAACGCAACCGGGCCAACGCCCCGAGGAACGCAAAATGTCCAAGCTGAAGACCAAGTCCAGCGCCAAAAAGCGCTTTAGATTCACCGCAAGCGGCAAGATCAAAAAGGGCCAGGCTGGCAAGCGCCATGGCATGATCAAACGCTCCAATGAACAGATCCGGGAATTGCGCGGCACCTCGACGCTGAGCAACTCCGAAACCCAGCGCATTAAGCGCTGGATGCCCTACGCGTAAGGAGGGATAGGATGTCCAAGTCACCCCGCTCGGTTCCGAGCCACGCCCGCCGCAAACGCGTTTTCAAGCAGGTCAAGGGCTTCTACGGTCGCCGCAAGAACACGATCCGCGCCGCCAACGCTGCCGCCGATCGCTCGCTGCAGCACAATTATGTCGGTCGCAAGCTGAAGAAGCGCAATTTCCGCGCGCTCTGGATTCAGCGCATCAACGCGGCGTGCCGCGAGAACGGCCTCTCCTACAGCCGATTTATCGCCGGTCTCGCCAAGGCCGGGATCGAGATCGACCGTAAGGTCCTTGCCGATCTCGCCGTGCGCGAGCCCGAAGCCTTCAAGGCGCTGGTTGACCAGGCAACGGCCTGAGGTGCGCGGGTAGCGCCGCACGCAGGTCCACGCGCCGTCCAGATCGATCAGTCGCCCGGTGCGCGGCCGCCGCCGGCGAGCCGGGCGAGTTCATCGACATCCTTCACAGGATGTCCTTCAAGCTCAGGTGATAAGGCATGTCGGCCCTGCAAAGCCTTGAGACCGAGATCCTTGCTGCGATCGGCGCAGCTGCGGATGAAAGCGCTCTGGATGCCGTGCGCGTAGCTGCGCTCGGCAAAAAGGGCAGCATCAGCGAACTGCTGAAGACGCTGGGGGGCATGACCGCCGCTGAGCGGAAGGAAAACGGCCCGCTCTTCAATGGCGTACGCGACCGTGTCAGCGAGGCCATCGCCCAGCGCAAGCGTGCGTTGGCGGATCTGGCGCTCGACGCCCGTCTGAATTTGGAGCGCGTCGACGTTACCTTACCGGCGCGGCCGCTGGCGCAGGGCACAGTGCATCCCATCTCGCAGGTTCTCGACGAAGTGACCGCAATCTTTGCCGATCTCGGCTTTGCGGTGGCCGAAGGGCCTGACGTCGAATATGACGATTACAACTTCACCAAGCTCAACATCCCGCCTGATCATCCGGCCCGTCAGATGCACGATACATTCTATCTGGCGCCACAGGCCGATGGTGCGCGTCACGTGCTGCGCACCCATACATCACCTGTGCAGGTCCGCACCATGCTGACCCAGAAGCCGCCCATCCGCGTCATCGCTCCTGGCCGTACCTATCGCGTCGACAATGATGCCACGCATTCCCCGATGTTTCACCAGATCGAAGCTCTGGTGATCGACGAGAATACCCATCTTGGTCATCTCAAATGGGTGGTGGAGGAATTCTGCAAGGCCTTTTTCGAAATCGAGAGCGTCGAGCTGCGCGGGCGCCCAAGCTTTTTTCCCTTCACCGAGCCCAGCGTGGAATGGGATCTACGCTGTGACCGCTCGGTCGCCGGACGCATCGAATTCGGGCGTGGCAATGACTGGCTCGAGCTCGGTGGTTCGGGCATGGTCCATCCCAATGTCCTAGCCATGTGTGGTGTCGATGCCAGCCGATACCAGGGCTTTGCCTTCGGTCTTGGTCTCGACCGCCTCGCCATGCTGAAATATGGCGCGCCGGACTTGCGCCCATTTTTTGACGGTGACCTGCGCTGGCTGAAGCATTTCGGCTTTACCGCGTTCGATGTGCCCACCCTCGACGCAGGACTGAGCCGATGAAGCTGACCTATTCGTGGCTGCTTGAGCACCTCGACACCGAGGCCGATGCCGCAAGCCTCGCGGCCAAGCTGACCGCCATCGGTCTTGAAGTGGAGACGCTGGAAGATGCTGGCGCGCGTCTCGCCGACTTCACCGTCGCCCATGTGGTTTCGGCCGAAAAACATCCCAATGCCGACAAGCTCAAACTCTGCATGGTTGATACCGGCACCGACATCGTACAGGTGATCTGCGGCGCACCCAATGCCCGTACCGGCATCAAGGCTGTCTTCGCCCGGCCCGGGGTGGTCATTCCCTATAGTGGAGATGTGCTCAAGATCGGCGCTATCCGCGGCCTTGAATCGCGCGGCATGCTGTGTTCGGCCCGCGAACTGCTCCTGTCGGATGAGCATGACGGCATCATCGAATTGCCGGCCGACGCTGAAATCGGCACCCCCATCGCCCGCGCGCTGGGGCTTGATGATCCGGTGATCGAGATTTCACTGACCCCCAATCGAGGTGATTGCACCGGGGTACACGGAATAGCCCGCGATCTTGCCGCTGCCGCGATGGGGCAGCTGCGTACAAAGGAACCGCAGCCGGTTGCCGGACGCTTCCCTGCCCCGATCGGCGTACGCATCAGCGCACCCGCTGCAGCCGCCGGCGCCAGCCCGCTCTTCGCCGGTCGCCTGATCCGCGGTGTCCGCAATGGCCCCTCGCCGCAATGGCTGCAGGAGCGTCTGCGGGCTGTCGGGCTTAGGCCGATCTCCGCGCTCGTCGACCTCACCAACCTGATGAGCCTTGATCGGGGCCGGCCACTGCACGTCTTCGATGCCGATACCCTGCAGGGCGGCATCTGTGTGCGCATGGCGGCCGAAGGTGAAAGTCTGCGTGCCCTCGATGGCAAGACCTACGACCTCGATTCGTCAATGTGCGTGATCGCAGATGACAACGCGGTTCTGAGCCTCGGTGGCATCATGGGCGGAGAGGCAAGCAGCTGTACCGAGGCGACCGTCAACGTGTTTGTTGAAGCAGCCCTGTTCGATCCGGCACGCATCGCCGCCACCGGGCGCAAGCTCGGAATTCTTTCAGACGCCCGCTACCGCTTCGAGAGGGGCGTGGACCCGCAGTTCTGCATTCCCGGACTGGAACTGGCCACGCAGTGGATCCTGGAGCTATGCGGCGGAGAGCCAAGCGAGATCGTCATTGCCGGGCAGTCGCCGGACTGGCGGCGCGAGATCGTGCTTGCCGCCGACACCGTGAAGCGTCTGACTGGCCTTAGCCTCGACATCATCCAGATCGAGCAGATTCTGATGCGCCTGGGCTTTACCATCAAGCGCCAGGATCCTGAGCTGCTGGTCACGCCACCGTCCTGGCGCAGCGATGTGCACGGTCCCGCCGATCTCGTTGAAGAGGTGGTGCGCATTCACGGCATCGAGCATGTTCCAGCCGTGCCTTTGCCCCGTCCCTTCGCGGTGGCTCGCGGTGTCCTGACCCCAGCGCAGCGGCGCATGCGTCTGTGCCGTCGGGTGCTCGCAGCGCGCGGGTTCCATGAGTGCGTGCAATACTCCTTCATCGCCCGCACCAAGGCCGCGCTTTTTGGCGGTGGCGACGCGGCGCGACAGCTGGAAAATCCCATTGCCGCTGATCTGGATGCCCTGCGACCAACACCATTGCCTTCTCTTCTGGACGCTGCCGCGCGCAATCAGGCCCGCGGTCTTGGCCATCTCAATCTCTTCGAGGTTGGCGCCGGCTTTGCCAGCGGCGTGCCAGGTGAGCAGGAAAACATCGCGGTCGCGCTGCGGGCCGGCACACCTGCGCCCGAGTGGACCAAATCGCAGCGTGCCCCCGACGTCTTTGATGCCAAAGCCGACGTGTTTGCGCTGCTGGAGACTCTCATGGGTGGCGCGATGACGGCCCCGGTGCGCGCAGGCGCACCCGGCTGGTACCACCCCGGACGCTCCGGAGTGCTGGCACTGGGACCCCGCGTCATTGCCCACTTCGGCGAATTACATCCGCGCATTGTCGAGGCTTTTGACCTCAAGGGGCCAGTGCTCGCCTGCGAACTCTTCCTTGACCGCATTCCCGAACCAAAGATCAAGGGTAAGGCTCGCCCGGTTTTTGCGCCAAGCCCGCTGCAGCCGGTCGAACGCGACTTTGCCTTCCTGGTCGCTGACGCGGTGGGTGCAGAAGAGATCTTGAAGGCGGTGCGCATGGCCGAACGCACGCTGATCGAAAGCGTCAGCGTGTTTGATCTTTACGCCGGGGAGGCTGTGCCACCAGGTAAGAAGTCGATCGCGATCCGCGTGCGCCTCCAACCGAAGGAAAAGACCCTTACCGACGAGCAGATCGAGGCGATTGCGGCCAGCATCATCGCCGCGGTGGCCAAGGCCACCGGCGGGATATTGCGCAGCCCGGACACGGGAGCAGATCAATGCGATTCAGCGTGACTTTGATAGCCGGTCTGCGCTCGCCTTCATCATCGCCTTTGGTGCTGTCAGCTTTTTCGCCGACATGGCCTATGAAGGCATGCGCGCTATTACCGGACCATTCCTCGGCAGTCTGGGCGCAACCGGGCTGATCGTCGGCTTGATCGCAGGCGGTGGAGAACTCTTCGGCTATGTACTGCGGCTAGGCAGCGGCCGGCTGGCCGAACGCACGCACCGCTACTGGGCGATCACCCTTTTGGGATATGTCATCCAGATGTCCGCCGTGCCGCTTCTGGCTTTGGCTGGCAATCTCTGGTCCGCTGCCGCCTTCATCGTGATGGAGCGGGTGGGAAAGGCCGTTCGCAGCCCCGCAGCCTCCACCTTGAAATCGCGCGCGGGCCATCACATCGGACAGGGCTGGGCCTTTGGTCTGCATGAAGCCATGGATCAGACGGGGGCCATGGGCGGCCCCCTGATTGCGGCGTTGGTACTTGCCATCCATCATGATTATCGCGCGGCCTTTGCCTGGCTTGCCATTCCTGCAGTCTGCGCGCTCCTCGCCGTGATCATCCTGCGGGTGCGCTTTGACTTTGCCGGTCGGGTGGCTCCTGCGCCCTCAGCTGCCACAGACAGCCAGTTACCGCGCGCCTTCTGGCTTTACGCAGGCACCGCCGGGCTCATTGCGGCGGGCTTTTGCGATTATCCTCTCATTGCCTATCACTACATGCAGGCGCGGCTCATGAGCGCCCATTGGGTGCCGATCCTCTACGCCGCTGCGATGGCCGCCGCGGGGATCGGCAGCCTTGCCTTCGGTCGCGCCTATGACCGGCGCGGGTTGAGTGTCTTGGTACCTGGAACCTTGATCGGTGCCGCCGTAGCTCCGCTGGTGTTTCTGGGCGGGTTTGCTGCGGCGATTGTCGGCACCATTTTGTGGGGGCTGGCGCTCGGAGTTCATGACGCGGTGATGAATGCGGGACTGGCAGATCTTGTGGCCGAACATGCCCGGGCGCGGGCCTACGGTATCTTCACAGCGTTCTATGGCGTGGCCTGGTTTGCCGGCAGTGCGCTATGCGGCGAACTCTATGACCTCTCCCCTTGGGGACTGGTGGGGGTGTCCGTGGTGCTGCAGCTGGCCGCCTTGTTCCCACTACGAAGCTTGCTGCGCGCCCTGCCAGGGCCGGGGCGCTGAGGTGATAGAGGACTGCGGGCATGGCACCGACCTCCACCGACGCTGCAGCTTCGCTTTACGCGGTTCCGGCAGGCCTATATATCGCGCTCCATGACTGAGCTTGCCCACATCCGCAACTTTTCCATCGTTGCCCATATCGACCACGGCAAATCCACCCTTGCCGACCGCCTGATCCAGATCACGGGCGGGCTTTCGAGCCGTGAAATGAAAGAGCAAGTGCTCGATTCCATGGATATCGAGCGGGAACGGGGCATCACCATCAAGGCCCAGACCGTCCGCCTGGAATACCACGCCAAGGACGGTCAGAATTATGTCCTCAACCTGATGGACACGCCCGGCCACGTCGATTTTGCCTATGAAGTGAGCCGCTGTCTGGCCGCCTGCGAAGGCGCGCTGCTCGTGGTCGACGCCTCCCAGGGCGTCGAAGCCCAGACCCTTGCCAATGTCTACCAGGCAATCGATGCCAATCTCGAGATCGTGCCCGTACTCAACAAGGTTGATCTGCCGGCCGCCGAGCCCGCACGCGTGCGCCAGCAGATCGAAGACGTGATCGGCATCGACGCCTCGAATGCGATCGAAATTTCGGCCAAGACCGGCCTTAATATCGATGCCGTGCTTGAGGCGATCGTGAGCCATCTTCCGCCGCCCAGGGGCGCGCGTGAAGCCCCGCTGAAGGCGCTGCTGGTCGACAGCTGGTATGACGCCTATCTGGGCGTGGTCGTGCTCGTGCGCGTCGTCGATGGCACACTGAGAAAAGGTCAGCGCATTCGCATGCTGGCCTCCGATGCCGTGTACAACGTCGAGCAAGTGGGTGTTTTCCGGCCCAAAAAGGAGACTGTTGAGGTGCTCGGTCCGGGCGAGGTCGGGTTTCTGACAGCCGCCATCAAAGAGGTGGCAGATACCCAGATTGGCGACACCATCACGGACGAGAAAAGAGGCGTCACCATCGCCTTGCCGGGCTTCAAACCCGCACAGCAGGTCGTGTTCTGCGGCCTCTTCCCGGTTGATGCCGGTCAGTTTGATGATCTGCGCGATGCTCTGGCCAAGCTGCATCTGAACGATGCCAGCTTTACCTATGAAACCGAAAGCTCTGCTGCGCTCGGTTTTGGCTTTCGCTGCGGCTTTCTTGGTCTCCTGCACCTTGAGATCGTACGCGAACGGCTTGAGCGGGAGTTCAGCCTTGATCTTATCACCACCGCGCCAAGCGTGATCTACCGCATCCATCGCACCAATGGCGAGATGCAGGAACTGCACAATCCCGCCGATATGCCCGATGTCATGAAGATCGCCTTCATCGAAGAGCCCTGGATTAAGGCGACGATCATGGTGCCCGACGACTATCTGGGTGCGGTCCTGAAGCTCTGTGAGGATCGTCGCGGCCGTCAGCAGGAACTGACCTATGCCGGTAATCGCGCCATGTTGGTCTACAGCCTGCCGCTCAACGAAGTCGTGTTTGACTTCTATGATCGCCTCAAATCGGTCTCACGCGGCTATGCCAGCTTCGACTATGCCATTGCCGGCTACGAAGAAGGTGATCTGGTCAAGATGAGCATCCTCGTCAATGGTGAGTCGGTGGATGCCCTCTCCATGATCGTCAATCGCCAGCGCGCCGAATCGCGTGGTCGGACGATGTGCGAGAAGCTCAAGGAACTGATCCCGCGACATCTTTTCCAGATTCCCATTCAGGCCGCAATCGGCGGCAAGGTGATCGCCCGCGAAACCATCAGCGCACTGCGCAAGGACGTGACCGCCAAATGCTACGGCGGCGACATCTCGCGCAAGCGCAAACTCCTCGACAAGCAGAAAGAGGGCAAAAAGAAGATGCGTCAGTTCGGCAAGGTGGAGATCCCGCAAGAGGCCTTCATTGCCGCCCTGAAAATGGATGGCGATTGACCTCGGCCTCAGGTCGGCGTCTTGCGGTTGCGCCCGAAATTGGCTTCAGCGCTTTCCTGTCCGGCGCTGACGATCGACCGGCGGATAGCCCGCGTGCGCGTGAAAAGATTGAACAATGTGTCGCCATCGCCCCAGCGGATGGCGCGTTGAAGTACGTTCAGATCCTAGGTGAAGCGTCCGAGCATCTCGAGAACCGCCTCGCGATTGTTGAGGAACACGTCCCGCCACATTGTGGGATCAGAGGCAGCAATGCGGGTAAAATCGCGAAACCCGCCCGCTGAATATTTGATTACCTCTCCCTCGGCGACGGTCTGCAGATCATCAGCTGTGCCGACGATATTGTAGGCAATGAGGTGCGGTACATGACTGGTGATCGCGAGCACCAGATCGTGATGGCGAGCTTCCATCAGCTCCACCTCGCTGCCGCAGCCCCGCCAGAACTCCGTCAACCTGGACAACGCCCCGGCGTCGGTACCAGCCACCGGCGTCAAAATGCACCAATGGCCGTCAAACAGCTCTGCAAACCCCGCGCGCGGGCCGGACTGTTCGGTACCGGCCACCGGATGTGATGGAATGAAGTGCACACCCTCAGGCACGAAGGGCCCGACATCGCGGATGACGCAGCCCTTTACCGAACCGGTGTCGGAGAGGATCGCACCCGCCTTCAGCGCAGGCGCCATCCGTTGCGCCAGCGGGCCAAAACTGCCGAGCGGTGTGGCCAATACCACGAGATCTGCATCAGCAACGGCGGCACCAAGATCGCTGAATACCTGGTCTGCCAGACCAAGCTCCACAACCTCAGCCAGGACCTGCGCGCTCGCATCATGGATGGCAACCTCGCCAGCCAGCCCGGCCCGGCGTATGGCAAGGGCCAGTGAGGAGCCGATGAGCCCGGCACCGATCAGGGTAACCTTGTTGAACACGGCAGACGGCGTCGTACCCATCAAGCAGCCTTTCCCAGAAAGGCCCGTAACGCCTCCACCACGAGACGATTGGCCTCTTCGCTGCCAACCGTCAGACGCAGACAATGCGGAAGAGCATAATTGGCAACCGCGCGCAGAATGAGCCCACGCTGCGACAGAAACTGATCGGCCTTGTCGGCCGTGAAGGGCCCCTCCGCTGCAAAGTGGATCAACAGAAAATTCCCGGCACTGTCATCAACACGCAATCCTAGGCTGCGCAGCTCCCCGCTCAACCAGTGAAGCCACTTGTCGTTGTGCGCCAGCGCCCGTTCAAGATGAGCCCGGTCGCGCACCGCCGCTGCCGCTGCGGCCTGCGCCGGTACCGAGACGTTGAAGGGGCCACGGATGCGATTAAGGGTGGCTGCAACCTCTGCCGGGCAAAAGGCCCAACCGACGCGCAGACCCGCAAGCCCGTAGACCTTCGAGAAGGTACGGGTCATCACCACATTGTCGTATTGCGACACCAGTTCGATACCGCTCTCATAGTCATTGCGGCGGACATACTCGGCATAGGCCGCATCAATCACGAGCAGCACCTGTTCGGGCAAACCGCGATGCAGCCGGCGCAATTCCTGGCTGGACAGGTAGCTGCCAGTGGGATTGTTGGGATTGGCGATATAGACAAGACGGGTGCGCCCGTTCACCGCTGCCAGCATGGCATCAACATCGCAGTGCAGATCGCGTTCGTCCACAGCCACCGGTATCGCGGAATTGGCGAGCGTGGCGATGCGATATACGAGAAAGCCATGCTGGCTGAACACCACCTCATCGCCCGGGCGCAGATAGGCATTGGCGAGCAAAGTGAGAAGCTCATCAGAACCATTGCCGCAGACGATGCGCTCGGGATGGAGGCCATGGGCTTCGGCGATCGCCTCCCGCAGGAGGCGGGCACTGCCTTCTGGATAGATTTCAAGATTTTCCGCCGCCCGCACGAATGCCTCGCGCGCAGCAGGACTTGGACCAAGCGGCGATTCATTCGAGGAGAGCTTGAACACGCGGGGCAGCCCACCAACGCTGGCGCGCCCACCGACATAAGGTGAGATCTTCGAAATCCCGGGACGGGGCGATAGGGTCATGGACGCAGGTCCTTGTTCGAAATCTGCATATCGGCGTAGCCGCCAACGGTGACGGCACGCAGAATGGCCTCGCCGCCCGCCACCAGCAAGGCAGTGAGGCGCGGATCGCTTTCGCTTACAAAATCCTGCGCTTCGATCAGCAGTTCGCGGCTGGTGCTGCGGCCCCCCTCCTGGCCGGCAGCGACGATACGTGCCGTGATCCCGACCTGCTTAAGCAAAGCCTGAAGACGGGCGCGGCTCAGTTCCTGGTTGGTTTCGACAAACAGCACGGAGCTGTCGGCCCCCGTCGCTTCCTGCATTATGGAGCCAATTGCGTAGGCATCAGGGTAATCGAAGCGCCCGCCGTCCTGCTTGAGCAGCGGCAGGCGGGCAATGATGCGCGGGCCACCTTCGCCTGCAGCCGCGAGTTGCGCCCACCAGGGCGAGACATTTTCGGCGCTTTCCGGAAACGGCACCACACCGCAAGACAAACGGTCTTCGGCACAGGCATGAACGACCGCCGCCGCTGTTGCGTGGCCAATCACAGGCAGGGCCGCGCCAAAATAGAAACGGGCGAGATCCCAGAATGCGAGTGCGTTTTCGCCGGCATAGACGTGAACCGAAAAATTCTCCTTGCCGGCAAGGGCCGACATCTGGATTTCGCGCCAAATGTGCAAGGCCACCCGCAATGGAAAACTACCGCGATGGCGGGCGACAAGCCTGCGCACCTCTGCCCCATCTGCCGGGCGCAGGCCCCAATAGACGCCCGGCTGCTTTCTCAGCGTCTCCACAGCGGTCGCACGCTGCATCAGGAGATTATGGATCTGCTCGTCGATGGCAAGAATATCGGCGATGGTACTGGATTCAGGCGGTGCCATTCGAGATGTCGGTGTCCAACCATCGGTGATGCGGTGCGCACACGGCGTCAGTGCCGGGATTGCCCTTCCCCATGCGGGGCCGAGCGCCGCTGGGCGCGGTAGCAGCGGGGCGTATTGATAGAGGCGCCGGATCAAAAAGGCAAAGCATCCTGACGCCGGCCGCGGCCTGACTGGGGACAAGGCGTGGAAACACCCAGAGGCGGAGGGCCGAAGCCGCTCAAGACATTTTGGGAGCGACGGCGTTCAGCCCCTGGCACGCGGATTTGCGCCCAGGGCCGCATGGTCATAGCAGAGGTTTGATGGCGTGACCGCCACTACAGGAGACTTCACGCGCGTGCTGAACGGAGCGCGCGTGAAGCCCGGAGCTGATGGCGAACCGTACGCCATCCCTGATCATGATGAGGTGTGACTGTTGTCTGCCTCCTTCAGCATCTTGAGTGCGACCTCGTAATGATAGATGCCGAGACGATAAAATCCGCTGCTGCATTCGCGCAGGGCCTGGCCGCGCTTGATGCGCACGGCCTCGAGATCAGCGGCATCTCGATGCTTTGCCATGGCGTGCGCGAGGGTCCGAGCCTTGTGTGCGCAGGTTTGCCAATCGGCATTCTGTGCCTGCGCTGCTCCGCTCAGTGCAATCAACGTGACAAGCGCGGCAGTGCTGGCAAAACCGTAAGACATCATCGATGGGTTCCTTTCCTGAACTGGGGCCAATGGCCCGGTAGTCAGTCAGATAGGAACCCCTGGCGCACAGCGTCAGTGACAGACATGGCACAATTGCGCGGCATCACGCAGACCGGTTCATGCAAAGCTGCAAAATTCAGGCAATGCGGGCTTGAAGCGTGTACCGCGTCTGGTGCAGACGCACCATGCAACAATTGGTGGAGCAAACTTCTAGCCCGAGACCCGCGCCGGCATGAAGCGCCGGCGCATCGCCGGAGCCAGAGTTGGAGCGCCGTAAAGGGTCTTGCGCGCCTCCACGAGATGAACCCCGGCAAGACCTGGCCACAGGCGCTGACCGATGCGGGCCCAGCCTCTGCCGGTCCGTACCAGCCTCCTGCCGGGAAGGGGCGGAAATAGCAGCGCATAGTCCCAGCGCTCCGGCACAAACAGGCCGTCCCCTAGTACGCGGGCAAGCTGGGCGGCGGTAAAGGGCCGCCCCTGGGCAAAAGGCGAGGTCTCGGCCAGAGACCACGGTGAGCGGCGATTGGGCGCCACGATCACAAGGCGCCCTCCGGGCTGAAGCACGCGCCAGATCTGACGCATCAAGGTGCGCGAGGCCTCGGCCGTCTCCAGCGCATGGATCATGAGAATGCGGTCGAACAGGGCGTCTGAAAAGGGCAGGGCGTCTTCCTCGCCGAGGACGGAAAGAACCTTCTCGGAGGGCCATGCCAGCACCCCCTGCTGCGCCGGCATCAAGGCGATGACCCGTTCGGCCTCACTGAGGAAGGTCCGCAGGTAAGGTGTTGCAAAACCGTATCCAAGAACACGCTGGCCATGTACATCCGGCCAGAGCACGCGGATGCGCCGAAGGATCGTGCGGCGCGCGACCTGCCCGAGGGACGTCTCGTAGAAATTTGCCAGCTCGCCCGCGTCGATCTGCATGTCACCTGCCTACTCCGGCAAAGGATGTGGTTCAACGGGCGCGGTCCGACTGCTAAAACACTTGCTGCCATGTCAAGGAATGCCAGATGCCGCTGAAAATCGAACTCGTTCCCTGCCTGACCGACAATTATGCCTATCTGATCGAAGAGGCCCAGACCGGCCTTTGTGCCGTCGTCGATCCCTCCGAAGCAGAACCGGTACGCCGAGCGCTTGCCGGTCGCAAGCTCACCTATATCCTCAATACCCATCATCACCCCGATCACGTGGGTGGCAATCTCGAACTCAAGGCGCAGTTCGGTGCCCAGGTCGTGGGTCCGGCCATGGATCGTGCCCGCATTCCCGGGATCGACACTGGCGTCGACGAGGCCAGCGGCTGGCAGTTTGGTCCTCTGGCCGTGCAGGTACTCGAAATTCCGGCTCACACCCGCTCGCACATCGCCTTCATGATGGATGGTGCCGTCTTTACCGGCGATACGCTCTTCGCGATGGGCTGTGGCCGCCTCTTTGAAGGCACCGCACAGATGCTGTGGCAGGCCCTGGAAAAACTGACGCGGCTGCCCGATGCGACGAGAATTTATTGCGGCCACGAATATACCTTGAACAATGGGCGCTTTGCCCTGACGCTGGAACCAGGCAATGCTGTGCTCAGGGCCCGCATGGCCGAAGTCGAGCGGCTGAGGACCCACCACACTCCCACCATCCCCTCGACCATGGCCCTCGAAAAGGCCACCAATCCGTTTCTGAGGCCGATGTCGATCGAACTCCGGCGCAGTCTCGGGCTGGAACACGCGACCACCATCGAGGTCATCGCCGAAACCCGTCGGCGCAAGGACACGTTCTGATTTGGCCTAATGGACGGGCTTGAAAAGACCGGTCTCCTTGTCCAGCCATTCGAGCTGGCCGTCAGCGATTCCGAAACGGGCACCTTCAAGCCTGAGAACGCCTTGGCTCACGCGCTCGGCGATGAAGGGGAAGCTCATGAGCCGCTCCAAAGACAGGCGCACGCCTTCGCGCTCTACCTCGGTGTGGCGGTCGCCACCATCTTGCGCACAGCGCGCCACCGCCGGTTCCAGAAGCGAGATCCATTCGGACAGAAATGGCATCGGCGCGACGACCTCCCGGTCGAGCGCCGCCGCGATCCCTCCGCATTTGGCGTGCCCCATGACCACGACAGTGCTGACCTTGAGCTGAAGGATGGCGAAGGCGATGGCCGAGGAGGTGCCATGATAACCGCCACCCTGCTCGAAGGGCGGCACGATATTGGCAACATTGCGCAGGACAAAAAGCTCCCCCGGACGGGCGCTGAAAATCAGCGCGGGATCGGCGCGGCTGTCGCAGCAGGAAATGATGAGATATTCGGGCGCCTGCCCCTTGGCGAGCTCAGCGTAAAGTGCCCGCTCACGCGGCCAACCCGTGCGGCGAAACTGACGATAGCCCTCGATCAGCCGTTTCATCCTGCCCTCCGGTTTTGCGGGGCGGACGCTAATCAATTGCAGTCGCGTTGGCCAGCGTTGCGAGGAGCGTGGCGCGTCCGCTCCCGATTATTCACGTAACATTCTGATATTAAATATATTTTCCTGAAGACAGCCCGATTATAGCGGGATCGGCGCACAGCGTTGTTGGC
>JAKBAU010000284.1 GCA_021808875.1 Pseudomonadota bacterium | reverse complement strand
TCGCCTACATGGAGGCTGGCCGGAAGAATCAGGCGCTGGCGGTCTATCAGCACCTGGAGACACTCGATCCCGCCGCGGCACAAAAGCTATTCGACCAGATCATGCCTAAGTGAGTGAGTATGGAGACGTACGACGCAGGACCGGGACGTCCGCCCAGGCGCATCCGCAACTTCCCGCTGCTGCATGCGGCAGTATGATCACCACGGGAAGGAAATCACTGATCGAATCAAAGAGGGGTAAGCCATGCTGGTTGCACGTCATGCTTTTCGCTATGGATGCGCGGCGCTCGGCTTGCTTTGCTTGGCTGGCTGTGCATCAGTATCGTCTGTTGTGCAAGTTGATCCTGGCGTCTACGAGGTCGCGGCGAGCGGCAAGGCATGGCGCGACTCCCCGTCAGACCTTCAGGTTGATGCCCTGAAGAGGGCGGACGCCTTTTGCGGCAAACGCGGTCAAGTCGTCCAGGTGCTTGGACAGTCATCGCGTGAAGGCCAGTCAGGTACGGCAGCGGCGGTCAATGGATTCGATAACTCGCACGCGACCGCAGCGGGCGCTGCTGCGTATAGCGGTCCACTGGGCGCAAGCGCCGCCGCGGCGGCCGCAGAAAGATCAAGGTCGGCGGGTATGTTCGGCGGTTTTGTCCATCACGGTATTCCTTCAGAGGCGATGGTGCGCTTCGCGTGCGTTGCGCCGGCCGCACGGTAATCTCAGGAGGCGTCAAGATGGCGGTTGCGAGATATTGGGCCACCGTCAGAGCGATCGCATGCGTATTGGCCGCTGCGCTTCTCCTGAGCGGCTGCGCAGGCCGGCCGGTCAACGGCTACTTCGTGTCGAGCAGCGGAACCAATCAGATCGTGATGGCGCATATCGTCGAGGCGCCGCGCGGCCACCTTAGCGGCTCCATCGTCGTGACCACGATTGATCCTGCGGGGACTACCCCGAACGTCTCCAACTACAACGTCGTCGGAAGCATCACCGGTCAGAACGTGAGTCTGAAGGTCACCGGTGCGCTGGCGACGATCGCCGGATGGTTCGGCGACAGCAACATCCTCGTCGGGAGCCTCAAAAATGGTCGCCTCACCCTGAGCAAAGGAAATCAGACATTCGCGCTTGATCGGATGTCAGAGGCCGATTACCAGGCTCGCGTTCAGGCCTTGCTGCGGCTTCAGGCGAACATCGCTGCGGGCCGCGACGTTGCACAACGACTCAAGCAGGCCATCGTCTATGCCCAGCAGGTCAATACCGCGCTTCAGCAGTACCAGTCGTGGGGCCAGGCGAGGATCGCCAACCAGGAAAAAGCGCAGGCGTCGTGGGCGGGCCACATCAAGGCCTACACCGCCTGCCTCGCGCGAATTGAGCCTCTCGCCAATGCCGGTGTGTCGTCATGGCGATGGCAGGGCTGCGTGCTGGATGTCGAGAACGATGCCTACGACCGTGAGCAGGCATTGAAGGCGACCCAGGAGCTTGCAGCCCAAGGGGCCGAGCAACTGACTCGTCTCAACATCATGATCAATCAAGGTCAGGCCAAAATTCAGGAGGCGGGACGGCGCCTGCACGCGATATGCCCGAAGGTCGCTCACCCAAAAAAATGCATCGCGTTGTGGAAGACCTGGATGGCTCAGGCCCCTGGCTTGATCAAGCCAGGCGGCGTCGCAGCCTTTCTCGCGCTTGCGCCACAGGTTGAGCAGGCCTTGCGGGCGGACGTTGAGACAGCAACGGCCAGCAACGCGCAATTGGAGGCGCTTTCCGCACAGGTGAAGCACATCTACGACCGTTGCAGAAGGAAGCCTTTCGGGAAATGCGTGGCGGCAGGATCTGATTGATGACGCATGCCGGGCGGAAATCGGACATCGAAAATCACCTAGGCCGGCGCATCGCCTCACAGGCGCAGCAGATCTATCAAGGGCGCGGACATGATGCAGATACTCCGAATCCTTCACTTGGCGCTCGGCTTCGGTACTGCCCTTGCTTCTGGACGCTCCGCTTGGCTTTGGTGGAGAGCAAGCAAGGTCACTCCGGACCCACATGGCCGAGAACAGTCGGGTATCCACAGCTTGCAACAGGACGCGTTGATTAGCGCCACCTTGCAGGCACTTTCCGAATCGTCGGCACTGAACAGTTCAGCCGCACGCTGGTCAGCCTTTGCAGCCATTCTCATCGTTTTGACTGTGGCGACGGGACTGTAGTCGATCACCCCAGCTTCCGCACCAGACCCGCCGTCCGCGGATGGTCGTACCGCATGATGGTCGCAGGTCGAATCCCTCTCCGGCACGCCATCCGCCGGGGTGCGGTTGACCCGTTGACCCGAGGGAGACGGTGGCTCAACCGAGGATGTGGGGTGAGGTGCGGAGGAGTTCGAGGGGCAGGTTGTGCTTTACACCGGCTCGGGCGGCGACGGTCGCGGCCAGGGCTGGGTGCGCATCCTACCGACAGATCGGCGATTCCCATAAACTAGGACAGTCGAGCCGTCTCGGAACGGCTCGGCAGCCAAATTCTTTTTCAAGGAGCGAGGAAATGAATAACAGCAAGGCCCGGCTGGCACTAGTGTCAATTCTGGTTGCTCTCGGTGGTTGCACAACTGCGCAACCAATCATGACGTCGAATGGACAACAGGGGTTCGCGGTGGATTGCTCTGCCAT
>JAKBAU010000053.1 GCA_021808875.1 Pseudomonadota bacterium | reverse complement strand
TTCACCTGGAAACACTGGAGACGAGAAGCGCACGTCGAAACCCGTAATCCCAGCCGCATCGTAGTTGCACATGGCTGTCAGCACCGCCCGGCAGGCGGTGCCATAGGTGCAAAGCCCGTGCAGGATCGGGCGGGGAAAACCCGCCATTTTGGCGATGTCTGGATCGCGATGCAGCGGATTGCGGTCACCCGACAGCGCATAAAGCAGGGCCTGATCAGGCCGGGTGTCACAAGCATGAACCACATCAGGCGCCCGTTCGGGCAGTGCGTGAGGTGCCGGGGCACCATCCTTTGGTCCGCCAAAGCCACCGTCGCCGCGTGCAAATATTGTAGACATTAGAGTACATAGGCGCTCGCCACCAACTGCCTGACTGATGGTACGCTCGGTGACAACGATCGCACCCTTGCCTTCGCCCTTGTCCCAAACTCCGACAACCCGCTCATCCATCACCACATCGACTGCGCTGGGTAGCGGCTTGTGAAGCGTCAAACGCTGTTCGCCATGCACCACCATCAGATAATTGATGCCTGACTTGCTCATCACGCCGCTGGCGCCCCAACCGATGACGGTCGCCATGGTAGGGACCGCGGTCAAGCGGTTTTCGTAAACGAATGGCAGCTCCGCGCTATTCAGGGGATCCCGGCCAAAGCCAATACCGAGGGCGTAAAGCATGGTTTCCCGATCGCCATAGGAGGCCTTCAATCCTTGAACCCTGGTTTGCATCAGTTCGTCATACTTGATTGCCATATTGTCTCTCCGCTCGATTTCTCTACCCGCAGGCCCTCGCCAAGGGGCCAGCAAAACACCCGCTCAATAGCCAGCAGCGAGCCCGGCCCGGCGGCGTGCGTCGTTGGCGCCCTCGAGTATTCCTGTGCGTGGCGATCTTAAGATCGCTTCATCGGCACCCATAGAGGGGATGATGCGGAAGTGATAGCCCATTTTCTCGAGTGCGGCGCGGCTAGACGCAGTCAAATAGCCGGGCTCGACATATACGACATCGGGAAGCCACTGCTGGTGTATCCGCGGCGCGTCGACAGCCTGCTTCATGTTCATATGGAAGTCGACCACATTGAGAATGCTTTCCAATACGGTCGATATGATCGTTGAGCCACCAGGACTACCAGTAACCATGAACAGGCGGCCATGACGCAGGACGATTGTCGGGGTCATCGAGCTAAGAGGTCGCTTGCCCGGCTCAATCTCATTGACCTTGCCCTGCACCAAGCCATAGCCATTGGGAAAACCAGGTTTGGAAGTAAAATCGTCCATCTCATCATTAAGGAAAAATCCGGTGTTTCCGGCAATTTTACTGTTGCCAAAAAGAAAATTCAGCGTGTAGGTCGTGGACACTGCATTTCCTTGGGCGTCCACCACCGAGAAATGCGTGGTGTCGGTGCCTTCCTGGGCGCCGCTGAAACCCTTGATGGCGGATGAGGGTGTTGCAGCATCGGCTTTGATGCTGGCCCTCAGCCTGGCGGCATGTGCAGGGGAAATGAGTCGGGCTACCGGATTGTGCACGAACGCCGGATCTCCAAGCTCGGAGTTACGATCGGCAAAGGCTCGCCGTTCAGCTTCAACAAGATAATGCGTTGCCGGCACAGAGGCATAGCCCCATTTGGCAAACGGATAGGGTTTGATGATTTGCAGGATTTCGCACATCGTTGTCCCGCCCGAACTCGGCGGAGGCGCAGACTCGATCGTGTACCCTCTGTAGTCGCAGCTGACCGGCTTTTCCCAGTTCACGGTATAATCGGCAAAATCCTGCAGGCTGAGAATGCCTCCGTGCTGCTTGCTCGCGGCCACAATGGAGTGTGCTATCGGACCACGATAGTAGACCGCGTCGCCTCCCTTGGCGATCAGCTCGAGCGTGTGGGCAAGTTGTGGCTGTTTCAGGGTCTCGCCAACCTTGTACAGCTTACCGTGATTCAAAAAGGTAGCTGCCACGTTGGGTTCTTTGGCAAATACAGCCGCATGGCTGTCAAGACGTTTTACGTCCGCAGACGCAAGAACAAAACCCTCCCGCGCCAAACGGATCGCAGGCGCCATCACTTCCGCCCTGCTCATTGTACCATAGCGCGCCAGGGCTTCATTAAGACCCATTACGGTACCTGGCACGCCAATGGACAGCCAGGATTTGGTGCTGAGACCAGGAACCACATTGCCGTGGGCGTCCTGATACATGGTGGGCGTGGCTTTGAGCGGTGCCTTTTCACGAAAGTCCAGAAAAAGGTTCCGGCCATTGGCGAGGTGGATGGTCATGAAGCCGCCGCCGCCGATATTGCCGCAGCACGGGTCAACAACCGCGAGAGCATAGCCTGTGGCCACAGCCGCATCGATGGCATTGCCGCCCTTCTTAAGGATCTCCAGCCCTGCTTCGGTGGCGTAATGCTGCGCAGTTACCACCATCGCGTGCGGTGCCACGACCGGCCGATCTTTGGCCAGCGCGGCGCGGGAGGTGATCGCACCAACCTGGTCAAAGACATTTGCCTGACCGGCATTCACGAGAGGCGACAGGCCGGCCACGGCCAGAAGTCCGGCACTCATAAACACGGCAATACGGGACATGGTGACTCACAAGAAGGGCTTCTGGCGGGACGCTAGCCCAGACTGATGCGGCGGGCAGCTTTAAATTTCTTGGCGATAAAGTTAGTGTACGCTTACAGTAATTTTCTTTCAAAATTAAAAAATTGCCGTCAGCCCCCTTTTCACCTCTCACATCCAGCAGGACGAAGCCGCTTCGGACGTCCAGCAGCGACGCCCGGCGGTCGCAAAGGGGCTTTCCTGCAGCCCTCTGTTCCGCCGACCGGGCCGATCGTTGCGTTCATGCCTTGGAATAGGTCTGGCGTGCAGAACCCTTGGTCCGTGCCAAGTAACATCCTTGCCCCCGCACGCAACAAGCCCTGGTGCCCGGTCTGCGTTGAGCCTTTGGCACCCCGATGCATGGAGAAGCCCAAGCAGGCCGCACTCCGACAAGCAGGTAGCTGCGCCCAGCGACCTAATCCCGCCAGCCTCAAGATCAGCTGCGGGCGCCTTGCTTTATGATGCCGGAGCGTGGAACTACAGTGTGGCCAACGGCTGCTGCAGGGAGACCGCCGGCCCGTCACTCCATGCGTCGGTCAGCGGCACGCCTTGCTGCTCGATGCGCGTGCTGGCATGTGCATAGCCCTCAGCAATCGCGCGATCGAACTTCTTCCAGTCGCGAAGCCCTACCTCCGCCAACGGAGGCTCGAACAAATAGTCAGCTTGTTCGCGCACGATCCTTCGCTGTGCCTCTGAACCAACGGTGCCAGATCGCATAAGGATTGAGATAATCGATGGAGTACCGCGCATGCGTTGGCTGATCAGCCACCACCAGGGTCGCTCGCCGTAACGTTCGTCAGTCGCGTGCAGATCAACTTCACCTGTGACATCCGACGCAATGATCGGTCCATGGCGGCTTTGCGCCATGACATCAACAGGCAGATTGTTCATTACCCCTCCATCGACCAAAAGATGGCCGTGCTGGGTGACCGGGGGCAAAATGCCGGGCAATGCAACACTCGCACGCAGGGCGCGCCACAGCAGACCCTGACGATGAACATGAATACGCCCTGTCGTTAGGTCAGAGGATACGCAAAAGAACGGCTTAGCCAATTCTTCAATGCGAATGTCGCCAAAATGCTCATGCAGCAGATTAGAGACTTTGCGACCGCGAACCATGGCAATCAGAGGCAGGGTAAAATCGGACAGGGGGTTGGCTTCTACAAAGGCATGACGCATGCGCGTAGCCAGCTCTTCAAGGCTCCACTCCATGGCAACCCCAGCGGCAATAATCGCGCCCATCGAGGTTCCCCCCAAATGATCGAACGGAACCCGCTGCTCAGCCAAGGCCTTCAACACGCCAATATGGGCAAAGCCCCTCGCGCCACCACCGGCGAGTACGAGGCCAACGGCACGGCCTGAGATAAACCGGGCCAGACGGCGAATATCGTCCGGCTGCCCCAGACGAACGTGATGATGGGTCTCAAAGAGGCGACTTTTCAGCGTAAAATGTTCCGGCAGGCCGCGCGTGCCGCCATTGGAGTGCAGAAGAAGTAATTCAGGCAGGCCCCCCACACGAGTCTTGGCAGCAGGAACATCAAGCGGGCGCAGCGGCAAGGGCTGATCGGCACGCGCAAGGAGCAGGACCCGATCGGCTTGCCGCAAACACAAATGAGTCCAAGCCCCATCCGGTGTGTCGCCACGATAGAACACAATGTCATGGCTGGCCTCAAATGCGTTTAGCTCATCTGCGCTCTTGCTGGCAGCAGAAGCATCAACAACTGCAGCATTTGAACCCATCTCGCCCAACGCCACAGCAAGGCGGGCCGCAATATTTTCACCCTCCAGGCCTTCCTGCAAAGGCACAATGGCAAAAGATTTTGGTCGTGCATTGTCGTGTCCACGCTGCGTGGTAGCGCGCAGACGACGCACCAAGATCCGCATCAGGTTGAGCATGACCCGTGGATGACGAGCGATAAGCGTGTCAAAGCTCCGTGCATCAACCCGCAGCAACTCGGTGTCACGCAATGCCACCAACGCTGCCGAATGGGGTTCCCCGGAAATGAGGCTCATCTCGCCCACGGTTTCCCCTGCCGGAATATGAGCGACCAATCGTCGGCTGCCGTCATCATCTTCGACAAAAACACCAAGACAACCGGTTATGACCAGAAAGAGCGCTTGACTATTTTCACCATCGCGGGTGAGCGTCACCCCTCCTGGCAGGCCGAACCAGCTGGCCTCGGACAGGAGCCGGCCGAGAGCCACGTCGCCAACAGCATCAAGGAGCCCGAAGCGCCGCAGATGCTCGCGCAGTTCGTCAGGGTAGCCACCATCGCGGGCGGTACGCAGTGAGGTCAGTATGGCCATAGCATTCATGATCTCACCAATTTTCTAACCTACCAAGCCGTCCAGCCACCATCCACAGGAACCGCTGCGCCCGTGACAAAACTGGACGCTGGAGACGCCAGGAATAGGAGCGGTCCCTTGATCTCGTCAGGCGTTGGAAGCCGTCCAAGCATGGTTCCGGCTGCCAAACGGGCAGCAAAGGCTGGGTCCTCCGCCTGGGTCTCGGCGCGGGGAAAGGGCCCGGGAACCAACGCATTCACCCGTATCCCTTCTGGTCCAAGCTGGGCAGCCAGATGACGTGTCAGTTGCAAAAGCGCTGCCTTGGCAGGGCCGTAATGGGCTGGGCTGATGGCCCTTGGGTCGCTGTAGAGGGACGGTTGCGGGGCGACCATGCCATACATCGACGCCACATTGACCACTGCAGCATCTCCATGCGTACGCACCGCCGCCCGCAGAGCCGGCAGTGCCGCTCGCACCGCCTCAAACGCACCCGTTACCGCCGTGCGGTAGGTAATCTCGAATGCCTCAGGCTGCAACGCGTCGAACGCAGCGCCCGCCATCGTGACCGCGCCGTTGACAATGATGTCAAGCCGCTCCCGGCCCGCGAAGAAGTCCCGGACCCGATCCAGATCTCCCATGTCAAAGGCCGCACATTCGCTGCTGCGTCCATCAGCACCCAGTTCGCCGTGCAAAACCTCAAGCGCAGCCCGACCCCGGCCATTGAGTATGACATGTGCCCCGGCGCCGGCCAGTGCGATGGCTATTGCCCGTCCCAAATGACGAGCCGCCCCAGACACGAATGCAATCCGTCCATCCAGACGAAAAGGATCCCGACCGCTCATCCGAGCGCTGGCCACGATGCCGGGTTGAGCAACGCTTCAGGAACATGAGGGCAGCGTGCCTCGATACGCCTGCACTCCGGCGGCAACAGAGGTGGACGCAGAAACAAAGATACGTTGGTCTCAAGCTGATCTTCGGTTTCCATGCCCACAACCACTCCATCAACCCATTGCTGCCCCCGAGCGTAGGCGAGACACAAATCCGCAGGACTGCAGCGTCCAAAGTCCTCGACGAGAGCATCGATGTGGGCGATCAGTTCTGTGGCCCTGATCCCGCTCAGCCGCGGCCAAACAGACGGATCGCGTGCCGCCAGGACACCCTGAAGAAAGACACTGCGCACATGGATCGTAACCCGCGGCCGAGCAAGTATGGCCGCTATCACGCCATCGTGACGCCAACGCCAATCGAGCAGATTGAAGGGCATCTGCAGGTGCTGCACATCCGGGCAGGCCAATGCCTCAAGCGCTTCTTGAGGGGACTGCACGGATACGCCAAGTGCCAGAATAACTCCCTCCTCAACGCGCTCGATCAGGCGCTCCCAGATCGCTCCATTGTGGGAAATGCGGTGGGCGGCGCGATGCAGCATCAGACAGTCAATCCGGTCCTGCCTAAGCGCACAAAGGGACTGAGCGATGCTGGCATCAACCTCGGCACGGACGGTCTCGCGCGGTGCATCGTCGGCCAAAGTCGCCAGGGGCGAGAGCTTCGTCACCATGCGCACGGGGCGCGCGGACAATGCCTCACCCAGGCGTTCTTCGCTGTTCCCATAGGCGCGCGCCGTATCAAAGGTCGAAATACCATGGTCAAACGCACGGCCAACCAGACGCAGCGCAGCCGCATGGGATGGCTGTCCCGTGCGATTTGTGGCCCCGTATGGCAAACCCAGCTGTACCGCCCCGAGGACCAGTTCCGCCGGCATCTTGCGCCTCTCCCTGTGGCCAGAAGAATTTTGCGCCTTTAAGGTAAAGGAGCGGTTAGCAGACCGGGCCGCTCAATTCTCGCCAAGCAATTTCCACACACTCTGTGCGGTAAATACCAGTTCGCGATTTACAGTGTAATCACCCCGGGCAAAGACGAGCGTTCGCGTGTGCCGGGTAATTTGCGGCGCAACTTCAAGCACATCGCCAATCTGGACCGCTCTGAGAAATTGGGTCTGCATGTTGGTAGTCGCAACTGCAGCCCGGCCGGTGGCGTCCCATACCGCCTGACCAAGCGACAGATCGGCAAATGTCATGAGCGCTCCACCATGAATGCGTCCACCCATGTTGACATGGCGCGCATCCACCGGAAGGGCATAGCGCCGGGCCAGACCCTCTCCGATCTCATAGACCGGACCTATAAAGATTTCGAATGGGTCGACAAGCTCGGTCTGCCGATAGCCAGGCAGCAGAGACATACTCATGCCGCCTCCGATACCTTCCACAGGCCATTGGCCACGGCGAGCTTGCGCTCCGAGGTAAAGATTTCTGCGGCTAAAAACAGCATGCTACGCGTCTTGCGGCTGATGCGCACGCGCGATTGGATAACCTCGCCAAGACGGCCTGGACCGACAAAATCCGTAGCCAGAGAAACCGTAGCGGTGCGCTGGGCCCCCGTCACAAGACGGGTGGTTCGGCTCATCGAAACATCGATAAAGCTCATCAGCATGCCGCCATGCACCGTGCCGCTCGCATTCATATGGTGCGGAGCAGCAATGAAGCAGAATCGCTTCACGGCGCCGTCCTCCTCGTCCGGTAGACGGTAAAGCGGGCCGATATAGGCATTAAATCCGCCCGTGGACGCCAGTTCAGCGCCCTCGGGCAAGGTAACGGGAGAATCAACCATGCCGGCAACTGGAATTTCTGCTCAGAGCCTGATAGGCGGTTTTGTCAGGCCGCGCAACGGAGGGCCCCAAGGGCGGCCTGGGGCATGATATATCTGCCTCGCATTGGCCACATTCGCCGGGCCGGATAGTTTCGCATGCGCAGCCGGCACAGCCGGCGCGACAAGAAGAGGAATACCCATGAAACAACATCTCCTCCGAACCGCATTCATCGCCGCGCTGTTGTGCGGATCGGCAACCGCCATTGCGACGGTTCCCTACGCCTATGCCGGCAAGGAACCACAGGTCAGCCGCGCGGTCGGTGAGCCACTCAATGAAGCGATCAAGGCTGCCCAGAAGAACGACTGGGCGGCGGCTCATGCCGCACTGCAAAAGGCGGAAAGTGTGCCTAAAATATCGGCCTTCGATCAGCTGAAAGTCAATCAGATTAAGGCCTTTATTGCGGTTCAGCAAAAAGATTACGCGACGGCGACTGCCGCCTATGAGGCGGTCGTTGCGTCTCCGGCCTTCACGACCCTCGATCCGGTTCAACAGCAGCAAAGCCTGCGCAATGCCCTGCTTCTGAGCACCAATGCGCACCATTGGCCCCAGGTCGTCAACGCCGCGGTACGTTTGCAGAAGATGACGCCGCTGGATGCTACTTCGCTCACCAATCTTGCTGTTGCCTATTACAATCAGAAGGATCTGGCCAAGGCCAAAGCTGCCGCCGAACAGGCCATCACCGCAGAAGAGGCCGCCAAGCAGCCTCCCCCGCAGGCTGCACTGCAGATCATCATGAGCGCCGATGCGTCAAGCAATGACGAAGCCGGGGCCCTCAAGATGTTGGAAAAATTGACGCTGTACTACGGGACTGCAGATGATTGGGGCCAACTCATTGACAATGCACTTGGCACTAACGGCATCACCGAGCTCGATGCCCTCTATTTGTACCGTCTGCGCTACATCACCCATGCCGTAACCGCACCAGATGATTACACAATTTCGGCTCGCATCGCTGACAAGCGCGGTTATCCCGCCGAAGCCCTCCAATACCTGCAGCAGGGGCTGACCACCAATAAAATCACGGACACGGGCAAGGTGGCCCCGCTTCTCGCCAAAGCCGCTCATGAAAAATCCGAAGACGAGCATTCCCTGCCGCAAATTGTCCGTTCGGCACAACACGCCCGCGATGGCAAGCAGGAGCTCGCTCTGGCCGAAGACTACTGGGGCTACCAGCGCTATGCAGATGCCGTGACTGCCGGCAAGGCCGCGCTCGCCAAAGGCGTCAAGGATCCGAGCGAAGCCCATTTCATTGTCGGCATCGCCCTCGCCGCGCAGGGACAATATGCAGACGCCGACCAGGAATTGGCCCAGGTCGATGGGGCACCTGCACGAGCCCGTGCAGCCGCACTTTGGGAACTCTGGATAAAGTCCAAGAAGCTAAGCACTGCGGCCACCGCACCCGCTGCGTCATCCACGCAACCAGCCCAGCACTGAGGCGGCAAAGCGACCTGGGCGCCAAGCGCCCGGGTCGCCTTGACCAAGGGTGACACGCATGGACGAACGCTTCGCCGAACGTCGGATCGCGCTGGCCACGCTGTTCGGTTTTGCACCGTTCATCATCTTCTCACTTGTGACTCTGTTGTCACTCAGCCTCGGATTGTGGCTGGCATTTACAGCAGCTTTCGTGATTACCATCCGTGATTTCGTGGAGACACCTCGCTTGCGCCTACTTGATGGGGCAAACCTTCTTATCTTTGGCGGGTTGGCGCTTGTCGGAGGCTTCCTAGCGCCCAATTTGCGACTAATAACAGCTCGCCTGGCAGTGGAGGCCACCTTGTTCGGGCTCGCCCTTTTTTCGATTGCCGGCAGCAAGCCCGTTAGTCTTGCTTATCACCGGACGGGCGCGCGCAGACAATTTTCCGGCTTGTGGCGCTCCCACCTGCTGATCACCGCAGCCTGGGCACTGGCAGTGCTGATGATGGGTGTCGCGGATGCGGTCACGCTCAGCGACCCCAATATTTCCATTTCGGGTGACTTTGCCTTTGGTCTTGCGGCGCTTGGCGCGGTGATCGTGTTCACGCTGCGTTTTCCGCATCGCCCGGTCAGTCATGAGCGAGATTTGCCCCACGATCAGGTCCCTGCGATCAAATCGGCGACAGGTCATAATCGTTAGGTCCCCGCTGGCGCCCTAAGCTGGGAAGGCGCGAGCGGTCGGAGCATGACATAATATCCGGTCGTGCAGATTTCGACGGCACGAACCGCATGCAGGCTTGGCGGAAGGCAGGTTCACAGCTTAAGGTCTGCCCCCTTGTCGATCTTCCGGAGGAAAGCCATGCGCGAAGCCGTCATCGTTTCTACCGCCCGCACGGGGCTCGCCAAGTCCGTTCGTGGCGGCTTCAACATTACGCATGGCGCCGTCATGGGCGGCCATGCGATCAAACATGCAGTTGCCCGCGCAGGCCTCGATCCAGCCGAAATAGAAGACGTATTCATGGGCTGTGCCCAGCCAGAAGGTGCGACCGGAATGAATGTCGCACGCAACGCAGCAATCTGGGCGGGTTGCCCGGTAACCACCGCTGGCACCACGATCAATCGTTTCTGTTCTTCAGGGTTGCAGGCAATCGCCATGGCTGCGCAGCAGGTCATAACTGAGAGCACCCCTGTGGCCATAGGATCAGGGGTAGAGTCCATCAGCCTTGTGCAGATGGGCGGCATGAACACAAAAAACATTACCGAAGAACACTTGATGGAGATCAAGCCGGCTTTATGGATGTCAATGATCGAAACGGCCGAAATCGTAGCTGAGCGGTATAGCGTCAACCGCGAACGGCAGGACCAGTACGCCCTTGAAAGTCAGCGGCGGACAGCTGCGGCCCAACAAGCCGGGAAATTCAACGACGAGATCGTGCCCCTGAAGACCAAAATGAAGAATGTTGACAAGAGTACTGGAGTGGAAAGCATCGTTGAGACAACGGTTGATCGCGACGAATGCAACCGCCCAGATACCACGATCGATGGATTGAGATCTCTGGCGCCGGTATTCCGTGGTGGCACGAAAGTAAAGGAAGGAAAATATATTACCGCGGGAAATGCCTCACAATTTTCTGATGGTGCATCGGCATGTGTCGTCATGAATGGCAGCCTCGCGCGCGAACGCGGTATTAAACCGCTGGGAATTTTCCGCGGTTTTGCAGTGGCGGGGTGCGAACCTGACGAGATGGGCATTGGCCCTGTTTTTGCCGTTCCCCGGCTGCTCTCCCGTCATGGACTTAAAGTCGACGATATCGACATTTGGGAGCTTAACGAGGCGTTCGCCAGCCAGGTGCTCTACTGCGCTGACCGACTTGGGATCGCCCATGACAAACTAAACGTAAATGGTGGTGCAATCTCGATCGGCCATCCTTACGGCATGAGCGGCGCGCGCATGACCGGGCATCTGCTTATCGAAGGACGGCGCCGTGGCGCCAAGTTTGGCGTTGTTACCATGTGTATTGGTGGAGGCATGGGTGCGGCAGGCCTGTTTGAGATCCTGACCTAAATGCGCTGGACAGGGAACAGCGCCAGGATCGCAACCACCATTGGGGCCCTGATGTTGGCGGGATGTACAAACCAAGGACAGCTTTCAGCAAAAAGCACCTTGGCCAGCAATCCTCACCAACAATTGGCGGAGATGGAACGACGGATTTTTGTCCTTGTCGAAAGGGATCGTCTTAAGACCAATCCGGCAGCCAGGCCACTGGCACTTGATCCGGAATTGACAGCTGTTGCCCGCACTCACAGCGAAGATATGGCACGTGAACATTTTCTCGGCCATCGTGCGCCAAATGGTGAAACAACCGCACGCCTCATTATGGCGCGCGACAAGTCATTTCAGGGTCTTCTTGGAGAAAACATAGCCGCCCAGTATTACACCAAGGCTGCGGGCATCAATATCAATACCTATGCCAGACGTTTCGTCAAAACGTGGATGCAGAGCAAAAGCCACCGCGACAACCTCGCATTCTCGGACTATACCCAGACAGGCGTCGGGGTTGCCATCAACGGTCACGAAGTGTTCGTCACTCAGCTTTTCGCCGATGCAATGCCACCTCATCCCGATGCGAGCAAATCCGTACATGCGCGGGTCGCAAAATGGTATACTAATCCGACGGTCGCGATGCGGGCCAAGCCATCGGTTCGCGCGAAAAAGAGCGTTACGGGGACGGGGGCGCCCCAAAATAGTACGCCCTGACCTCTCTGGTGGCGAAGACGGTGACCTGCTAGCGGCCCCCTTTCCATCTCTGGGTATGGGCCGTGACCCGCCCACCATGATGGCTGCGGTGGTCATACGGCCCGCTGACGACCGATGGATTTCACCGAGACCGGCCATACACTCGGATTTGGCTCTAGCACGAGGAAATGACGCGCCACCGGGGCGGAGGAATTACCATCCTGTTGGCGCCAGATCCATCAACCAGCAGACGCCTCGCCGGTTCAGCCGACGTGGTGCCGCATCATACCGTGGCGCAGCTTGATCTCCCCCCTCAGTCCCATGGCCCCTAGCCCAGGCACGGCTTCAAAGCCTGACACTCGTGGGAGCGGCTGAAATCTGCCTTTGCCCTCGATGGCAACGCCTGCTCCCCGGCGCGCCACCGCCGTGTCCCCTGCAAAATTGCGCTCTCTGCAACAGTTTTACCAAAGCAGTCACAGCTCAATTTGGCTCCCAAGCTGGCCGGGGGGCTTTAGCTTTGCTATACTACATGTAGGGTCTTACACTCAATTTTGAGTGATACTGGGGGCAAAAGAGCATGCAGCCTGACCTGCTCTGGAATGTAGGTGGCATTCCACCGGAAGCCCGGGAAGCCGCTCGTGCCGCCGCCCGGCGTGAGGGCATGCCAGTGGGCGAGTGGCTGACACGGCGTATTCTGCGTCCCCCTGGCGTTGCCCAGCCAAACATCCTTGCGCTGCCCGAGAGCTGGAGGCCAAACCCGGCGGCAAATGCCGATGGAGGCAGTGGCGGCGGCGCGGAGACGCGCGATAGTGCCCCACTCCAGCAGCGCGAGCAGGCTACTGCGCTCCCATCAGAGATGCCCCGCGATCGGCATGAGCCTCGTCATCACAATCTCAGCACAGGCGGTGGGCCTTCAACTGAAAGCCCGCGAACTGCGCACGCCCTCTCACAGAGTGACCCAAATGATTCAGATTTGGTCAAAGCCTTGGCCTCGCTGCAAAATGAGGTTTTAGAGCTTGTCGAGCGGCACAGGAAACTTCAGCCAGGTTCAACCAACCAGTCAATCAAGGATGCGGTCACTGCGCTCCATGCCGGTCTCTCCAAACTCAACGAGCAGACCGGCCAGGCTACACGACAGACCGACGCACGCATCAACGGCTTGAGCCAACGGGTTGATTCGCTTTCGAGCCGAATCGAATTGACCAACTGCGAGATGGAAATCACGGCACTTCAAGTGAAGGATGAGCTGGCAGGCCTTGGCAGGCGGGTCGATCAACTGGAAAAACTCAATCTGGGCGATGCCACCGCCGGGCTGCGCAATTCCATCCGAGAGCTCGGCACCAAGATTATCGAGGCCGAAAGCATACGAGCAGGTCAGCTTGCCCGCCTCAAAAAGGCTTTGCTCGGCCTGGGCACACACATGGCGCGTTCGAATGTCGATCAAAAAATTGCGCAGCTTGACAAGCGCATGTCGGAGCTGTCCCGCTCCGGAGATCGCGCCCAGGTCGCGCAAAAGTTATCTGATGAGCTTAGTCGTCTGGCCCGCCGTCTGGATAGCGCCGAAACCATCTTTCGTGAGGACCTCGCGCGACTACACGAAAAGCTCAACCCGGCTAAATCGCTCACAGCTATCCCGGACCCACCGAAAGAGAAGCATCCTGAATTCAATCTCTCGGCACTGACACAGGCGCTCCACCAATCAGAACCCGAGCCATATCTGCTCGCAGCTCTACCGTCGACCTCAACGCCCCCGACATTACCGTCAGCGCGCCCAAATGTCGCCTTCGGCGACTTTGGCCCCATCGTTCGGCCGACCCCAACGAAGAAGGAACGAAGAGCTAGGGCCCATCGCGGCACATCGATTTCAGAACCAACCGGTTCGTCCGACAAGATACGTCTGCGTAACGTTGCTATCACCAGCGTAACAGTCCTGCTGTTCGCTTTGGCGGCCGCCTATTTCCTTTATCATAACCGCGCTCTTGCATCGCAGCTCCGATCCCAGCCATACGTCGCGTCAACCGCGATGCAGAACACCCAGCGTGCAGCGACAGCGGGGACATAGTCCCCGGCAGCGCCTCGTGCCGGCTCTACAGCTATCTTACGGCCTGAGAACCTGAGCCCGGCTTTGGGCGGCAGGACCTACTCTGTTGAACTGCCGCGCCTACGAAGTATCCTGACAATTTCGCTCGCACGGCACTGGGACAACACAATTAACTCCCGCCGCAGGCAATGCCTGCCGAGAATGCCTTCGTCAGATGACCAATGCGTCAGTTCTCGTCACCATTTCGCTGCCTACATGAGATGGAAAGCAATCTCGTCGGATCGCAAACGCCAACAGCGCTTAGCCAACAGCATAGACCCGTTCACGACCAAGCATGAAGACATGACGCTGCTCGGAAAACAGCCGCTGGAAGACGTCATCTTTGAGATCTAGTCCCCCTGCATAGGCACCAAATGCCGGCATAACAAGACGCTGTCCATCGGACACGAAGCAGCGACGTCGTACCACCCGCCCGTGGCGACGCAAAGTGTGACAGGGGTGAAGATGCCCCGCGACCTCACCAGCCATGGCAACGAGACCAGGGTCGTGCCGAAAATGAAGATTCCCGTCGATCAATTCGCTTTCGCGCCGACCACCAAGCCATAACGGAGGATTGGGATCGTGATTGCCGCAGACCCATATCCACTCCTGCGCGCCGACCAACGCTTTCAAATCGGACTGCTCACTTGCCTCGAGCCGGAATTCAGCTCCTGCATCGTGAAAGCTGTCGCCCAAGGCTATGATACGCTGCGGACGATAACTCTGTGCAAGCTTGGCGATGCGAAACAACATGGTTCGACTGTCGTATGGCGGAAGAAATACGCCGTGCCTGGCAAAAAAGCTGCCCTTTTCAAAGTGAATGTCCGCGATCACGAGTGTGCGACGCGCCTCCCACCATAGTGCGCCAGATGGATCAAGGGTCAACAATTCTCCATTAAGGCGTACGCGCATTTT
>JAKBAU010000283.1 GCA_021808875.1 Pseudomonadota bacterium | reverse complement strand
GTAGAGGCCGGAGACGTCGAAAGTCGCTCCCAGGAAGCGCGTGCCATCTCGGCCATAAGCAACCGCAGGTTTGCCGTCCTTGAGTGCGGAAAAACTCGCATACCATCCGGTATCGCGGGGACGCGGCCCATAGCCCGGTGGACAATAGAGAAAGCATACGCCCTCGCCCGCCATTGCGAGTTTGTAGCCGCCGGCAAGATAGAAACTTCGTTGGGCAATCGGCGCAAGATTTGCAGGTACTGCCATGAACGCGTGGTAGCCATCGATGACAACCAGGCTGTCGTCGTCACGGACTGCGTTGACAATGCCGGGCAGGTCATCGACCACATAACCCGAATCGTAGAAGGCGTGGCTAAAGAAGATGAGGTCGTAGGACACACGCGCGGCGGCCTCGGAAAATCGTTGCGCAAATGTTTCAAAAGGCTCGGTCGAAATGCGGGTGACCACGGCCATGCCATCCTCCTCAAGCCGGGCGCATTGGCGCTGAAAGCTCATGAACTCGGAGGTGGTGGTCAGCACACTCACCGGCCGTGTGCTGTCGAAGCAGGAGAACAAGCGTGCCACAAAATCATGGGTGTTGGGAGCAAAGGCGATACGTTCGGGATGGGGCAGGCCCAGCGCGCGCGCGATATGGGCCTGGGCTAAGGGGATGACAGTGGAAAAAATATGATCCCACTTGCGATCAAGCAGGCGAGCCGCATCATTCCAGCAGGCAAGATGCGCGGCGCGACTGACATCTGGCCAGGGATGATGGCTGTGGGCGGCAGCGTGCAGTGGTGCACCTGCCGCGCCAATCGACAGAGAAAAGCCAGCTTTCAAGGCGAGGTGGGTCCGTTGGCGATGTCCGGATCATGTATATGCGCCGCCTTCCAGCGCATGGCAACGGCAATGCGCTGCGCTGCAGAAGGATGAGTCCAGAAAATGGCCTCTTCCAAGGGGCTTGGGGTCAGGTCATCGACATCAGCGTCGAGCAGGAAGAACTTGGCGAAGGCATCGGGTTGGCGGGCCGCATTCAGGCCGAAGATGTCAGCCTGCGCCTCGATGGTACGGCTTAACGTATTGATCGCCGGCGTGGCCACCAGCATGTAGATCGTGAACAGGGCATAGAGCAGGGGCAGTCCGGCCGGATCGGCTATCTCGGCGAGATCCCAGACCCGGCCCAGGAGCCGGATCAGGACACGATAGCTGGCCGCAACAAAGCCGAAGCCGATCAGCAGGATGAGGCCAAGCCACGGCAAGACCATCAGGCTGTGGTCAAGCACATAATGACCCATTTCATGTGCAACCACAGCGAGGATTTCCCGCGATGTACAGCGCTTGAGCAGCGTGTCATCAAGTGAAATGCGGGTGGTGCCGAACAGTCCCGAGACGTTGGCGTTGAGAAGCTTGCTCTGCTTCGACGTGTTGACCACGAATATTTTACTGGATGGCACACCATTGGCATCGGCCAGCTGAACGATAGCCGAGCGCAGGGGACCGGGTTTCAGGGGCACCGAGGTATTGAACAAAGGCAGGATGTAGACCGGAGCGATCAGCGTCACGAAGCCCATAAAGCAAACGGCGATCACTGTGCTCCACGCCCACCACAGGCGTGGCGTCGCACGGATAAGGCCGTAGACGACGGTAATGAGGATAACTCCGCCGACAAGGCCAAGGCCACTGCTCAGTGCAAACTCACCCAGCCATTGGGCCCAACTGAGATTGGAAATGCCGTAGGCGTGGCGCCGCAGAAAGCCCTCGTAGAATGACAGTGGGAAGGTAAGGATTGTCAGAATTACGAGGAATTGGAGCGCATAGATCGCGGACTGCAGAACCGGCGCACGCGTCAGGCGGAGGGCAAGGCCGCGCATCCGTGCCGATAGTCGCGTGAAGAGAAGAAGTGCCGCGATGGCCAACCCGGCAAGGGCATCGACCAGCATCAGCCAGTGGTTACCTGTGGCAAAGGCCGCCGCCTTGGCCCGCTCTGCGGGGCTGACTTCGGCGAGATAGGCTTTGGTCGCCTGCTGTGCGTTGAACACCGAATTTGCCGGCGGTGCGAGCGTGCTCACGGCCACGGGTACGGTGGGGGCAGCCCTCGGCGGCAGCGCCTGGGCATTGGCGTGGCCACATGACAGTGCAAGCAGCATCAGCAGGATGGCGAGAGAGAATTTCTTCATGGATTTGGTCCGGACCCCGATCGACCATGCTCAGCCTATCAGCGATCCTCCGGGTGTTAAACCTGGGCGAGCTCTGCGTAGAGCGTCAAGGTGTCCGCACACATGCGCGTGCGGGTAAACCGTGTCAGGACATGCTGACGACCAGCTTCGCCCAATCGCGCGCGCTCCAGGGGTCCCATGCGCAACAGCTGGGTCAGTGCCTCCGCAAGGGCGGTGGCATCGCCAGCTGGAATCAAAGAACCTGTTTGTCCGGCAATGACAGTCTCGCGTGCGCCGCCATGATCGGTTGCGATCACGGGCCTGCCCATGGCTGCAGCTTCGGCTGCGACCCTGCCGAAAGCTTCCGGTTCCACCGAGCACGAAACCACAATGTCCGCCGCCATGTAGGCGCCGGCCATATCGGCCACGTGGCCCGCCAGTGTGACCCGTTCATCGAGGCCCGCGCGTGATATCAGCGCGCTCAGTTCATCCTCATAGGCGCCCCGTCCCTG
>JAKBAU010000052.1 GCA_021808875.1 Pseudomonadota bacterium | reverse complement strand
TCATCAATCCACGAACCAACGCTGACCTCCGTCCCAGAAGTCAGTGTCGAATCACATCTCACCGCGTCGTGGGAATCCCTCCGTGCGGTTTGTCCACGCTTCCTAGGATGTTCGTTGGGATTATTGGCTTGGTGAACCATGAGCGCCTTGATTGTCGGTGCCCACAACTTTTCGCTAAACTGTGCCCTGATCGCCGCGCCGGACCGCATCGCCAGCGGGGCTGCAAAGCTAGTGCCCATATCTCCGTTACCCGAAGGAGAAATACCCGGTTCCAGGACCAAAAATGGCGTGCTGTAGGCACCGCCGAAAGCCAAAAGGTCAGGCTTGACGTATCCGGGACTACGGCCAGGGCCAACAGCACTATACGGAGCTTTCCTCCATGGACCGTCAGGACGATCAGCCGCGCCGACCGCAACCATGTTGACGCCATCGGATGGCGGCTGGATTCGGTGCAACAGCAAATGGGCATCCTGCTCCCCATTGTTGCCGCAAGCCACGGTCGCAACGGTTTCACCTTCTGCCAGCAGCAAGTCCAGCGTGGAGGTCCAAGAGTTCACTTCATCATCCTCAATCGCCATATCGGGACCGAGGCTAATATTGACGAAATCGTAGTCGTTGGACTGGAGAATATCCTCTATTCGGCTAAGAATAGAATAAAGTTCGAAATCGTCATGGGCGGTGTCCGCCCCTATAACTCGCCAGTGATCCACATTGGCATAGGGCTGATCCAAACCCATGCCATGCTGAAGCGGGCCGAAGAGAAAAGCGGACGTGACCGCCAAGCCGTGGCGTTGGAAATTTGGAATGGGAGCGCCCACGCCCGGCGCGACGTTCGATGTTACCCACCGGTCAAGTGGGTGATCGTCGGGAAGGCCGCCATCCAGGATCGCAACCCTCAAATCTGGTGCGGCGGCATCTTGGTCGGGAAGCGTTACGGGAAAGCCAGGCACCGCACTCCGAATGAGCGGATCAAGCGGCACCACGCGAGGCATTTGCCGCAATGCCCGCAAGAATGAAAATTCTGCAATTTTGGGCAAAAGCTCGATCGTGGATCGGAGCGGTAAGAAGCAAAGACCGCCAGCAAAACGTGCCCGTCCCAAGTCGAGTTGCAAGCCAAACGACTGCACATATTCTTGGAAGCCGTGACGCACATAAGCGTCTTCTTGGTTGGCCGAGGCGTGCAATACGACTTCTAGTGGCACTTCGGCTTGCCGCCTTTCGTCCGGTATTGGCTTCAGCCTATCTTCTTGCGGCGGCTCCACGCTTTCGATACGGCGAAACTCGTCCCGAAGCGCGTCCTCTTGTGGTGACCAGTTCGGTAATCCGTGTGCCCATTCGTCAATTCGGTCCCGTGATCCCGCCAGGAAAAGTTGGAGCGCCGGAAACGGACGTATGTCCTGACCGAGTTTACTCTGGGCTCCCGTGATTTTTTCTGGAACGAGATGAACCGCCCGACTTCCTACCGAGCGAAGTCCCAACTCTCGGATCAGGCCAGAGGGATAATAGCTTTTGGCAAGGTAAGACGGATGCAGGGTCATGTTAATGACCGAATCGCCATCCGGGCATGCAGTGCCGGGCAACTCTCGCAGGCGCGTAACGGTGTTGTTGAATTGGAGCGTCAGGCGCTCCCGCGCCGCCAAGAATGAATAAGGGTGCGCCTTGTCGCCGCTACCGCGCCTTGGCCGAGGAACCTCCACGGCTAGTTGCTCCCCGCCGCCGATCAGATACCTGGGTTCCGTCATTGCCTTCTCCTGTACTTATCTTTTCGGCTGCCCACATTTTTCGCAGGGTGTCGCGAGAAATACCTGTCAGATCGTGGATTTTGTGGTCTGACATACCTTCCTGATGGAGCGCTCGCGCGACAGTTCGTTTTTTCTCCGCATCCCAATCTCTGCTGTCTTTGCAAATTTCATCGGTAATGGCCGCGACAAGGGTGCATTGCCCAAGGATGTGACGCCTTCGGATGCGTTGGACACTTTTTTCCGCGTCGCTAAAAGACCGGCCGGCCCAAACATCGGCAAGGATTGGCAACCAAGTGGAGGCATCCTTTCCATCGTCACCGAATGCGGCCGCCAGAAACGCCACCCGCAGGCCTTTTGACGGTAAACCAAATTTTATTACGTCATCAAATCTACGCCATGCCGCCGGGTCCAGAAGCTCTTCGTGGTTGGTGGCCGCTACCAGCAAACTGGTTTCTGGCCAATCATCGATTTCTTGCAGCAAGACCGTTACAAGCCGCTTCAATTCGCCAATCTCGGCATCGTCGTCTCGGCGCTTCGCCACAGCGTCGAACTCATCCAACAGCAGCACGCACGATAGACTCTTGGCGTAATCCAGCACATTGCGGAGGTTGGTACCTGTCTTTCCGAGATAGCTGCTGATCACGGCGGAAAGATCAAGGGTCAGCAGGGGCAGGCCAAGACTTTGGGCAACCCACCGCGCAGTCATGGTCTTCCCCACGCCAGGCGGCCCGATAAACAGCAACGAGCGCGTTGGCTCTAACCCCTTTTGTGCCAGAACTGACAAACTGCGGCGCTCAGCCAAGACCTGATCTAGCCGCGATTGCAGGGCAGACGGCAAAATCGGGGCTTCAGCCATGCCGGAAGGAAATTCCTGACGCAGAAGGGACAGGCGCGTATCCCCATCCACAGGGAGCATCGCACCCCCCACTTCCCTTAAGGGGCTTGCTTGCGTGGGGGCTATAGCCAAGAGGTTACCCAACAGTTCGGCCAGAGGACGCTCATCTGGCTTCGCCTTACGAACCAGTCGGCGCAAGAACGCCTGTGCATCCTGGGGGCGCCCGGTCAGCGCAAGACGCGCAATCTGGACGAATTCGTCGCTTCCAAAAGACATCTAGTCCAAATTCCCCACGTATTCCTTAGAAACAGCTGATTTTTTGAATGAATAGCATGGACTAATTTTGGTTGCAAACCGCCACTTCGCCCATCGTGCCTTCCGTCAGGGGGAATGTCAGGTTTCGGGCTGCAGCTCGAGGAACTCCAGTGGCCGGGCTAGGCGCAAAGTAGACACGGGTTGCCAGACTGTCACTTTAGGGCGATCCTTAACGCAAAAGCCCCCTCACCCATGATAAGAGGTGAGGGGGCTTGGTCACGACTGTTCGATATTGAACACTGGTGTGTCGAGCGCGTCGAGCAGCTGCAGGAAGTGTCTCAGCACTTCGAGCATACACTCGGCCTGAGCGGCGAGAGCCATGAGCTCCGGCTCGAGCCAATCATCGGCTTCGGTCCGATTCTCTCTGGCCAGCAAGTCGCGATATCGGCCGCGAAGGGTCTGGATATTCCGGAGCGTCAGGTCGCATTCGTATTCGACCGATGTTCGGGCCGCTCGTAGGCGGAAGCGTTCGCGCATGCCGCGCTCGGCGATCGCCATATAGCGGTCGAGTTGCACGGGAACATAGGGATAGTCAGACATATGCGGTTGTCCTTGATGAGCCGGCAGCCGGGTCTCCTACGCGACCGGTAAGGTCGCCGCAGACAACAAAGATTGCTCCCGTGCGGCACTGGATCCGCCGCGCGGGTTGGAGAGGCTGTCGATTGATGGGGTCTGCCTCAGTTATATTTGCAGTCTGTTTGTAATAATCAATAATCGTGTCAATAAATATCGGGAATATTGGTCTATCTTCGGCGCGTTTTCCAGTCGTTCGTATATACGGCAAGGATTTTTTCGTAATTCATTGCAGCAAGAATCTGTCCGGCACGGTAATAGTGCTGCTCGACGACTTGCTTGGACACCCCTAGAACCGCGGCACCCAGGCCCGGACGGTCGGGACGGCGCAGCGGTAGCGTGGTCGCTACCATGTGCCGGAACCGGTGCGCCGAGAACGCGACGCCGAAGCGGCGTTTCGAGCGGCGAGCCAACATGGTCTGAATCGCTCTCTCGGATAACCTGGTTCCGATGGCGCTTATCCAGAGCGCGTCGTCCTCCGATTCGCCGAGCAGGGCAGGGCGGACTACGTCAAGGTAGTGATGCATCGCCGCCGTCAGGGAATCGGGTACGGAGAACCTGTCGGGCTTGCCCGTCTTCACCTGATCTTCGGTCAGTTCGACATAGAAGCGGCCATCACAGAACCGGAGCTCTTTGCCGACGCGGATCAGGGCCATAGAGCGCAACCGGCGGGCGCGGGCAGCGAACAGCGCGATCATCAGCCCGTCACGGTACCGGGAGTGTTGCCGCGATGACGGCGGGGCCGAACGGGCCTTCTCCATCAGGTCGAGCCCCCACCGGAACGCGACCGCCGAATCCGGCACAACCACGGAGCGCGAGTGCGGGCGGATGATCGATCGGAGCGATACGTCGCGCGGCCGTAGAAGCCAGGCCGTGTCGGCATCGGGCGCCATGATCTTCATGGCGAGGCGGAGTTCGCCGAACCGACCCAGGATCGTATGTCCGGACCGACCAAGGTTCTTGAGAGCCTGGAAATAGGCGCTGGCTCGTGCCCGGGTCAGCCGCTCCGCCGGCGACAGGGTCGGGTCGAGTTCGCCCCTGGCCGCGAGGAAGGACAGCCATACCCCATAGCCCTTCTGGACCTTTCTCAGGCTGTCCGGCCGCATCGTGGCACCGTGGCCGCCAACGTCGAATGGGGTTTCGGCGATGCAGCCTGCAGCCCAGAGGGTGCGGTCGATCTGAGGCCAGTCGGCAAATTTGGTACAGCTCGGGATCCAGTCATTGCTTTCATTCATGGGTCAAGTCGAGCCTTTCAGGATTTTTGAGAGAGGCTGAGGCTTGGGGCCGCGTTTCAGGAGGGAGTGCATTTTGGGTTTGCGGGCGCGTCGGCGACGGCTGCCGGCTCTCGCGGTGTCGAGCGTCTCGATCTCTGCGTTGAGAATCTGGTCGAAGTCGCGGAAAGCCGCGTCGGCCTCGAAGCCGAGATACGCGCGGGTTGTCGTGCGGAGGTCACGGTGGCCAAGCAACTGGCGCGCGCCCTCGTATGATCCCGGACGGGCCCGCAAGTAGAGATACGCGGCGAGATGTCGGAACGCGTGCGGGTGGATCGCGACGCCGACGCGCTCGCGCGTGACCGACTTGACCGCGTCGCGGATTCCCTGTCGCGTCATCGGCCTGTCCTCCAGACCTGGAATCAGGAACGGCGAACCCGGGGCCGCGACACCATCGCGGTAGTGGCTGATCCAGAGATCCAGAAACTCGGCCAGGTCCTCGGGCACCGGGTAGCAAAGCGGTTCTCGATTTTTTGTCAGGTTGGCCGGAATAATGATGGCGGCTACTCGCCTGGATGCAGGATCCGGCCGCACCAGGTGAGCCTCGATCTCGAGGAGGAGCAGGTTTGCGAGCCGCATCGGGCACCGGAGGAGAAGCGCGATCACGAGGCCGCGTAACGCCAGGGCGGCGGCACGCCGGGGACTTGTCTCGCGAGACGCATCGTCGAAAAGTACCCTCGGAAGCTCGAGGAGGCGCAGAAGTCGTTCCGGACTGTTCAGCTGTTCGAGCAGAGTCCGGTTTTTGTGCGTCATCGACCGGTACCGGACGGCAGATTTTTTCGCGAGGTCCGTCAGCCGAGCGAGATCGCCTTCGGACACTGGGGTATGAAATTTGCCAATCTGCCGGAGAGTTTCGGCGACGTGGCTGATGGTCGGTGACTTCTTCCGGCCATTTTCGTTCCAAAGGAGCTCAATGATCTGGCGGGCGTGCCGATAGGGCTCGACCAGGGTCCGGAGCGAGGAGATCTGTTCGAGCGGAATGCCGGACCGATGCAGCGCATCCGCTGCGGTGCGGATGTGTTGAAGGCGAGTGTCGATGGTTGCCCGTCTCAGCGCCTTCGTGATCGGGAGCGGGCCGGAAGCAGCCTCGTCGTCCGCCTGGTCGAAGCCGAACAGGGCTTCGGCATCAGCGCCGGACAGGCGTTCCCTCATTCGGTCCAAGTCCTCGCGGAAGGAAGCGAGATAGGCACTGAAGGGCGTTCTCAGCTTGCGCCGCGGCTTCAGTGCCAGATTGGTGCGCGGCCACGTCTCGATCGTCTGTGCGGCCTGGTTCCAAGCGCGCCGGGCGGCGTTAACCAGCTTGTCGGGCTTGTCGATGATCGTACGCTCATGGAGCCATCCGCGGAACATTTCGAGCGTGTCGGCACGGACCGTGGCCGGAGCGATCTCATGGAACGTTGCGAACCGCATGAAGGCCGCTAGGCTCATACGTCCGCGCTGGTCGAGCCTCTCGCGTAGGAGGTCCCACTCATCGGCGATCGGAATGCTTTCCTTATCGATGACATCGAGGCGCTCGAGCACCCGCCGCAGGAGGGACAACACGTTGGCGCGGCGCCGCTTGCGATCGCCCCAGTCGGGCAGCGGTTTGGATACGACGTGCGCCCGGACCGAGGGCGCCGTCATCATCAGCGCCGCCATCGACAGACCTGAGACGCGTACCGCCGTGCGCACGGCGCTCGACATGTCGCGGTGCTGACTCGTGGAGAGGTCTTCCCACCGCGACATCTGGCACAAAACCTCGACGGCCGAGATACCTTCGCCGCTGGTCCATTTGGAGAGCTCCTGGTCGCGCGCGGCGTCGGCCCGTCCCGTGTCCTCGTCCCCAGCATCGAGCGGGGGGATAACCGACTGACCCCCAGGTGCGGCCGGATCCGACCCGACGGTCTCATGGGCTGCTGCAGTGACAGGCGCAGCCTCAACAATATGCGTAGCCGCTACGCCTGGGGCCAGTGCGGCGAAGAAATCCAATTGACTATAAGGCTTCTTTTTGAGCATTTTTAGTCCTATTGTGACAGTAGACGACAGGTAGTGACATTCGTGAACATCGTATAGTCCATTTTCAGGCCAAATGGATGCAATGCTTTTCACGCAAGAATACTAAGGCGCGGAATCCAAAGATTTTTCACTTTGCATATTAAAGGCGTCTAAATCGGGGTTGATGTTGCTTGGGGCGCCCTGGCTGTGCGGAGACATCTTGCGCCGGAGCGCATTGCGCACATCAGCGATATCGAACCGCATCTGGCGGCCGACGTGTAGGCACGGCAATTCACCTTTCTCAACGAGGCGACTGATAGTCCTCTCGGAACAGCGCAGAAAATGAGATGCTTGTTTACGCGTGAGCAAGCGGCCGCCGCTTCCAGGGCGAGGGAAAGTAGAATTTTCAATCATCGGATCGTGCACCTTCCGGTTCGGTTTGAGAAGGCGATGCCGACCGTTCAACCTTCCGCGCGGCAATCCGTCCGAGCATTCGGGCGAGCTCCTGCATGGCTAGGCCCGTCGCCATGACCGCCGGCTCAAACCGCCAGGCGGCTTCGTCGGCGAAGGCGGGATGGTCGCCCGCTTCGCGCCGGAGCGCGGCGACGGGATCTTCTCCCGCCTCCGTTCCGGTAAGCCCGCGCTTGTCTCTCATGGTCTTCATCGCGGGCGAATACAGACGACGGAATTTTCGTCGCCGAAACCAGAATTTCGTTCGTCGCCTGCGGCTCAGGGGTGAATGGCTGATCTGCAATTTTTGAATGTCTGACGACGACGCTGGTTCGAGGCGGCACGGTTCCTTTCCATCCGAGTACGGCTGTCAAAGATCGACGGCTTTTCAGCTATAGTCGCCAACTGACTGATCAAAGGCGATTTTTTGAGGTGTACTTTCTGCCTCCGGACTCGTGTTGATAAGACAGTTCGCGGTGGTTGGTCGGCTAATCGGTCTGCATCCTCTAGAGGAACATGGGCCCGCAATATTCGCGTCATGGTCGCATCAAGCCGCAGCCAAATAATTATAAATCGCTCGTGTGACGATCAGAGCGTCGGCGATGACCGCTTTCCATTTTTGCGACCGCCTTCCATTTCAATCAACAGCATCCGAATATGGCGATCACTGAGCGCGGGGCGCGCCCGCTCATGGTGGTCAGCGACAACTGCACTGAGCTTACCAGCATGTCGATCCTGCGCTGGTCGAAAGAGCGGAACGTGGAATGGCATTACATCGCGCCCGGCAAGCCCCAGCAAAACGGGTTCGCCTAGAGCTTCAACGCCCGGCTCCGGGACGAGCGTCTGAACGAGACCTTGTTCACGAGCCTGCCTCAAGCGAGGTCCGTGCTGGCCGCCTGGCGTCACGACTATAATCATCACCGCCCCCATTCGCGCCCGGGCAACAAAACCCTGGCAGAGGTGGCGGGAAAAATCAGCGGCGCGCCGGGTTGGGGGTTAACCCCCAACCCGGCTGTTGCACCTACGCACAATCGTGGGCATCACTCGGGGATGAGACTCTACTCCTGAATGGCGGGAACTTGGGGCTCAGACCACTTCGTCTTCAGCGTTGCTTCCCATAATGCTGATGCTATATACAGAATCGACAGCCCGACTACCGTCACTTGTCTTCGACCCGTTTGGTAAAGCGCGCTATCGCCTTGACAAGTGCCGCCCCGACACTGCCAAGGGCGTCATGTGCGGTGCTGTCCGTGATTGCGCCGTCCTGATCGAACATCTGGAAGGCGAGGCCGAGCGCGAAAGATGCCGGGACAACGTGCATGCCAAGCTTGTGTAGCACGGGCAACAGCGAGACTTGGGATCTTATCCCGCCTAGCAAGCCTGGCGATGCCGATACCACGGCCGCCAACTTGCCTGAGAATACGTTTGGACCCAGCGTTGTGCCGGGACGGCTAGCCCAGTCGAGAGCGTTCTTCAGAAGCGGTGTATACCCGCCATTGTAATCCGGGGACGCGATAAGCAGCGCGTCATGCGCAGCGATCATCTCTTTGAGCCGACACGCGCCCGGGGGCAGACCGCCGGTTTCCATATCGCCATCATAGATCGGCAGGTCGAGGTCGCTGAGGCGTAGCGCTGTGATACTGGCGCCGGCCGCCATTGCCCCTTTCGCTGCAATGTCGAGAACACGTTGGTTAACAGACCCGAGTCGGGAACTACCTGAAAAGGCGAGAATTTTAGCGTGCATTTACAACTCCGGAAAAAGGATTGATGAGGAGGCATCGGGACAGGTTCCGCAGGGTGTCGGGGGGTTAATTCCCCCATCCGGCATTCCGGCGGCATCATTGAGCCGTCGGATCGACTGATACTTTCAGATTGATGTCCGACCGATTGGCTTCTAGTTTAGTGCGCGCCGCCTCCCGTGGCCGCGCCGGCTTGTGCAAAAAAAGCGAAGCGGCCAGGGCAAGGACCAAAGCCACGCCGAGCAGAAAGAATGTGTCGCTGTATCCCATGATCTCGGCTTGCTGCCGGACGAAGCGGCCAATCGCGATGATCGCATCGTGGTGCGCGGCTGCCGGATCGCTGGTTCCATGGCTTAGAAAATATTGCGTTAATCCCACGATCGTTTGCTGGGTCCCACTGCTCGCGAGGGACACGGCGCTACTGAGGATATTTGAGTGGTATTGTTCCCGCCATGTGAAAGCGGTCTGCAGCACCGCGATACCAAGTGCGCCGCCGAGATTGCGTGACATGTTGAATAGGGCAGAGGCGCTACCGGCGTCCTCGACCTCAATGTCCGCCGTGGCGAGTATGGAGAGTGGTGTCATGATCAACGCCTGGCCAATGGCGCGCACGATATTCGGCAGAAGGAATTGGGGGCCGGCAAAATTGGCATCTAGATGGATGGTCATGAGCGAGCTACCGGCAAACAGCGCGAATCCCACAATTGTCAGCAAGCGCGTATCGAATTTGCTCATCAGCTTCGGTACGAGCGGAATGAGCACAAGTTGCGGCAGCCCCGTCCAGGCGAGGACCTCGCCCACTTGCTCCGCATTGTAGCCTTGGGTCTGCGACAGATAGAGCGGCAGGATGAAGACTGACCCGTAGAGCGCCGTGCCAAGCAAGAAGTTCGCGAGTGTGCCGAAGCCGAAGTTGCGCCCGAGCAAGAGACGGAGATTGAGAAGTGGCCGACGGACGGTGAGTTCGATCGCGAGGAAAGTGGCAAGTGCGACCGCGGCGGTGAGAGAGAGATGCAGGATAAAGGGCGACCCAAACCAGCCATCCTTGTTGCCATCCTCCAGCACGGTTTCCAGTGCTCCGAGACCAATCGCCATCGTGGCGATGCCCGGCCAGTCGCCCTGCCGCAGCAATGAGAGGTTCATCGGCGCTGGATCTAGGGACGCCACGAGCATGCCGAGCATGACGATGCCGGGCACGAGATTGACGTAAAAAATGTATTGCCAACCGTAGTTCTCGTTCAGCCAGCCGCCGATGGTTGGGCCGATCGCTGGCGCGAACGTTGCCGAAAGGGCGAAAAGCGCGAGCCCGATCGGCTGCTTCGATTTCGGCAGCATGGTCATGATGATGGTGAAGGCAAGCGGGATCAGAACCCCGCCGGTGAAGCCCTGAAACGCCCGCAATACGATCATCTGAGGAAGGTCATGGGCACTCGCGCACGACATTGAGAAGACGAGAAACAGAGCGGCATTCGTCAGCAGATAGCGGCGTACGGAGAACACGCGGGCAAGCCAACCGGTGAGTGGAATAACGATGATTTCGGCGATCAGGTAGGCGGTAGAGATCCATCCGCCATTGTCGAGCCCCGTGCCGATCGCGCCCTGGATATCAGGAAGGGCGGCATTGGTGATCTGGATGTTCAACACGGCCATGAAGGCTCCAAGCGTCGCAGCGAGAACGGCAAGCCAGGTGCGCATCGGCACCGCATCGGCCGCTGCCGGGGCGAGCGGAGTTTGGGTTGTGTTGGGCGTTCCTGCCGTGACTGTGCTCATCTTCCCCTCCCTTGCGTCGAAACGGCGGGCCGCGTGGCCGGCGGAAAAGACGTTGCCATTCGTGCGGCTGCGGTGGCAGGGCGGGATTCCGTGTCGATCGTTGCCTCTACCGACATGCCTGGACGCAATCGGCCGAGCAGCCTGGTGCCGGCATCAAGTTCGATCTTTACGGGTATTCGCTGGACGATCTTGGTGAAGTTTCCGGTCGCATTGTCGGGCGGCAGAAGCGCAAATTCGAGGCCGGTAGCCGGTGCCAAACTCACGACCCGCCCGTGCAGGACCGTGTCCGGGAACATGTCGACTGCGACGTCAACGGTCTGGCCTGGTCGTGCGCGGGTGAGTTGCGTTTCCTTGAAATTGGCCGTGACATACACGTGCCGGAGCGGCACGAGAGCCATGAGCTGGGTGCCGGCTCGAACATACTGGCCGACGCGCAGCGAGCGATTGCCCACGGTCCCGGCGATCGGCGCGGTGATCGTCGTATAGGAGAGATTGAGTGCGGCCTGCCGCGCCGCGGCCTGCGCATGATCCAGGTGCGCCGCCGCCTGGGCCCGCGCCGTTTCCAGGACGGCTATCTTCTGCGTCGCCGCCAGTGTCATCGCCCGGTCGTGTCGAAGTGCCGCCTTGGCTTCTATGAGCGCCGCCGCCGCACGCTGCTCGCTTTGTATAGTACCGGCACCGCTGCGAGCCAGCACTGCGTATCGGCCAGAATTCTCGAGAGCATATGTTAGAGCCGCTCGCGCGGCGGTCTCTTCTGCCGCGGCCTGTGCCACGACGCTGTGCTGCAAGGCAATCTGTGCCACGAGATTGGCAATCCCTTGCCGTCCGACGGCCACCTCGGCCTTGGCTTCCGCGAACGCGTCCTGAAGATCTCTCGGATCGATGCGCGCCAGAACTTCGCCCGCGGCGACGTGCTGGTTATCCGTGACCAGAACCTTCGCTACATAGCCTGACACCTTCGGCGCGATGATCGTCGAATCGGCCTGAAGGTAGGCATCATCGGTGCTTACATCGAAGCGGCCATGCTGCCACCAACCAACCGCGTAATACGCACCGCCGACCAATCCGGCCGCCACCGTGGTCAAGAGCGCTGCTTTCCTGAGTATTTTCTTGCCAGTCATGACCCCCACCTCCTTTTGGCGACCCGAACCGGCCGCCTCGCGGTCTGAACTGTGCAGCGTGGCAATGACGACGATAATCAGCTATTTTTTTGCGAGATTATTCAGTTTTGCTTGATAATGGAGGTGCGTTTGGATCGTCTGACAAGCCTTACGGTCTTTGCTAAAATCGCAGAAGCCGGAGGTTTTGCTGCCGCGGCGAGGCGCCTCGGCATGTCGCCGGCGATGGCGAGCAACCATATCCAGGAACTTGAGGAACGGCTGGGCGTCCGCTTGCTGAATCGCACGACGCGCCGAGTCAGCCTAACCGAAATCGGTCAGACATACTACGAACAGTGCAGCCGCATCCTCTCTGCGATCGAGGAGGCCGACCAGACCGCGGCAGCGCTGCAAACAATGCCGACCGGGCGGCTACGCTTTGCCGCCGTTCACGTCCTCGGCTCGCTTCTTGCACCGGTGGTCACCAGCTATCTTGCGCGCTACCCGCAGATGCAGATCGAAGCACAGATGGTCAATGATCTGGTCGTCGATCCGATAAGTGAAGGGCTCGACCTCATCATAGGCATGGTGCCCTTTCCCGATTCACGCTTTATCGTTCGCCATCTGTCGGGCTATCGGCACGTCCTCTGCGCATCCCCGGGCTACCTCGCGCAGAATGGAACGCCGCGAATCCCGGCAGACCTGGCGCGGCATAATTGTCTCTGTCATGCGGCCTATCCATTCGGCGACGAATGGATATTCGATGGTCCCAAGGGTGAGGCAACCGTCCGGATCCGCGGAAACCTGCTGACCAATGGGGGGATGTTGATGCGCGCCGCGGCCATCGGCGGCGTCGGGATCATCATGGCGCCGAACTTTCTTGTTGATCAGGATCTTGCGCACGGAACACTCGTCCCGGTCATGGAGCGTTACGTTCCCAGGCAGTTGCGCCTTGAGGTGCTCTATCCGCACCGGCACCGGATGTCCGCAAAGGTGCGTCTGTTCATTGATATGCTCGTGGAGCAACTGGGTACGAAATAGATACCATGCATGTGTGATCGTGATGAAATCAACGCTGGCGCCGGGTGATCCCATCGGGTCTTGCCGGCGCCGCCGTTCAGCGTCGATGGGCGAATTGCGCGGCTGCCCAGTCGATGAAGGTGCGCACCCGCGGGCTGAGCTGGCGGCTGCGAGGGTAGAGCAGGGAAACCGGCTCAGGCGGCGGAGGCGTATCCTTCAGCAGTTCGACGAGCGTGCCGCTGGCGAGGGCAGCCTCGACGTGGAAGCGGGGTAACTGCGCGAGGCCCAGGCCGAGCTGGACACCCATCAGGTAGCTCTCCGGTCCGGTGACGGAAAAGGGCGCGACCATGTCGATCTGGCGCAACATACCGCCGACCTGAAACGTGACGGGCGTCAATGTACCGCTGCTCAGCCGTCGTATGCCGACCAAACGGTGGTTCGCCAAATCCTCGAGTCGCTCGGGTGCGCCGAACCGGTCGATATATGCCGGTGCGGCGCAGGTAACGCGTTCCAGCATCGCCAGCTGCCGGGCAGCGAGGTCACTATCGGGTAGCGCGCCGTAACGCAGCGAACAGTCGACGCCTTCATGGACAAGGTCGACCCAACGGTCGCCCTCGCTCATAGACAGCTCGATCATCGGATAGCGCGCAAAAAAATCGGGGAGACCCGGCATCAGGAAATGGCGCGCGATGGTCCCCTGCACCTCGACGCGCAACATTCCCCTGGGTTCGGTTCCGCCGAAAGTGCCCTCGGCATCCTCGACATCATCCAGAATCGCGAGACAGCGACGATACCAAACCTCGCCGTCAAGTGTCGGCCGCACGGTCCGCGTGGTGCGCTGAAGAAGCCGCACGCCGAGCCGGTCTTCCATGGCTTTGATGGCGCTGGTCGCCGTGGAGCGCGGCACGTTCAGATCTTGCGCGGCGGCGGTGAAGCTGCGTCGGCTTACCACCCTGATGAACAATCGCATGGCGTCGAGCCGATCCATGGGTGCAACATTATTTCTAAAAATGGAACAATATTGACGAAACTACGCTGATTATCTTCGATTGGCTAGCGCGCACATTCGCCAGGCCACAGGTCACATCACTGGGAAGGAGCCATGCAATGACAAACCGGATGGAATCCAGAGTTGCCCTCGTCACGGGCGCGTCACGCGGCATCGGAGCGGCCATTGCCACAAGGCTTGCCGGGGACGGCTTCACGGTTGTCATCAACTTTTCCAGCACTGGCGCCGAGGCGGAGACGCTCGCAGAAAACATTGAGACGGCCGGCGGACGCGCGCTGCCCGTGCAGGCCGATGTCAGCGAGCCGCAGGCGGTCGCCCGCATGTGGGACGCGGCGGAGAGGGCGTTCGGTGAAATCGATGTGCTCGTCAACAATGCCGGTATCATGAGGCTGGCCCCTCTGTCCGAGGGAGACGACGAGCTGTTCGACAGCCAGGTCGCGATCAACCTGAAGGGGCCGCGCAACACGATGAAGCTGGCCGCCACAAGGCTGCGCGCGGGTGGGCGGATTATCAATATCTCGTCCAGCGTGGTTGGGCTCTACCAGCCCACCTACGGCGTCTATGCGGCCACCAAAGCTGGCGTGGAGGCCATGACGCGCGTGCTCGCCAAGGAACTGCGCGGCCGCAACATCACAGTCAATGCGATCGCCCCCGGTCCCACCACGACCGAATTATTCCTCGATGGCAAGCCGCAGGCGGTCGTCGACAAGCTGACCAGACTTGCCCCGCTGGAGCGGCTGGGCCGTCCGGAAGATATCGCCAATGCAGTCGCCTTCCTCGCCGGTCCCGATGGCGGCTGGATCAATGGTCAGATCCTGCGCGCCAATGGCGGGATCATCTGATCATCGTGCCCTTAGAGCGGTTTTCGACCTGTCTGAATCGCGAGGGGATTCCCATTGGCGTTGATTTCTGTTGGGGTGGACGGCCCGACGGCATCCAATGTGCCAATATAAGGTCGAACAACGAACCTAATGAAAGGGCCGCCCAATGGAATTTAAGCGGATTTCGATAGACACGTCCAAGCATGTTTTTACGATCCATGGGGTCGATGACCAGGAGCGCCCGTTACTGCGGCGCGA
>JAKBAU010000051.1 GCA_021808875.1 Pseudomonadota bacterium | reverse complement strand
TGCTATTTCTGTCGGCTCCGGCTGTGGTCCCAGGAGCGGCAGGTTGTAGAGCAGCCGGAGGCGCCCTGCAATCAGTGCGCCGGCAAGGACGGCTTACCGGCAGGCAGATGATAATTGATCTTGAGGTAAACCCAGCCCCAAGTCGGATCACCGGCGGCGTTGTGCGCGGGAACATAATGCCAGTTCATCGCCGACTGTAAGGCCGCTGTGTCCAGGTCGGCATGACCTGACGACTTGATGATCCGATACGTCGTCTGCGCCTGACCATCGGAATTAACCAGCAGCGCCACCTCGACCACACCAGCTTCGCCAGCGATCTGCGCCGACTTTGGATAGATTACCTGTGCCGGAAACTGGGCATTGACGCGCGCCGGAGCACCGCCACCGCCAGCCTGAACCGCCAGCACTGGAGTAAACAGCAGCAAGGCTGCTCCCATGGCAATTTTGCTCATACCCTGCATCTGGCGCATGTCCTCCAAGCTGCCGAGGCGATGATAGACCGGGGGAGCGCCCAGGCAAATGGGCACCGTGCCAGAGACACTCGATTACTCTTCCCAGAACCGTCAATAAAGACCGCCAGTTCCCTTACCGACTTTGGCAACCGGCTTCTTCGCCTTGCCCACCACTGCTGCCAGATTGGGCTCGGTACCGGCCTTAAACGCCTCGAGGATACTCCCAGGCGTACCCGGCGGTACCGGCTTGCCGGAATCGTGATCCACCGTCTCAAAATCAATGCCAGGAGGAACCCGGAAGGGGGTTGGAGGAACGCCCTGCAGTGCATCACGCATGAAATCACGGAAGATCGGTGCGGCAACCGTTGCACCTTGCTCGTTATAGCCAAGACTGTGCGGGTTATCGAAACCCACATAGACGCCACAGGTCAGGTCCGGCGAAAAGCCAACAAACCAGGCGTCCTTGGCCTGGTTAGAGGTTCCGGTCTTCCCTGCCAACGGCCATTTGAGCACGCTGATTGCGATGCCGGTGCCGCGCTGAACAACGCCTTGAAGCATGTAGACGATCTGATAGGCGGTCTGCGGATCGATCAATTGCTTGCGGGTGTCTGGCAGCAGCGGCTCAGATTGGCCTTGCCACGGCGCATTGCAGCCCGGACACGGTCGGTTGTCGTGGCGATAGATGGTCATGCCATACCGGTTCTGAATGCGATCAATCAGCGTTGCGGTAACCTTCTTGCCGCCATTGACGAATTCGGAATAGCCCGTGACCATCCGCATCAACGTCGTGTCCTGTGCACCCAGCGCATTGGACAGATAGTCGGGCATGTGGTCATAGACCCCGAAACGCTCGGCGGTTGCGATGATCTTCTCCATGCCAACATCATGGGCAAGACGGATTGTCAGTAGGTTGCGGGACAGCTCCAGCCCACGCCGCAATGTCGTCATTCCAAGAAAGGTTGGGTCGTAATTCTTGGGTGTCCACATCGGCAGACCCGGCCCCTGAGGAAACGACACTGGTCCATCAAGCACTTCACTTGCGGGCGTATATCCATTCTCAAGCGCGGTTGCATAAACAAACGGCTTGAACGATGACCCAGGCTGGCGTTCGGCCTGCATGGCGCGATCAAACTGGCTGGAGGCATAGGAGAAGCCACCGGACATCGCCAGAACCCGACCGGTATGCGGATCCATCACGACGATGGCGCCATTGACCTCAGGCACTTGCCGCAGGCCATAGATCGCACGCTGCGCATTCTCGGCCTCGACATAAACCACGTCGCCGACCTTGACCACCTGCTGAGGCAAGGTTGGTACTGGGCCCACGCCACCATTCTTGTATTCCTTACGCGCCCATTTGAGCTCGGCGAATGGTATGATTCCGGTCGTGCCGTTATCGAGACCGATGCGGACCGACCGGTTGGAGCCATAGCCGAGCACAGCCGCAACCTGCCAGCTTTCAATTCCGGAGTGATTGCCGAGCGCCTCAAGCGCAGCTGTCCAGTTTCCCTGCACATCGACGTGACTGATGGCACCGCGCCAACCATGGCGGCGGTCATAACTTACCAAGCCGGCTCTCAGGGCATTGACCGCGTAGTTCTGCAGGCGCGTATCCAGCGTCGAGCGGACTTGCAGACCGGCATTATAAAGCTTGCGTCCGCCATACTTGGCGTAGAGCCAGCGTCGCACTTCTTCCACAAAATACTGGGCGTCTTCGGTTTGGGCTCCAAGCGCGCGGGTCTGGGTGATCAGCGGCTGCGCGATCGCCTGGCGCGCCTGTGCCGCGGTGATATAGCCATTGGATTCCATCTGGCCGATCACCCAGTTGCGTCGCGCCAGCGCCGCAGCATGGTGGAAGCGTGGATCATAATGCGTGGGAGAACGTGGCAGAGAAGCCAGAAAGGCACAGTCAGCAATCGACAGCTGATCAAGCGACTTGCCAAAATAGTTGAGCGCTGCCGCGGCGACGCCATACGAATTTTCGCCGAGGAAGATCTCGTTGAGATAAAGCTCTAGGATTTTGTCCTTGGGGTAGGTGGCATCAATGCGAATAGCGAGGATGGCTTCGCGGACCTTGCGACTGAGACGCAGCTGGTCATTGAGCAGGAAATTACGGGCAACCTGCTGGGTGATGGTCGAGGCACCCTGTGGCCGGCGCCCTTCCAGAACCAGGCCAATATCCTTTATGCCCGCACGCAGGATGCGGCCAAGATCAATGCCTGGTTGCGTATAGAAATTCTTGTCCTCGGCAGAAATGAAGGCGTCGATGACCCGGCGCGGGACGAACGCGATTGGTACGAAGACCCGCCGTTGACGCGCATATTCGCCAATGACTGTGCCATTTGATGCATAAACCCGCGTGGTGACGGGGGGATTGTAGTTCTTTAGGGACTGGATGCTGGGCAGATCGCGCGTCACCAGGTAGACGTAGATGCCAAGCACGACGAAGCCGGCGACCAAAAGCGTGCCCGCCACCATGCCGAGTGTCACCCAGATTTTACGCGCCATACCTAACCCTTACTGTCGCTACCCTTGGAGGGTACCTGGTTCCATCGCCAAGATCTTGCCTACTCCACCGGTCGGTTGAGCCGCACAGGACTGCGCGCGGCGATCGGTGTATTGCCCGGATGCGGGGCGAAATGGCGATCGACGGCGTCGGCAATAGCCTTTGCCACGCGATTACGCCAGACCGAAGTGGCCATTTGGTGGCAATCATAAGGATTGGAGAGATATCCCATTTCGATCAGGACCGAAGGAACAACTGGAGAGCGCAGAACCACAAAATTGGCGGAGCGCGCGGGATCCGGATGCAAGATGTCGGTGATCTTTGCCAATTGCTGGAGGGCGCCATGCGCAAAACTAATCGATTGATTCATTGTATTTCTTTGCGCCAGATCGATCAGGATTGAGGCAACTGACGAATCGTCCTTGGGCAAGTCAATCCCAGCGACGATATCGGACCGGTTTTCCTTGCGGGCCAGGGCGGCAGCCTCCTTGTTCGAGCCCTTTTCGGAAAGGGTGTAGATCGATGCACCCGCGATTTTTGGATCCGGATTGGAATTGGCGTGTAGCGAAATCATCAGATCGGCATGGTGGCGAAGGGCGAAGGGCGCGCGCTGGTACAGCGGCACAAAAACATCCGTCGTACGGGTCATGAACACCTTGTAACCGCGGGCACGGAGCATTTTGGCAAGCTTGAGCCCCACGGCGAGCACCACGTTCTTTTCTTCGAGACCCGTCACCCCGATCGTGCCCGAATCGATCCCGCCATGGCCGGGGTCGATGACAATGACCTTGCGCCGCCGGCGCCTGGCCCATGGCTGGAGCGTCACCACCGGAGGCGGAGCCATGGACGCCAGCATGGCCGCAGCCTCCTCGCGGGCGCGCAGATCAGCTGGCCAGCCTGCGGTTTTATCGAACACCGCCTGCGAGGTTGGGTACATGTCAAGAACAAGCCGGTAGCCATAACCGTCTTCCGGAGGCAGGACGAGCGGCTCAGCGAGCCGAATAGGCTGGCGAAGATCCAGCACAAAGCGCGCATTTCCGGGCCGAAACAGCCCGTAGCGCCAGGTACGAACAGCGCCGAGCCCATGGCTGGGCGGGCCACGCAACTTCCAAAGTACCTGCGGCATGTCGATGATCAGGCGGTCGGGATCCGCAAGAGTGAAAATATGAACCTTGATCGGGTCCGACAGCTCAACGACAAAGCGGGTGCGCTCCCCGTGAAGCCCAACCCGTGCCCCCAGAACGACCGGTTCATCAGCCATGGAGGGGGCAGGATTACCTGCCGGAGGCGGTGCCGGTGACTGCTCGGGCGCCGCTGCCATCTGCCCCTGCAGTGAAGGCCGGGGGCTCGGCGTCGCAATCCCGGGCAGCGTTCCCGGTGGAGCAGCTGACGGCGCGCGCACCTCCGGACGGGATATCGGGGTCACAACCGCCCCCGGCTGCACCCCGCCGCCACCCAGGCGAAACGGCTCAGGCCTTGGGGTGGGCACCATGATCGGGTGGGCAGCGACCCGCCCACCCAGACTGACCGCAGCAACAAAAGTCAGCCTTCGTGCCCAGATTCGAATCGCTGCTTTATCCATGTAAGGTAAACTGACCCCCAAAACATTTACGTTTCGTTAGCATATGCAGGAATTTGAATGAATCCGTCCGAGCCACTTGTCGTCGGGCAATGGAATACCTAAAGATACCCCTACTGCTTTGTCGCAGCGGGAGCGGCATCGGGCTAGACGTTGAAGGCCCCCCCAATCCTGCGACACCTGGCCGCCCGACGGCAGGGCCGACTGTTTAGCCGGTTCTAGATCTCGGTGATGCTGGGATGGCAGGATGACCCAGCGGGCGATTGGCGCCTGCCGAAAACGTGAATTTACAATGACCCGCACCGCTTGGACCCTTACGACGCAGACCGAGGCTCAGCCCCGGCGCGCGGGCTCCTCGCGCACCCCAACCACACGCCCTGTCCGCCTCACCGCTCCATCTGCCGCGTTTATACGTGTGCGGGGGATGCCCGCGCGCGGAGGGCCCGGAGAATTAAATGCCCAAGCGTATGTTGATCGACGCCAGCCACCCGGAGGAGACCCGGGTGGTCGTACTGGATGGCCAAAAAGTCGAAGAATTTGATTTTGAGGCTGCCGCCAAGCGGCCCCTTAAAGGCAACATCTATCTCGCCAAGGTGACACGCGTGGAGCCTTCGCTCCAGGCGGCCTTCGTCGAATATGGCGGCAATCGTCAAGGCTTTCTGGCATTCTCCGAAATCCATCCCGATTACTACCAGATCCCGATCGCCGACCGCCAAGCGCTCCTTGCTGAACAGGAGGCTGAAGCCCGTCGCCGCAATGAGGACGAGTTCGAGGCGGTTGAAACCGCCAAAACCCGCCGTCGTCCCGGACCAAGCACCGCCGATGGCGATGAAGAGACCCCCCCGGATTCACTTGCAGAGATTGACGAAGATGGCCTCGCCGAGACTGAGGAGCTGCTCGAGAGTGGCACCGATGTCGACGAGGACATGCTGGGTGGTGAACAGGACCCGTCAGATCTCTCGCTGGATGGGGAAGACAGCGACGAGGCGGTTGGACACGATGAGACGAGTGCCGAGGATAATGGTACTTCGAGCGTTGCCGCCACACGCCCGACGCAGCGCTGGGTACGCAAACGTCACTACAAAATCCAGGAAGTGATCAAACGCCGGCAGGTCATGCTGGTTCAGGTGGTCAAGGAAGAACGCGGCAACAAGGGCGCCGCACTGACAACCTATATGTCACTGGCTGGCCGGTATTGTGTTCTGATGCCCAACACACCGCGCGGTGGCGGCATTTCGCGTAAGATCACCAACGCAGTCGATCGCAAGCGTCTGAAAAGCGCCGCAGCGTCACTCGAACTGCCCGAAGGCATGGGACTCATCATCCGTACTGCCGGCGCCAACCGGACCAAGCTCGAAATCAAGCGTGACTACGAATATCTGCTGCGGATGTGGGACGCAGTACGCGAGCTGACTCTCAAGTCCAATGCCCCTTCCTGTGTGTATGAAGAAGGGGATCTCATCAAGCGCGCCATCCGCGACCTTTATAACAAGGATGTCAGCGAGGTCATCGTCGAAGGCGAAGACGGTTACCGCAACGCCAAAGACTTCATGCGTATGCTGATGCCCAGCCATGCAAAGAATGTAAAACAGTACAAAGACTCGGTTCCGCTGTTCCATCGCCATCACATTGAAGCCCAGCTCGACGCGATGTTCTCCAATACCGTCACGCTGAAATCTGGCGGATACATTGTGATCAACCAGACCGAAGCGCTGGTCGCAATCGACGTCAACTCGGGACGGGCAACACGCGAACACAACATCGAGGATACCGCGTACAAGACCAATCTCGAAGCCGCCGAGGAAATCACCCGCCAATTGCGGCTGCGTGACCTCGCGGGACTTATCGTCATCGACTTCATCGACATGGAAGATGCCCGCAACGATCGCAATGTCGAGAAGCGCCTGCGTGACTGCATTAAAAATGATCGGGCACGGGTGCAAATCGGGAAGATCAGTCAGTTCGGCCTGCTCGAGATGTCGCGCCAGCGGCTACGCGCAGGGGTCATCGCCGGATCGACTGTGCCCTGCCCGCATTGCGCCGGTCAGGGCATCGTACGCAGTGTGGAGTCGACGGCATTGCGCGTGCTGCGCGGACTGGAGGAGGAAGGCCAGAAGCAGCGCGCCGCCGCGCTGAGCATCCGCGTTCCCACAGACGTGGCGGTCTATACGCTGAACCAGAAACGACGTGAGCTCACACGCATTGAGACCGATTACCAGGTCGCCATCACCTTCGAGCCGGACAACCAGGTCACGCCTGGAAACTTTGAAATCGAACGCTCCTTGCCGCGTGTTGCCGAAGAGCGTGAGCGTGTCATCAAGACCCCTGATTACCAGGCTCCAGCGCCCGAGGAAGCCCCTAGCGATGAGGCTGCGAGCGTGGAGAGTCGCACCGAACAAGCCGCGAGCGAAAATGGCGGGGGACGACGCCGGCGACGCCGCCGGCGCGGGCGTGATCGTGTAGAGTCCACCGGCCCTGCCACTGAGAGCCTTTCCGATGAGACCTCTGAGCCAAGCCCGGCCGAGATCCTGGAGGTGGCGCCAGAGGGCGACGGGGTTACACCAGTGGGCGACGATGGAGCCGGCCGACGCAAACGCCGCCGCCGTCGTCGCGGGCGCCGTGGTCGGCGGGAGCAGTCTGCAGAAGGCACGGGCGCAGAGACGGCCTCCGAAACCGGTGAATTCCTGGCAGAGGATGCAAGCGAGGCCGAAGATCTCGGTGGCGAGGAGATCGCGCGCCGACCGGTGGTCGATACGCTCTTCCTGCAGCCGGGATTTGGCCCCGACATCACTCCGAACACGGCCTCCACGCCGCAGTGGTCGCTCACTGCACCGGCACACGAGACCAGCCCGCTGCCAGACGCATCGTCATCCACCGCTGCGCCTGCCGCCGAGCTGCCACCATCAGAGGTTGACGACAGCCTTTCATCCAAACCGGACGAAGCCACACCCTTTACGACGGTGATCCCGAGCGAACCGACCGCACAAGCGAAAGCAGATGCTACTGCCCCACTAACACCAGAGACAAAGCACGCCGAGCCGCCCCGCAAGGGCTGGTGGCAGCGTCCTTTTCTCAGCCGCGAGGACTAAGCGCTCTCATGCCTTCGGTCTGCGGGCGGCAATCGCCACGGCAAACCCTGCCGCCCGTGGATTGGTCAATGCTGCGCACACCCCATCATGACAGGCGATGGCATTGACGCTGTCATTGTTACCTACAAGCCCATTCGGAATTTGGCTCACGGCGGTAATCCCACCGCCGCGTTCAAGCTGATAGATGGCATAGGCCAGCGCTGCCGCGCTGCCCGGTCCCCCTGCACCAGCTCCAACCAGAACCGGGGTAAAGCTTGGCTGTGAGCCGGGTATCAGGATCGGGCCGGTGTCATTGCGCACGAGGATCATCGGGCTGAGGACTGCAGCGTTCCCCAGGGCCTGAGAGCCATTGGCTGCTGCAGCAAGGACGATGCCCGTTCCCGGCACCGTGTGGCCAGCACCGAATGGTCCGTTCATGGTGACCGCGCAGGCGACGGCTTGACCGGCCCTGTCGAGAGCGGCAAAGCCTGTGGCCCCCTCATCCGGGGTTGGCGCGACAAGATGGGCCTGGACACGTGCCTGTGTCAGTACGCTGGTGGCGAGATCAGCTGGGTCTCCGGCCGCTGTCGATGTCCCCGCAGCGAAGAGGGCACGGGTCAGGGTTTGGGCGAAGCCGCCTTCATGCAGCCTGTCCCCTCCCACAAAGAGACGGTCGCCGTCCAGTCTCAAGCTGGGTGAGGATGCGACCTGGGCCCGATAGTCAGCCAGGCCCTTCAGGCTCACCGTGCCCCCCTCACCCGCAATGGCCCTTACGATCTGCTCACCCAGGCTGCCGGTGTAAAACACGTCAGGCCCGTGACGACGCAAGCTGTCAAGCGTTTCCGCCAACGCGGGCGCGCGAACGATCGTACCGATCGGTTTGACCTGACCGGAGGCATCGAGAAATTCCCTCGCCAGCGCGGGGTCCTTGCGGATGCGCTCCAGATTTGCGGTCAGGCGCTGCTCGAGCGCCGCCGAAACCGGAAATCCTGTGGCCGCCATCGCTTCGGCATAGGTGACATCTCGTGCCCAGGGCAGCTTGCCATATCGGCTCTGCAGGACTTGAAAGCCACGCACATTGCCCGGAACGCCATATTTTCCGTCTCCTGCCTTTCCGGGCATGAAGGTGAGCGTGTGTGCCCGGCCACTTTGTTCGTTATAGATCACGCAGGCCCCACCCCCGCCCAGGCTGGCAGCCCCCGGAAATGTAACGGCCATCGAAAGGTATAGAGCGGTCACCGCATCCGCCGCACTGCCACCCTCGTGCAGGACCGCGGAGGCAGCCTTGACCGCCGAGGGTTCATCGCCCACTACATAGCCGTCACGCGGATTGCTGGAGCTCGCGCCGAACAGCGACCCTAGCGTGAGTTCACCACGGCCGTTATCCGATGTGGTTGAAGCAGAGCTCTGGCCGGTTTGGGATACCTCAAGCCCCCGATTGGGGTTATAGGTCAGGCCGCCCAGCGAGCAGCCGGTGAGCAGAAGAACTCCCGAAAGACACAACAGAATGCGCAGACGTGGCATGAAATGGTCCAATTTTTGTGGTTCAGATCGCGCGTCGACGTGACATAGCAGCCCTGATTGACGCCAGGCGGCCCCACTCATAGGGTCCGATCCCGGGATGTGGCGCGGGCTGAGAGGAGAGGTCAAGCCTTGGCGTTTTGCAACCCTCGGATCCGGTTAATTGCTGGCCGCCTGAAGGCGGTATTACGGGCCCTCGCCTTTGTCGCACCCACCCTGGTGACGCTTCTGGCAGCGACAACATCGGCTTCGGCTCAGGGCATTGAAATCATCCGCGACACCGAGATCGAGCGCGTACTCTACTCTTATGAACGTCCCCTGCTGCGGGCGGCCGGTGTCGACCCCTCAACCATACACATCTACCTGAATGCCGATCCGGCCATCAACGCCTTTGCGGCACAAAGCCCGCTCGAAAGTGAAGGCGAGGATATTTTCGTCAATACCGGGCTTCTGACCCAGCTGAAGTCCCCAAATGAGGTCAAGGGCGTGCTCGCCCACGAAACCGGACACATTGCAGGAGGCGATGTGATTCGTGGCGCCATGGCGATGCAGAAGGCCACCATCCCGATGCTGCTTGGCATACTCGTTGGTGTCGTGGCCATGGTCGCAGGCGGCGGGGCTGCTGGAATGGGCGCCTTCGTCCTCGGTCAGCAGGCGGCGATGTCCCAGTATCTGGAGTTTTCACGGGCACAGGAATCCACCGCAGACCAGCGCGGCGTCACCTATCTGACGCGCACACACCAGTCTGCCGAGGGCATGCTGCATGTGTTCGAAATGCTGGCGCAACAGCAGCGCATGAGCGCGGACTTCAACAAAACGTTCATTTCCGATCACCCCGCGGACGATATTCGTATCGATGAATTGCGCAAACGCGTCGACGCAAGCCCCTACAAGGACGTCAAGGACAGTCCGGCTGTCGTACATGAATACCACATGATCCAAGCCAAGCTGATTGGCTATCTCGACAAGCCATCCGATGTCCTGCGTCGCTATCCTCCCTCCGACAACAGCGATGAAGCGCTTTACGCTCGCGCGATGGCGTACTTCCGCGAACCTGACTTTGGGAAGGCACTGTCACAGATCCAGACACTGATCAAGCGCGAGCCCAAAAATCCATATTTCTGGGAAATGTATGGACAGATTCTGGTCGAAATGAGCAAGCCTCGCGCCGGCATAATTCCCTACCAGAAAGCTGTCGATCTGCTACCGGATGCGCCCCTGATCCGGGTCTCCCTTGCTGCCGCGCAAATTGCGACCAATGAGCGGCCTCAGGTCAAGGCAGCGGTTTCCAATCTGCAGGTTGCCATGCAGCAGGACAGAACCAATACCTTTGGCTGGTATGAGGAAGCCCAGGCCTATTCGACGCTAGGCGATCAACCGATGGCAGATTTGGCTACCGCTGAACGGTATTACTGGAGCGGAGGCATGCAAGCGGCAGCGGTCTTCGCCAACCGCGCGGCGCATAAGCTGAAACCGGGGACGATAGCCTGGCAGCGGGCGAGTGACATTATCTCCACAGCAACATCTCTCCTCCGCGAGCAACACGACAGAGGCTGAATACATCATGGGTTTCAGAGCGACGCTGACAAGTACCTTGGCCGGCGCGGTCATTGCCGTGGCAAGCGTCTATGCCTTGTCAGCAGCGGGACTGCTTCCCACGCCCAACACGACGGCGACGGTGCGGTCCTATCTACTCACCCACCCTGAAATACTCGTAAAGATGAGCAACAGGCTGCAAGAAGAGCAGCAAATCGCAGACGACGCTGCCCGCCAGGCTGCCGTCGACAAACTTGGGCTGAAGCCGTTCTTTGATCCCAAACTCGCGTTCATCACTGGGCCTGCGCAAGCCAAGACGACATTTGTTGAGTTCTTCGACTACAATTGCCCATTTTGCCGAGCCTCCAATCCGGCAGTCGAAGCGTTCTACAACGCCCACAAAAAGGACGCCCGTTTCGCCTTCATTGAATTCCCCATCAAGGGTAACGCATCGGTAGCAGCAGCTCGCCTTGCCATCGCAGCGCGGGCCCAGCCGGCCAAGTATCTCGCCTATCATTTTGCCATGATGCGTCAACAAGGCTTGGTCGACCGCAAGATCGCGCTCGCCATTGCGCAAAAGGTGGGACTGGACGTGAAAAAATTACAACACGATGCGCAAGCTGCGTCGGTTACCGAAACCATTAACAATGCCAATGCCCTGGCCATGGCCGCCGACATCGACGGCACACCAGCCTTCATTGTCGACGGACGGATGCGCGAAGGAGCCGTCAACGCGAAACAGCTGGCGCAGCTGATGCGCCAGCGCTCGAGCTAGGACAGTTTCGGCACTGTCCATCCCGCCATGGCAGATCGCGTTTCAGATCAGCCCTGCCAACGGACTGGAAGGATCGGCATAGCGTTTTTTGGGCATGCGCCCGGCCAGATAGGCGAGCCGTCCCGCCTGCACCGCGTGCTTCATGGCAGCGGCCATCAGCACCGGATGCTTGGCCTCGGCGATGGCGGTGTTCATCAATACTGCGTCACAGCCAAGCTCCATGGCTATGGCCGCATCAGAGGCAGTGCCCACTCCGGCATCCACAATGACCGGTACCTTGGCCTCCTCGACAATCATGCGGATGCCAACCGGGTTCTGTAGCCCAAGACCAGACCCAATGGGGGCCGCGAGAGGCATGATGGCGCAGGCACCGAGCTCCTCAAGCCGTTTGGCCATCAAGGGATCATCGCTGCAATAGACCATGACCTGAAAGCCATCCTTGATCAGCAACTCGGTGGCCCGCAAGGTCTCGATCATGTCGGGATAGAGCGTCTTGCGATCACCCAGCACTTCGAGCTTGACGAGATCCCAGCCACCGACCTCCCGCGCAAGACGCAGGGTTCGGACCGCATCTTCACCGGTGAAGCAGCCCGCCGTATTGGGCAGATAGGTGTATTTTCTGGGATCGATGAAATCCATGAGCTTCGGCTGGTCCGGATCGCTCAGATTGACCCGGCGGACTGCGACCGTCACCATTTCAGCGCCGGAGGCCTCCAACGCTGCAGCATTTTCAGCGTAACTCTTGTATTTGCCAGTCCCCACAATCAGCCGCGAGTGGAACTGACGACCGGCGATGACCAGCGGCTGCTCGGCCGACGGCAGATTGCCTCCCCCGATGAAGTGAACGATCTCTAGCCGGTCGCCGGCCCCTATCTCCAGGCTATCATATTGAGAGCGCGGCACGATCTCGAGATTGCGCTCAATCGCGATCTTGCCGGTCTCGATCCCCAGCTCAGTCAACAGAGCAGAGAGGGTCATGGTCCCGGACAATTCGCGATCCTCGCCGTTGATAATCACATGAAGCGACATAAAGCCTGTTCCTAGCTGGTATTTCCATTGGCCGCGCTCGCCCAGTATAACGACTTGCGCAAACCGGGTGAACGGGAGAAACCTTTGGCCAAAGACAGGCCGATATATGTGCTGAACGGGCCCAATCTCAACCTTTTGGGCCTTCGCGAACCCGAGATCTATGGCCGCACGCGCCTAAGTGACATTGAGGCGGCGGTGGTAGCCCGTGCCGCCGCACACCAGCTTCTGGTGACATTTCGCCAGTCAAATCATGAAGGTACGCTCGTCGACTGGATCCAGGAGGCCCGAGACGAGGCCAGTGGGGTGATTCTCAATGCTGGCGCATTCACCCACACCTCGGTCGCCATTCATGATGCCTTGCGGACGCTTGACCAGCCCCTGATCGAAGTCCATCTCTCCAACCCTTACGCTCGGGAATCCTTCCGGCATCACTCCTATGTCAGCCCCATTGCCACCGGAGTGATTTGCGGATTGAAAGAGCAAGGCTACCTCTTGGCCGTCGACGCACTGGCCAAGCTTCTCAAGGACGCGAACGCATGAGCAGCAAAGACGCCAAAGAGGCGCAACCATCTCCACGGCCCAACAGCATTGATGCCTCGGTCATCCGCGAACTGGCGGAGCTTTTGACTGAGACCAGCCTCACAGAAATCGAGGTCGAGCAAGCCGGTCTGCGTATCCGGGTCGCCCGCCAGATCAATATCGTCCATGGTGGAGTCCCCCCGGCGGCGTCGGCAGCTCTTCCCACTCCCGGAATGACCTCAGAAGCGTCCCCTGCGCGGCGCGAAGCACCTGCGGCTGGCACCGTCCCCTCGCCGATGGTCGGAACGGTCTATATCGCTCCCGAGCCCGGTGCCCCGGCATTTGTCAAGCCTGGAGACAGCGTCAAGGAAGGCGACACGCTTCTCATCGTCGAAGCGATGAAAACTATGAACCCGATCAGTGCGCCGCGGTCCGGCGTCATCAAGGAAGTCTGTGTCCGAGACGGCGAGCCGGTTGAGTACGGCCAGGCCCTAGTCGTGCTGGGCTGATATGTTCGAAAAAGTCCTCATCGCCAATCGTGGCGAAATCGCCCTACGCATCAATCGCGCATGCAAGGAAATGGGCATCTCGACGGTCGCCATACACAGCACCGCCGATGCCGACGCCATGCATGTGCGCCTTGCCGACGAAAGCGTGTGTGTGGGCCCCCCTGCCGCAGCGCAGTCCTATCTCAACATTCCGCAAATCATCGCGGCCTGCGAGATTACCGGCGCCGAGGCGATCCATCCGGGATACGGCTTTTTGTCGGAAAACGCCCGTTTCGCCGAAATCGTAAAGGAACATGGTCTTGTATTCATCGGGCCGGAGCCCGAACAGATCCGCCTGATGGGGGACAAGATTGCGGCGAAGCAGGCCGCCAAATCGGCTGGCATTCCCACCGTGCCGGGATCAGATGGCGGCGTCAGCTCCGATGACGAAGCCAAACGCATTGCCCGCGATATCGGTTATCCCGTGCTGATCAAGGCGTCGGCCGGCGGTGGCGGCCGTGGCATGAAGGTCGCCCGCTCGGAGAGCGAACTCAACCTCGCCTTGGCCACGGCGCGCGCGGAAGCCAAGGCCGCCTTTGGCAATGACGCGGTCTACCTCGAAAAGTACCTCACGCGCCCCCGGCACATCGAAGTTCAGGTTCTTGCCGATTCGTTTGGCAAGATCCTGCATCTGGGCGAGCGGGACTGCTCGCTCCAGCGAAGACACCAGAAAGTGTGGGAAGAAGCCCCTTCGCCCGCACTCAATGCGACTCAGCGCCAAGAAATCGGACGGACGGTCACCACTGCGCTCGAGAAGCTAGGATATCTGGGCGCTGGTACCATCGAATTTCTGTTTGAGGATGGTTGTTTTTACTTCATTGAGATGAACACACGCCTCCAGGTCGAGCATCCCGTCACAGAAGCCATTACCGGGATCGACATCGTGCGCGAGCAGCTTCGCATCGCTGCCGGGTTTCCGCTCGAACTCGAACAGCGCGACATCACCATCTCGGGACACGCCATCGAGTGCCGGATCAATGCCGAAAATCCTTTTACTTTCAGGCCGTCACCGGGGCTTATTGAGGCATTTCATCCGCCAGGTGGGCTTGGCGTGCGCTTTGATTCGGCGATGTACACGGGCTACCGCATTCCGCCCTACTATGACAGCCTGGCGGGCAAGCTGATCGTCCACGGCCGTAACCGCAACGAATGTCTGATGCGCCTGCGGCGCGCGCTTGACGAACTCGTCGTCGCCGGGATTGAGACCACGATTCCGCTGTTTCAGCGTCTGGTCCGCGAACCCGACATCATCAATGGCGACTATAACATCCACTGGCTTGAACACTGGCTGGCCAGTCACCCCTCCTGATTTCAGGCTGGCCGGAAAATCGGCTATGATGCCCCGCATAACCT
>JAKBAU010000050.1 GCA_021808875.1 Pseudomonadota bacterium | reverse complement strand
ATCCGTACCGCGCGCGAACGCACCTCGGCCGAATAGCGCTTCGCATGCTTCGATGTTTGTATCGTGTCCATAGGCTCCAACCTCTCAAGGTTCAGAGCCTCCGGCAAACCCGGGGCGGTTCACTGCGTCGCCGCGTTCTTCGGCATGGCGATCTTGGCCGCCGACGTCCCCCAGGGTTGGACCCACGGCACGCGGCCGGCCTCCAGCTCGGCGATGATCTTGTCGGTGATTTCGGCATAGAGGCTCGTCCGGTTGTGGCCGGCGCGAGCGCGAGCGACTGAACGTGACATCGCGGGTCTCCGCGACGGGCGCCGCGAGCCTCTCTCGCGACCTCCAACCCGTCGCGGCCGACCCGGCCCTGCTCTCCCTCTAAGCCGCAGGGCGCCGGCCGTACGGCGGCGGGCCGGGTGTCCAGCGGCCGGACTGGACCGGTTCGCGCCTGCCGGCGGCGATCACGCAGCGGAGCGCCACCAGGCGATGCGCGATTCGCGGGTCGCGTTCGCGAGGCGTAGCAACAGATCGCCGTGGCACGCCGCGGGCGCGCAGAAGCACAGCAGGTCCTTCCCGCGAAGCTCGTCGAGCGCGCGCAGCAGGTGATGCTGGTCGCGCAGCCAGCGAGCGTGTTTCGCGATGACGGTCGCACGATCGCCGTCGACGCCAATCCGGAACGGATTGCCCCACTTGCTGCCGCGTCCGATGTAGATCGCGCCGTCGTGCCTGCCAGCCGCGTGCTTGTTGAGAACAGTGCACATCTGAACCTCCGTTTCCCGCCTCGTGAGCGGCGGAGGCCGGGAGGGGCGCGGTGCCGAGCCCGCATGTCACGCGAGCGGTCGTCTCGACGACCGCTGCGGGAACTGCGCTGGCCGTTGACATGCGGGCGACCGCGCCAAACTGGCCGACGTTCAGCGATGAGCGGGATAGGGAGCGCGTCAGCAGGGTTCGTCGCAACAGGTCTGCCGGCCGCACCGGCCGGGGACGTCGGCGGGATTGTCGGTGCTGCGAGTAATCGGGAGTTTGGGGGGCGTCGCCGACCATCGTTGCAACGGTGGTTGGCGGTTGACCCAGCCGTCGCCGTCAGGATGTTCGAAGTATCGGGACGGGGGCGTTGCGGGGGTGTCCCCCGCAGAAGGGGGTGCGCCGGCGATTTCAGCGCCGGTCAGGGGGAAGGCCTTCCCCCCTTGGTCAAAGCTTAAGCATCGGCTTTTTTTGGGAGATCGACCGGTGAGGAAACCTCTGCTAGTTTGGGTTCGAGAGGAGTTGCCGCTTAGTATGTCTGCCAGACGCGCCCAGCGAGTCCGCGCCCTCGATCTCCTTAAGGCTCGGGGAATGCTCCGCCTGAAGGACTTTGCCGCCGAAGGGATCGGACCAGAGACATTAGCCCGCCTTGTGCGGGAGGAGGCGGTTGTTCGTCCAACACGGGGCCTTTACCAGCTCTCGGACTTGCGGGTAGAGGCCGATCATCAACTGGCCGAAGCTGCGGTTCTGGTGCCAAAGGGGGTGATTTGCCTGACTTCGGCGCTGCAATTTCATGGCCTGACGCTTCAGATGCCCTCGGCTATCTGGATGGCCATCGACCGAACTGCGTGGCGACCGAGAATTGACTACCCACGTATCCGCTTCGTGCGCTTTGCAGGGTTGGCGCTGACCGACGGCATCCTGCGGCACCGCATCGACGGGATCGACGTCCCAATCACCGAGCCAGCGAGGACTATCATCGACTGCTTCCGGTATCGCACGAAGGTCGGAATCGACGTTGCTACGGAGGGACTGCGCGAGGGGCTTCATCGCCGCGGTTGCCGGCCGGATGAACTCTGGAGGTGTGCCCGGAGGGCACGGGTCTGGTCAGTGATGCACCCGTACGTTGAAGCGCTGGTATCCGATGTTGTGTAAGCATCGCGAGCTCCACCTTCCGACGCGCGGCGGCTCGTCACGATCACGCACACAGCGCGACGCGGTGAGGCTCTATCTTTCATTCCGCTACACGGGCTATGTGGCAGCAGGCTGCGGAGATCGAGACTGTCGGGGCTCGCCAAAGCATGACCACGTTTAGACCGGCGGCAAGATGATCCGTTTTCCAATTTTCACTCACCTCACGGTGACCGGATTTGGCCTGTTCCCGGGTGATCCCGTTGGCGCAGGCATCCGTTGGCCGTTCGCATCAGGTCTAAGTCTCATTGCCGGCGTCAATGGTCTGGGCAAGACAACTCTGCTGACTATCCTTTTGCGGCTTTTGACAGGCCCCTACGACCTATCAGGCGAAGGCGCTCCAGATCGGCTGGACGCCGTCCTACCCGCGGAGCCGGTCGGGCTAAATGCGCGATCGCTTCGGTTTTTCGGCCAGCGGGTGGCTGATGGCGCGGTTGGAGCGTCGGCACGCCTGACCGCCATGTTCGGAAGCGACTCTCTAGCGGTGGAAAGGCGGCTCGACGATCTCAGCCTGATTGCGCTGGAGGTAAACGAGGTTTCTCAAGAACTCCCCGGGCGAAAGACCGACCGTGAGGCAGCCTTTCAGGCCCAGCTCTGCGAGCTCTTCGGTTTATCATCGTTCATAGATGTTTTGCTGATTTTGCACCATGTGGTGTTCTTCAAGGAGAACCGACCGGGTGCGCTCTGGGATGAGAATGCGCAACGCCAAATTCTCAGGGCGTTATTTCTGGAAAAAACCGTTGCGGCACAGGTAGCAGACTTCGAGCGTAGGGTGCAGAGCGCTGACAGTCGTGCGCGGAATATCAGCGCGCGAGCCTACAATATCGAGAAGGAGTTGGCGGAGGCGAAGCGTCGCGAAGCGATTTCTCCAAAGGTCCAAGCTCAACTTTCAGTCGAGCAGCGGTTGCTGGATGCAGATCTAGAACGACGTCAAATCCTGGAACAAAAACTCGATGACCTGGACCAGGCGCGTAAGGCAGCTCGCCTCGATCACGAGAAGGCTAAGCTTGAGCGCGAAGAGGCCGAAAGCGCCGTTGAGCGTCTGAAGTACACGGCGTTGCTCCGCCTTTTCCCCAAGATGGAGGATGCGGGCAGGCTTGTGATCCTGAGAATACTGACGAAAGAAGAATGTTTGGTATGCGGGGCCGACGCAACGAAGCGACGCAAGGAGCTTGAGGCGCTGCTCGAAAAAGGGTGTTGCCCCGCCTGCGGTTCCGAACCGGCGCAGCAAACCCAGGTGGTCGCACCCCACGAAGTCGAGGAGGCGAGGGTTGAACGCGCCCGGACGCGGGCGGATCTGGCTAAGACTGAGGAGGAAACCACCCGCCGGCGTTTGGTCGATCTGGTCAGCGAGTATGAGGGCGCTTTGGCGTCGATTAAGGATATTAGGCAGGCTATTGAGGAGCGCCGTGTAAAGGAGACACGATTGCGGGCGGACCTACCGCAAGCCTCCACGGCTGTTACGGATCTTCAGCGTACCCTTGAAACGACAAAACGCTCCCAGCGGGAAGCCGAGGCAGAGCGCGCCACCGCCACCCAGGACCTACGCGCGCTACTCGAGGCTGGCCAAGCCGGTATCGTGATGCAGTCGGAGCGATTGTCGTCCCAATTTGGGACGCAGATTGGCACCCTCCTTGCGGAGACGGCAACGCTTGTCCGCGTCGAAGGCTCAGCGAAGCTCACTCAGGGGAGGACGGACTTTTCCGTTCCAGCGTTCGTGCCGGAGATGACCGCAGCAAATCGTCCCGGTCTCACACGGCGTATTTCGCCAAGCGATGTGTCTGAGTCGCAGCGGGAGTTGATGGATCTCGCATTTCGGTTGGCTCTCATCGACGCTTCGACTGCGGGCGGGTCCTGTACGCTTGTGATGGAAACTCCTGAGGCAAGTTTGGACGAGCTGGCGATGGCGCGCGTCGGCATGGCGCTTTGCGCTTTTGCTCGACAAGGAGAAAACCGGCTCGTCGTTACGAGCAATCTAACCAACGCCGGGATGATCACTTCAATGTTCGGCGGAGCCGCGAAAAGTGCGGCAGAAAAGAAGCGGCGACAATCGAAGGTCCTGAATCTCTTGAAGGTCGCGGCTCCGAACCGAGCGGTCGAAAGGGATGGCAGTAAGTACGCAGAGATTCTGAGTGCCGCAATCTCGGGGCCGACGTCATGACCGAGGCCGCGTCGGACGGAGGCGATGGGCTTCTAAGCGATTCGGCACTCAACGTGGTTCGGCACCGTGCCCGCGTTCTCCTGCTGCTCGATGCTGCGGAGCGAGCTGGAGTTGCACCTCTGTCTGCGCCACGTTTGCACGCATTCGCTTATTTGGCTGACGTACTCAGCCCCGTTTGGGATTTGCCGTCCTTCGACGGCAAGATTTTGAAGAGCGAGGGGGGGCCGCATTATCCCGATCTCCAGGATGAGATCGACCGACTGATTGTTCTCGGTTTGGTTGAGGTATCGAATCTTCGCTATATAGATCGTCCAAATGATGGCGCGCGTGTCGATGGATCATACGCGCTTCGTTTCGAGTCACCGCACCTGCCCCAGATACTAGCCGCGCTGGGCGCCGATCCAAAATCTGTTCCCCTCGATTCTCGCGATCGGCAAGTGCATGCGTTTCTGGTCGAGTTAGCTGGAGCCTTGTCGACGTTACCGGATGACGAAATCGATTTGGCGGCGAGTGTTGATGCTACCTACGCCGACTCACGCTTTGGAACATCGAATGTGGTCGACTTTGCTAGCTGGGCTGCCGATCCCGTAACGGACAATCCAAGTGTTCGAACTGCAGAGCGGTTCCGAGCTTTCCTGCCGAAAGGGGCGTCTCTATCGGCCGGCGAGAAAATCTATCTATATGCTTCCTATCTGGGGCGGCGGATACATGGCGGATAACATCCCCGGCCCAGTCCCGGGCGTCGACGACGCTGATCTCTCTGCGGTTGTCGGCCAACTGCCCGCCCTTCCGAGTGCCCAGGCGGACGATCCCGACCGATTTGCCCGCGAAGTTCGCGCGATCGCTGAGAAGCGTGCTCAAGCGGGTTGGCCTAATGAAGCCGGTCACGACGTCGGCGTGTTCGTTCTGAGCCAGTATCCTAGGCAGGTAGGCGCTCGCTTCGGAGCGAAAGCTATCCTTGACCTTATTGCGACCGACGTGCCAATTCTGGGTCGAGTCTTCTTCCTCAGCCGCGACGCCTCTAACGGCCGCGTGATCGACTTTCCAACAAGTGATCCCGCCGAAATCCTTGACTGGCTCGTTGACAATGCGCTTGGTGAGAGCACGGTAGTTATAATTTATCGAGCGCAGAAATACATTGTGGCTCGACGCGAAGGGGCCTGCGGGGACACTCGCCGCGACATCATTCGTGATACGCCACCGACGGCGACCGTCCCCGAACTCCTGAATGCTTTGGAACATTTCCACCGCCAGAAGTTGCTGATACCCAGTCTTTGCCCCGAGGGCGTTTGGGAGACAGGACGAGCCAGCCAGTATGTGCCCGGGCCCCAGCCCGAAAGAACAATTCAAAGGCATCTGGCAGATGCATTAAATTTCTGGTTTCGCGGGGTGGTTAAGGCCGAAGTTGAGGATAGCACTGATATCGGCCGAATTGATGTTCGCTTACTCCGGACCGACCAAGGTCCTCTGTTTTATTGGGCAATCGTCGAGTTGAAGGTGATCAAATCCTTTCACAATGCGCCCAAAGGATCGAAGGCGAAGTCGGTGACGGCGGCCGATAATGCTGCAGCGGTCGCGAAAGGTATTCGTCAGGCACATGCATACTGTGCTAACCGCCAGGCCGAGGAGGGACTGTTGGAAGTGTATGATCTGCGCAAGAACAAGAGCAGTGACATTTTCGCAGAGACGGTCGTTCAACAGGTTGTCGCAACCTGCACGCCGGCACCAACCAGGCACGTCCGTCAAGCCTTCGGCGAGGCCGAGCACGCTCGGACGGCGGGGTGGGTATGATCTATTTCTTTTCGAGAACTATCAGAGATTCCGGAAGTTCGTAGCGGCCGCCCTGCTGTGGGGATACCCGCATAGACCGACAGGGTTCAAGGTCTCGCACACAATAAGCCAAGCTAGGAGCCAACTCAGCTAGGATGGTCGCGACTGGGACATCCACGCCCGCGTAGCGGCTGTCGCCGACAACCATGTAAATGCGTCCGCCGGGACGGAGGTTCGATGCCAGCCCCCCCAATATGGTCCCCATGTCGGCGGTGTAGGCAGCCACCATGTCAGGTATGTGCCGGTTCCACAAATCGCTCTGAACGGATTTAAGGGCATCGACGGTCCGGGCGAGCGTGGGCGTTGCCGCCTTATTTGCCGACATGTCGCGTAGGATCTGTACGTGGCTGCGTAGAGTGGCGTTTCTGAGACGTGAGTTCGATGCGCGACTGTCCAGATAGCCCAGCGCCCAGAGTTCGACATTGTAGACGTCGGTATAGTCGAACGAATTGGGATATGGGGGAGAGAATACAGCGAGATCACAACTACCAATGGCGGCAACAACCGATCTGGCGTCACCGCGGATAACGGAAAAATCGCGACATCGCCGAGCACCGAACCGTCTCAGATCATATAGCGCCGAGAGAACCCCTTCCCGGAACAGTTCGTCGACGACATCAGGCTCAACCGGTCTCGTCTCCCAGCCTCGCCGATAACGACGTCCTTTACCGCTGACGGTGACATTGCTCGCCGGGATGACCGTCGATCCCAACACGACGCGGAAGAGACGCTGGAGAGTTGGATCGCTGACATCAGCAATTGCGGCCTTGTAGGCGACTATCCGTCGAGCGACTGACTTCGAGAAAATGTACCGTCCATCGACACCTGGCTCCACAAAGGTCCCAGGTGCGCTGGGGAATACCGGTCTCGCCTTGCGCGCGTTTTCCCATACGGCCTCAACGAGAGAGCCGAAGGCGGCTGCAGCCTGATCGAGGTCGTACGATACCAATTTCGCCTCGATCAGATCGGCGAGAAATGGATTGACCTCAATCGTCGTGGGGCGAACGCCGAGGAACTGGGCGGCCAGGGCGGTCGTGCCAGATCCTCCAAACGGGTCTACCACATGCCGAACTTGCCCAGGCGTCTCCGTCAGAGCCCGTTCCACGAGTTCCGGGGCGAACGCCTCTTTGAAGCGGCGCCACCCTTGGAAGGGCAATTCGATCGAGCCCGCGTTACTCCCCAGGGTCGCGACGGTCCTCTCCCCGGTCCACTCTCGGAATTTAACAAACGATGAGCGGGTGCCGAGGCTGCCGTCCAACCACATTCTCCTGCTTCCAGTGCGACCCTCGCGATCGCGGACTTCCATTACCTTACCGGTTATGCGTCTATGCGTCTACGATGAAACCGGAAGAAGCCCTCTTTCTGGACGAGCTCGCGAAGGCGCTTCAGGAGCTTCTGGGCGCCGGGACCGCCACGCAACAAGACATCGAAAAGGCCACAGGCGTGGACCAGACCACGATTTCCCGGGCAAAGTCTGGAAAGCTCAGACGGGTTACGGATAAACTGCAAAGACTGCGCCGTTATGCGGATATGCGACCTGGCGATTTCAAGGTCCCTGCGAAGGTGGATCATGCTGCTCGGCAATTCCTCGCGGTGGGGGGCAGTGAGGCTGAGCTGCTGGCTTCAATCGAGCATGCGATCAGCCTGGTGACACGCCGACTGACGTAACCGTTCGGGGTCGATGGTCCACGGGTAAGCGAAACCCGCCAACGGCTTCGAGGCCGTGCCTGCGCTGATCTGTGTTAGGGACGGCCTTACGCCGGCGACGGCAGCGCACAGGTAGAACGGTCACGACCTTCCCGCGGATACTCGCAGTTTGGCGAGGGATGGACCTCAGGCACATAAGGTATTATATACGAGACTGTAAGGGTCATTCGGCCTGTTCAACGAGACCATATCATGCAGTCGTCAGCGCTGGAATCTCTCCCGCCAAAGGTACGTCGGTCCCTGACCAAGCTTGGCGCCGACATCGCGATCGCGCGGCGTAAGCGAAACCTGACGACGGTGATGATGGCGGAGCGAATTGGCTCGGCCAAATCCACCTATCTGAAGGTGGAGAAGGGCGATCCGTCGGTTTCGATGGGTGTCTATGCGATGGCGCTCTTCGTGCTCGGGTTCGGCGACGCGATTGGCGACATCGTCGACCCACGCCGCGACGACGTCGGCCTGTTGCTCGACGCCGAGCGGCTGCCAAAGCGGGTGCGTACCAAGAAAGTGCCGACCGCACTATGAGAAGAACCATTCAGGTAGCGCTGGGAGAAAACGCCCGCAGTCTCGGGACACTCCGCTTCGACGCGCTGGGGGCGCGTGAGAACGCCGCCTTCGAGTATGACGCCGCGTGGCTGGCGGCCACGGACGGCTTCGCGATCGACCCTAGCCTTCCCGTGGTCGCCGGCCCGCAATTTCATCGCAAAGAGCGTGGCGGATCCGTCTTTCACGGCGCCATTGCGGACACTGAACCGGACGGCTGGGCGCGCCGGGTCATCCTGCGCGACCACGCCAAACGGCGGCAGGAGGCGAGACGCGCCGGCGCGGATGTCGAGAGCCGTCCCCTGAACGCGCTCGACTTTCTCCTGGCGGTCGACGATGCGAGCCGTGTTGGCGCGTTGCGCTTTCGGGACGAAGACGGCGTTTTCCAACGAGCGGCCGAAGAGGGCCGGAGAACCGCGCCGCCGCTGATCGAGCTTGGCCACTTGTTGTCCGCATCGCATGCGGTTGAGACGCATACTGAGACGGCGGAGGATTTGCGCTACCTCCGAGGGCGAGGCACCTCGCTGGGCGGGCTACGCCCGAAATGCACGGTGGTCGATGACGACGGGCGGCTGTCGATCGGCAAGTTTCCGAGCGTCGCCGACGATCGCGCGGTCACCAAAGGCGAGGTTCTCGCGCTGCGGCTTGCCGCCGCTGCGGGGATCGACGCCGCCGAAGGCCGCCTGGTCGAGAGCGAAGGCAGCTCGGTGGCTTTGATCCGGCGCTTCGATCGCCTCCAGGGTGGTGGTCGGCTGATGTACGTCTCTGCCGCGACGATGCTCGGCGTCGATGTCGCCGAGTCGGGCGAGCATGCCTATACCGAGATCGTCGATGCGCTGCGGATGCACGGCGCGGCGCCGCAGGCCGATACGGAGGAACTCTGGCGCCGCATCGCCTTCTCCATCCTCATCACCAATGTGGACGATCATCTGCGCAATCACGGCTTCCTGCATGTCGATCGCGGGCAGTGGCGGCTTGCGCCGGCATTCGACGTCAATCCGTTCCCGGACCGGGTTCATGAGTTGAAGACCTGGGTGTCGGAAGATGCCGGTCCGGAGGCAACGATCGAGGCGCTGATGTCCGCAGTTCCGTATTTCAGGATTGCCGTGCCACGCGCCCGGCAGATGCTTCGCAAGGTGGAACAAGCGGTGTCGCAGTGGCGCTCAATGGGGCGCAGCCTTGGCATGAGCACGCAGGAACTCGATCAGTTCGCTGACGCATTCGAGCATGAGGAGCGCGCCGCGGCGCGGACCGCAAGCCAATGACGCCCGTTCACGCGAACGTGGACACGCCTTGCGGGTGCGCGATTGCGCCCGCGTGGTGTGTCCCGGTTCTAGCGCCACTGGCACACGGAGATCGCGGCTACGAACCAGCTTGTTCCGGGACCCGCTCGGCTGCATCGGCACGCCGCACGCGCTGACGCGATGGCGTCGCGCGGCCATCGAGGATGTCCGCCATTTCGGCGGCTACCCGGTCGGCGGTCATCCTGAGCGCCTCGTCGATATGGATGTAGCGTTGCGTGACGCCGCGGGCGGAATGCCCGAGCAGTGCCGCGATCGTCAGTTCGGAAAAGCCGAGATCGCCGGCCAGGCTGGCGAAGGTGTGCCGCAAGGTGTGCGGTGTGACGTCGGTCAGCCGCGCCTTTTCGCAGACCCGATCCAACACGCGGACCACGCCGACAAAATGTCCCTCACCCCAGTCGGCCGGAAAGAAGAAGGGTGATTTCGTCTTTGGCTGCTCAAGCAGTAGCTCAACGGCCGCCCGCCCGATCACGCGCGTCTGTGCGCCGCTCTTGGTGTCGGGGAACCGGATCGCCTCTTCTTCCTCATCGAGCCATGCTCGCTGAAGCCCCAGGGCTTCCATGCGCCGGAAACCGGTGAGCAGCAGGAAGCGGATGGCCGCCAGCGCCGTGGAATGCTCGCCTTCCTCTGCGACGGCGCGCAGTGTCTTGCCGAGGCGCTCGATCTCGCTGCGACTGAGCCGCCGCTCGCGGGGCAGGCTCGCCAGCTTGCGCACGCCCTTGGCGGGGTTGGCCTCGATTTGTCCGAGGCGCACGGCGTGCTCGAAGATCGCATGGAGTGTCGACATTGTCCGTGCGGCGACACCTTCGCCACCGGTGGTGGCGCCGCCACGGCTACCGACACGGGCCTTCGATGTCTTGCCGGCCGCGATGTCGGCCTGGGCGCCTTCAATGTCGCCGAGCTTGAGAGAGGCGACCTGCCGCTTGCCGAGCAACGGCTTGATGTGGGACTCGATCCGGCTGCGATCCATCACCAGCGTGGACGCCTTGATGGCGCGACGGCGGCGACCGAGGATGCGGCCGGCTTCTGCCTCGGCGATGTACCAGTCGCAGATTTCGGCCACCGTCTGGAGCCCGGCCGCCTTGGCCGCCTCGGCGACCGGATCGACGCCCTTGGACACCGCGACCAGCTGCTCATGGGCGAGAGTACGGGCCTCCTCGACGGTCATCAGGCCGTAGCGTCCGATGACCACGCGCCGGTGGCGTCCCTCGGCCGTGCGGTACTGAATGACGAAGCTCTTGAGGCCCGACGGCATGACCTGCACGCCGAAGCCGCGGAGCTCGCGATCCCACACGAAACTCTCCCGAACCTTGACCCCAACCTTCGAAGGATCGGGAGCCTTCAAGGCATCGACAACCCGCTTGGTGAGCTTTTCCCCAGCCATATCAATCACCTGCTGGACATCTGCTTAGAATGAGGGGATTATACCCCCGATCGCGGCTGATTCCAAGCATTTGGTGGCAAGTCGCCGGATAGGACGGGATATCGCCAGGCGGGTCGGATGATAGTTAAGTTGTTGAGTTATCGATTAGTATCAGGCCATGGCGGGGTGCCGGATACCTCGGCGTAGACCCCTCCGGCGCCTTGCCAAGGTTGGGGTCGAGGGTTCGAATCCCTTCGCCCGCTCCAGATTTCTTAAAGAAGCAAGGGTTTGGCACGGCGGCATTTTTGCCGCCGCCTTTGTTTTTCTGCTGAGCTACCACCGAGCTACCACCGAGCTACCACCGTCTTGGCTGGCGTCATCGCAGGCAAGAGCAGAATTTTCGCGTTCGAAACCTCCACCGTCTCCCCAAAGTTTGTGGGTCACGCTGTCTCCACTCGGTAGCTGAAACGAATCCCCCGAGCAGGGACCTAGCCGAAAGGGGAAAGCCTTCCCCTGCGGCCCAGCCTGGGTCTCGACCGACCCCTTCTGCGGGGAGGCTCCGCAATTCCCCCTGAGAGAGTGAGAGGACGGAGGGGATTTCCGTGACGGGTGGAGGCCAGAGAGAGTGTCTTTCGGCGCCCGTCGTGGAGATTTTCCCCATGAATATGCAGGTTCTCGAAGCCCGCTGCGACGTGAGCGGCGGCTATAAGGTGGATGTCACGCGCGGCGAACGCATCGGCCGGGTTTCCTCCGAATGGTTCTCGCGGCCCGATGACGAGAGGTTCCTCTCGCTCGGTGCGCTGGCCAGCGCCGTGCGCGGCCGTTCCGAGCGAAGCCGGACCCGCATCGTCGAAACCGCGCTTATCCATGTCGAGGCGAACCGGAATGATCCCGAACGCCTCGCCCTGATCCTGCCCGGCGCCGAGGCGCCCGTGGCCCCGACCCATTGGAGCGTCGGTCAGTTGGCGTCCCAGGTCGGCGCGCCCGCCGCCTACCTGCGGCAACTACCGGCGCCGCTGGCCGCGATCAATCTGCAATATGGCCTGACCTCGAATCGCGCCGAGCAGATCAACCCCCTGGAAACCGACGACGGTCGATCCGGGGGCCGCATCGAGCTGCGCGCCGTCACCGGCCCGGATTATGGCCGCATCTATGACCATGAACTCGTGGAAGCCGTGCAGCGCATCGCCGGCAATGGCACGGGCGATACCCGCTGGAAGGTGCCCGGTGTGCTCGACTGGTCGAACGGGATCTACAATCCTCGCGTCGACATCACCAGGGACACCACCACGCTCTATGCCTCGGACCGCGACGTCTTCGTCTTCTTGGTCGACGATCTCAATCCCATCGAGGCCGGGCGGCTCCCCGATGGCTCGCCTGACCTTTATTTCCGGGGCTTCTACTGCTGGAACAGCGAGGTGGACGCCAAAACGCTTGGCATGGCGAGCTTTTACCTGCGCGCCGTGTGCCAGAACCGCAACCTCTGGGGCGTCGAGGATTTCGAGGAAATCACCATCCGGCACAGCAAATATGCCGCCTCGCGCTTTGCCCACGAGGCGGCGCCTGCGCTGCTCAATTTCGCCAATTCCTCACCTCAACCCTTCATCAATGGGATCAAGGCGGCCCGCGAGCGGATTGTCGCCCGCACCGACGAGGATCGCAGCGACTTTCTGCGCAAGCGCGGCTTCTCGAAGGCCGAGACCGGCAAGATCATCGAGACAGTGCTGGCCGAGGAAGGCCGGCAGCCGCAATCGATCTTCGATTTCGTGCAGGGCATCACTGCGGTCGCCCGCGACAAGCCCCACCAAGACGCCCGCCTCGACATGGAGGCCAAGGCGAAAAAGCTCCTCGATCGCGCCGCCTGAATTTCCTCAAGCCGGAAACGCGGATGTGCGTGTTTCCGGCTTTGCGCGTTCTTGCCTTTCCGTTTTCCCGATCAACAAGGCGCTGCCCCTTCAGAGGAAGAGGGCGGCGCTTCGCTTCGTGACGGGTTGAAGGTCGAGAGAGAGTCTCCTGGCCACCCGTCGCGGAGTAAAAACCATGGCCACCGCCATCCAAAAGATCACCCTGTCGTCATCGCGCGACATCCCCTTCAACAAGCTTGTGCTCGCCCAAGCCAATGTCCGGCGCGTCAAGGCTGGCGTCTCGGTCGAGGAACTCGCCGAATCCATCGCTCGGCGCGGCCTCATCCAATCGCTGCATGTCCGGCCCGTGCTGGACACCGAGGGCGCGGAAACCGGCATGTTCGAGGTGCCCGCCGGCGGTCGCCGCTATCGCGCGCTCGAACTGTTGGCCAGGCAGAAGCGCCTCGCTAAGACCGCGCCCGTCCCCTGCGTCGTCGGCGACCCGGCGAGCGGCGTCCTGATCGACGAAATCTCCCTCGTCGAGAACATCGAGCGTGCGCCCTTGCATCCGCTCGATCAGTTCCGCGCGTTTCAGGCCATGCGGGACAAGGGCATGACCGAGGAAGCCATCGCCGCCGCCTTCTTTGTCGGCGTCAACGTAGTGAAACAGCGCCTGCGCCTCGTGGCGGTTTCGCCCAAGCTCCTCGACCTCTACGCCGACGACGGCATGACGCTCGAAATGCTGATGGCCTTCACCGTCTCATCGGATCACGCCCGCCAAGAGCAGGTCTGGGACGCGATCAGTGCTGGTTGGCAGAAGGAGCCATGGCAGATCCGGCGCATGCTGACCGAGACCACCGTGCGCGCCTCCGATAAGCGCGCTGTGTTCGTCGGCGTCGACGCCTATGAAGCCGCTGGCGGCAGCGTGCTGCGCGACCTGTTCCAGTCCGACGATGGCGGATGGCTTCAGGATGTCAGCCTGCTTGATCGCCTGGTCGCCGAGAAGCTGAAGGCCCTCGCCGACGAGATTGCGGCCGAAGGCTGGAAATGGGTCGAGGCCGCCATCAGCATTCCCTACGGCGTCACCCACGGCCTCCGGGAGATTTCCGGCACGCCGCTCGACATGACCGAGACGGAACTGGCGACGCGCGACGCCTTGCAGGTAGAATTCAACCGCCTGTCCGAGGCCTATGAAGGTGCCGACGAATTGCCGGATGATGTTGATCAACCACTTGGCGAAATCGAAGCGTCGATGGAAGAACTCGATAGCCGGCCCGTTCAGTTCGATCCGACCGAGATCGCCATCGCCGGCGTCTTCGTCACCCTCGACGCCAGCGGCAAACTGATTGTCGATCGTGGCTATGTCCGCCCCGAGGACGAGCGGCCGTTCGCACCGGAAGGCGAGGATGCACCGGAGATCGTCGCGCACGATACGGGCGCGCAGGGAGCGCCCGCCATCACCCGCGCTGTCGTCACCATCGGTGGCGAACCCGCATCAGCCGCGGAGGATGACGAAGAAGACGGCATCAAGCCGCTGCCCGAACGCCTCGTCACCGAATTGACGGCGCATCGCACGCTCGCCCTGCGCGACGCTTTGGCCAGCCATCCGCACATCGCAATAACGGCGCTGCTGCACAAACTGGTGTCGGACACTTTCCTGCACCGCCCGGCGACGGGCGCATTGGACGCCAATGTCCGGCAGATTCACTTTCCAGCCCAGGCCGACGACTTGAAAGATAGCCCCTCGGCACAATCCGTCACCAATCGGCATGAGCGCTGGGGCGATTATATTCCAGCCGACGATCAGGCCCTTTGGGATTGGCTCGTCGCACTCGACGACGACAGCCGCATAGAGTTGCTCGCCCATTGCGTTAGCTATGGCATCAACGCGCTCTATGAGCGGCCCAATCCCTACGGCGGTTCGGGTGTCAGCGACCACGGGCTGAAGGTCCGCCTCGCGCAGGCCGATCGTCTAGCGCGCGCGACCGACCTCGACATGGCGCAGGCGGGATGGCGGCCGACGGTCGGCAATTATCTCGGCCGCGTCACCAAGACCCGCATCGTTGAGGCCGTCCGCGAGAGCGGTGGATCATTGACCTGCCCCCGGATTTTCGGACCGCTGCGAAGTTGAGAGACTGGCTCCCTGGATGGAGGGAGCGATGCGGAAATCGAGGTTCACGGACGAGCAGGTGGTGGGGATCATCCGCGCGGCGGACCGG
>JAKBAU010000049.1 GCA_021808875.1 Pseudomonadota bacterium | reverse complement strand
TCCCGCTACCGGACTGACAGCCCAAAGATGCTCTGGCAAGATGTGAACGGCGAAGATCAGGAGTAATCACGTCATTCGAACTGCGAACTCGTCAGGTCTTATGCGACCAGGATCATCTTCGGGTAGTGGGAGGCGGCCATGGCTTACCCACTAGTTGCGCAGACCGTCGCCCCGGTTTCCCTTCACCTGGCAATTCCGGTCACGCCGGGAAAAGGAGGTCTCGCTTGCCTTCGCCTCCAGCCTGCCGATGTCGCCCCTCAATTACCGGTATGGAGACAGGGTCACCCGTGCCGTCTAGCCCGTCTCGGCGGCATACCTCAGCCTCGGCTACACTCGGTTGCTGACTGCTGTTAGCACGTATAACAATAGGACGGTGTGGATGAGTGCAGCGCCAGAGAATTTGCTCACAGTTGCCTTGTCGTCAATATACGACATTAGCACGCTCTTGCCGTTTGTCGCGATTGGAGGGCGCTATTTTCATGCGCTTAACCAGGCGGTGAGCGGTTTGGCGGTTTTCCTGCGCTCGATGCTCCTTTTACCCCGCATTCGGCGTTGCGCGGTATAAAATGAAAATAGCGCATGTCTGTCCTTACGACATCGACCGTCCTGGAGGGGTTCAGGCACATGTCTTGGCAATCGCCGACGCACTTCAGGATCTTGGTCACACCGTCACCGTCATGGCACCGAATATCAGCGGGCGTGGGTTCGAACGCCTCGAAAATGGCGTCGAAATCGCGCGCTTCGGCCGGGCCCGGTCCATTACTTTCGGCGGCACCAGTTTCGAGATCAGCATCGCGTTCGGCAGGGAACGAGCGGCCCTGAAACGTTATCTCGTACAAGAAGCGTTCGACCTTATTCATTATCATACGATTTGGACCCCGATATTTGCCTTTCAGGTGTTCCTGATGTCGCGTTGCCCCGCAGTCGCGACCTTTCACGACACCCCGGCCGACACCCTAGAGGGTCGGGTATTGCGCGGCCTCTTTCGCGGCCTTAGCCGCATCATTCTTCCTAAGATGCGTGCGATCATAACGCCCTCCGACGCCCCGCGGGCCCATCTCGTTGCTCCACCCGGGCGTGCAATCCTGACTATTCCGCCATGTACCGATCTACGCCGCTTTGCCAGGACCCAAGTGGATGGCGGCACAGTCGCGGGAGGCCCGACGAAAATTCTGTTCCTCGGACGCCTCGAACCCCGAAAGGGTGCGCTTGTACTGCTTCAGGCCTTTGATGCACTCAGGAAGGACGGCGTCGCTGCGGAGTTGATCTTGGCCGGCAAAGGTCCCGACGAAGCGGTACTTCGGGAATACGCGCTTAGACACGCCATGACCGAGGTTACCTTCTTGGGGGGCCTCGAAGAGAGTCGCAAGGTTGCCCTGTTCCAAAGCGCGGACATCTTTTGTGCGCCCTCGCTTCATGGCGAAAGCTTCGGCATCGTCATAACCGAAGCGATGGCCAGCGGAAAGCCGGTCGTGGCCGCGGCAAATGCCGGGTACCGCTCGATCCTAACGAACGAGGCAGCCGCGTTTCTCACACCACCCGGCGATGCGGCAGCGCTGGCCAAGACCTTGAAGCGTTTGATCCTGCAGCCGCAATTGCGCGACCAATTGGGCCAGTGGGGGCGGGCCAACGCCATGCAGTATGACTGCCGCGCTCAGGCTCCGCGGTTTGTCGAGATATATACGCGTGCGACCGTAGGGGGAGCCAAGGCCGACCGCTGAACACGATGGTGGCAAGCAGAAGCAGTTGATCCCGGCCCCTGGAGCTGACGCTCAGCGCCCGGAGACTTCATAGCCGGACGGCTCGGGAAAGGTGGTGTCAAGAAATCGGCGTACCGCATCCACCGCGCCCGAGCGTGGGCGCGATCCGAAGTTGTCGTTCAATGTGACCATAATCGGCCGCCTTCGCCGAATCGTGCTCAACCATAGCCGGTTCCACAGCGCGGAATTTTCCAGCCCCAAATAGGCGACCTCAGTCCTGGTCGCGACGGAGCCTGCCGCCTCAGCTCGTCCTATTGCCACAGCGTATTGCGGCATAATGGCATCAAATGACACATTGTTGTGCGCGCGAAATCTTGACCGCCATGTACGCTCGAATATGTCTGGCCAGCGTGCGATGATATCTTCACAGTCGCTTTTGCGGAAAAGCTTAGCGCTGTGAATAAACCCGGGATGCGGTCCGTGAACGATTTCGTCCAACATATCCGAACTGTTTGCCAGCGATACAGTCCACGGCGATGCCCCCTTTGTGTTCACGTGCCGCCTTGTTGGCAGACTGCCCTCGAAGTGATAGCGCAAGCGCCCGCTTTCTCCGAAAAACAGGCTACGTGGTGCTTCCCTCATGAAAAGCGTATCGTCATCGAAGCATACGAAATGTTCGGATAGTCCGGGCAAGTTGTGAAGCCAGGATTGAATCGCAAAAGAATTAAAGGTCGGCAAATAGGTCTTCGGGATGAATTCGTCGTGATGTACGACGCGGATATCTGGATGGGCCAAATTGAGCCACGGCGGGATCTGTGGCCGACAACTAACCAGATAGACGTGCCTTCGCCAAGGCGCAAAGCGCTCGATCGATCGCAGGCTGTATTTCAACGTATCGAGATTGTTTCGCGTGCGGTTCGGATTGGTGTCATGGCTGGTGCGCGCGTAGCGTCCTAATTCTTCCCTATAATTTGGCCAGTTATCGTCCACCCACATGTAAACGACGTCGAAGGCGCGTTTGCAATCATCGCACATCTCCAGCTCCGTCGGAGTGCGCTCTGCCAAGAACCGCTATCATAGCCTGCACAAGACGCTCGTTATCGCTAGCGTCAAGACTGGCAATCCGAAGAAACTGGCCGGCCCGCGCGTCGATCTTACGACTGCAGTCCTTTACGAAAATATCATGCCGCTCGAAAAGTTCTCTTGTGACGTCCGTCGCCGTAAAACCGTAAGGCAGGCGCACAAAAACGAAATTGGCCTGCGGATCATAGACCGTTAGCCCGGGAACCTGCGATAGTCCCGTCGCCAGACGGGCGCGCTCAGCTTTCACTCTTTCACAGCTCTCAACGAACTCTCTATGATAACGCGGCAGAAGACGCAGGAAGTGTTCTGCAATGCCATTCACATTCCATATTGGCAACTCCCTTCGGACCGCGCCGCTCAGTGCATCGTTTGATGTGTAAAGATAACCCAGACGAATGCCGCCAACTCCATATACCTTGCTGAGGCTTTTCAATATCGCCAAATTCTTCGATGCCAGTACACTATCCGTCAGGGACGCATTGGGCTCCGTAGAGAAGTCCACGAACGACTCGTCCACAAGCAGGAGGATGCTGGCATCGGACAATCTGCCAGCAAGACGCAGGAGATCTTCGCGTGGGGTGACTAGTGCGGTCGGGTTATTGGGCGAAACTACGACTGCGATATCGGCATTGTTGCGAATCGCGGCATTTACAAACGCCTCGATGTCCAGACGAAAGTCTGGCGCCGCCAGGGGAAATTTCACAAGATTGCCCTGTGGCGTCGCATGAGCGTATTCGTCAAATGTTGGTACCGGAACAATGACGCGGTAGCCAAGCCGCCCGCAGATTATTTTGATGATCTCCGATGCGCCGTTCGCGATCGTCAGTTTCCCAGCGTCTAGGTCCAAGGCGTGACCCGTTACCTCCGCAAGTGCCGACTGCCCGACGGGATATTGCTTAACGGTATCACGAAAATCGCGAACCATGCGTCGCCACATGTCCTCAGGTGGAAAGTGCGGATTGTAAAGATAAGTGTGATCACGCACTCCGTGGCGCCACAATCCACCATATTCGCCATTGATCGTATCAAGACGCTGTTGCGGGCTTTTGATGGCATATTCGGTGTTGCCCCAGTCGATCCAGTCATCAATCTCGCTCCAGAAGATATCGCTGCAATCTAGCCCGTGAAATTTCCACTGCTCGTTGCCAAGGCTCCTCTTGAAGACAAGCTCATAGTAATCATTTACGCGACCGGCGCCGATGGCATCATCCAGTGCGGGCACGAACTCCCTGCGCAAATAGTCTCCCGAAAGGCGATAGATGTTCACTGTCTTGAAAGTGTCGGAATAGTTGAAATCGTCTCCCTGCTCCTTGCCTTCAATCAGTTCCGATACATTCCCAGCTCCGTCCAAGCGAACGACGGTTCCGTCCATGCTACAAGTGTAGCGTGCAATGGCCATCTGGTTCGGCTCGGGGCGCCTCTGGAGGCGGTCGATCAACTCCGGCGCGTAGAGCAGGTCAGCTTCGAGAAGCAGGACGTCCTCGGTGAGATGTTCGCGGGCCAACCACAGCGAATAGGAATTATTGGTCGTGGCATAGCGGTCCGACGCCACATAATCGACCCGAAGATCGGGAAAGCGTTCTTGGACGAACTCATGCAATTGCCCCTGCAGATGCCCGACGACAAGGACAACATGGTTCACGCCATGGTCACGCAAACACGTGAGACTGCGTTCGAGTAGCGGTACGCCACCGACCTGCAGGAGCGCCTTGGGATGGCGATTGGACCATGGCCCCAGTCGTCTGCCAACTCCCGCAGCCAGAATGATCGCCTTTTTTGCTCCCGAAACGCTTGTCTTCGTCAATGCCTTGGCGCGATCAACTTCGTCTGTCATGGATTACCCAATAATTCCGCGTTCGGACCCAACTTTAGTTTGGGTAACGTGCCCATAAAATCGGCGCTTAACGGATGTGCGCGGCTCTCTTGCGCTTCGCAACTTATCGCAACATCCTGACGATTTCCAGCCAATGGCGAATTCCGCCCACGGCAATTGGTTCATAAGGCGGTTAACATCGAGGGAGTGTGTGGAAACTGTGATACTCCACTGATTTGAATTGCGGGGCCGCGGCTTTTGGCGGTCTTGGCGACAGTGGCCTGCGCTGAGCACGTCGCCAATCAGGCCCGGTACCGGATAAAAGAGATCTAGCTGCTGAGGTGGTTTCGGCCGTTCATCTATGGCCGTCACCAATAGCACTCTGGCGGATATTTTTGCTTCGCTCGACCCTCACGCCGTCTGACGGTAGCTTGTCAGCTGAGTAGCAGACCTGACCGATGTGCGGCTCGGGGCCATCGGGAATGACGACAAGATCTTGTACCGCTCCTGTGAAAGGACGGCTGGAAGGGATCATACCACGAAACTTCAGGCTTTTCCGCAGGTCAGCGCCTGGCGCCAGGTTAAGGTGAGCGAAAGCGCTGTGGGACTGTCGCCACCTGGCACCGCTCAGGTTGAAGGAGATTGAAGGGGCAGTGATTACCATTAACGTCCTGGATGGCCGGAATGCCAGTGGGACGATAATTCGGGACAAGATGGCCGATTAGATCATGGCGCTCAAGAACATCCAGCAAAGACTGCGCCACGAGGTCGAGGTCTTAATGACGGAGCAGAAGGGCAATAATTTCAAATACGGCAGTGTCAGCCAACAACAGACCGCTGAGGGCGACCGGAAACACTTCAAAAGACGCACTTACACCGTGATCCACGATGTCACACTCCCGGAAGAATGCCATAGATGGTCTTGAGTGAATGGCACGATCATCGTCGGATGACAGCGGGAGACTGATTGAATCCGGTCAGACGAGCCATAATTCTACATCTGGTCACTCACAATACTGGCAAGCCTGTTCGGACCGATGATCCATGACCACTGGCTGGTGGAAGATGGTCAACACTGGATTATAGGCCTGATGTTCCGCGCCAACAGATGTCATATCCGGACCGAACAAATCTCTGGCTATTTCCCCACGCTCCAGCATTTGGTTCGAAACATTTATTGAAAGTCATGCGCCAACGACGGGCTGCGCCTAAAGCAGAAACTCCAACACGGGAGGACACCATTTAGCTGCCGTCTTCATTGCTTGAGCTTTTCGTCCAAACCCCGCGGAAACCCGTTCTTCACTGCGCTACTGGTTATGCGGACTGTTCGGGACCGCCGATCCGCCACGCGGATGCGAAATGTTTCAGCATGATCGTATTGTTGCGCGCGTCATCGTTACCTCCGCCGCGATTGACCCAGCCGAGGCTTGTCTTTTTATAGATATGAGCCCGCCGTTTGCGGAGAAAATTCGTAGCCGAGCTCGGTATGACGTATTTCGGCACCCGGCAATGAGCGCTGATCCACACGTCGTCAACAAAGAAGGCTGCCGCCGGGGCGCTGGAATAGTCGGTGAGCGCGCTAAGATCAAAGAAGCGCGGACGCACGACGTAACCGGCAAACCCCTGAAGAATATCGACGGGGACGCGTCTCTTTAGTCTTGCGGTCCTCAGTGGTGCCGGCGGCATCTGAAGCACGTTCGATCGGAGCGTCGTCGGACGATCGACTAAGTCGACTGGAGCGATCCAGCCACCAAGTCCAAATGCGGTGCCGGGTTCAGAACGGGCCGCAGCTTCGAGAACCTCTATCGTATTGGGTGCGTAAATGCGATCGTCGTCCACGACAAGAATGAGTTGATCGGCCTCAAAGGCGCCCACCGTCGGGAGGAGCTTCGTTGCCGGCCCCCAATCCTCGCACCGAACCACTTTGACCGAGACGAGCTCATACAGCCATTGCGGAATGACGTAGGGATGCTTTTCACGGATGCTCGTATCGGGCACGTTAAGCCGTATTTCTCGGGGTGCACGTGTCTGCGCCATCAGGCTTTTGAGGGTTTCGGCGATGAAGTTGATTCGGCTTGGAATCGTGGTGAGGCTGACAATGACGTCAGCGCGGGAGGCACGGTTCGCGCACTGCCTGTCGAGGGTCAGGAGATTGGAGCGCGCTAGTTTGTATTCGTAGTTAAGATCATGGAGCAGCCGTTCGCCCTCCAGGTAGTTATAAGCGACAACGAATGTCCCGACGGCAGCGGTGGGTATGGCGATTGGCCATATCATGGTGCGGGGGCCATTGTTGCTGTGTGCCCTACAATCCTAGAATGTAACGCTTGAATATGATTTAAAATTATTGTGGCGCATTTTCGGAGTGCGGGCGGTGGCGGACACGGATTTGGTTATTGGATATGACTTCGGAACCTCGTCCGTCAAGGCCGCGATCTTTGGTCCAAACGGTGCGGTGCATGCCGTTAGCGCCTGCTCTTATCCCGTCCACTTCCCCCAATCCGGCTGGGTTGAGCAAAACCCTGAGGATTGGTGGCGTGCCATGTCCGTGGCCACACGGCAACTGCTGGAGCAATGTACATGGAGCAAAGGCCGTATTGCCGCGATCGCGATGTCCGCTCAGATGTGCGGAGTTGTGCCCGTCGACCGTGAAGGTCAGTCGCTGTCCAACTGTCTCACCTGGATGGATACGCGATCCGCCGATATTGCACGGGAGTTGATGGGCGGAATTGTCAATGTTCACGGCTATAGCACAACAAAGCTCGCATATTGGCTTTGGTTGACGGGAGGGGCGCCAAGCCTATCCGGCAAAGATCCGATATCGAAGTATCTCTGGCTGAAACGGAATCGTCCGGAGATCTGGGGACGGGTGCACAAGTTATTGGACGTAAAGGACTATCTGCTTCACCGCTGTACAGGCCGCTTTGCGGCGACCTTCGACAATGCCCATTTGACATGGCTCTTCGATGCCCGTCCTGGAAAGAAATGCTGGTCAAAAAGCCTGCTGAGACGTGCCGGGCTGGATGGTGCATTACTGCCCGAAGTCGTCCAAGCCACCGATATTGTGGGCGCGCTCACACCGGCGGCGGCGGCCGACCTTGGCTTGGAGGCCGGCATTCCGGTCGCGGGCGGTTTGGGCGACGTCAGTGCTGCTGCGGTGGGCGCCGGCAATCCGGCTGATGGCTTTCTTCATCTGTACATCGGAACCAGCGCCTGGTTTGGCGTCGTACAGGGGAAGTCACGCGTTGACCCGCTCACGGCGGTGGGCAGCGTCTGTTTTGCCGATGGCCGCGATTACCTGCTCATCGCCACCCAGGAGTGTGCGGGCGCGTCCATGCGCTGGGGTATGGACGCGTTGGGTTTCGAACCCGACGCATTCCATGCTTTCGAAGGCATAGCGGCTGGGGCAGAGCGAAAGCACGACATGGCCATGTTCTTCCCCTGGTTTGCTGGCGAACGCGTGCCGATCGATGACGAGCGCATCCGTGGAGGCTTTGGCAACCTATCGCTTTCAACTGATCGCGCGCAGATCGCCTTTGCGCTTTACGAAGGTGTTGCGCTCAATGCGCGCTGGGCAATGCGTCCTTTCGACCGACTTTCGGGGCGCGGCGGCCAGACCGTTCGTATGGTCGGGGGTGGAGCCAGGAGCCGCTTTTGGTGCCAGATCTTTGCCGACGTTCTGGGACGCCCCGTTCAACGCGTGGAGGCACCCGAATTGTGTGGTGCACGCGGCAGCGCCATGGCCGCTGCGGTCGCCGCCGGATGGTATCGCGATTTGCGGTCGGCGGCCGTCATGACGCATGAAGGCGAAACCCTGCATCCGAATCCGGCTGCATCCGCCTTTCATTCGGAACGCTTTGAAAAATTTGCCAGGTTTTATAGTCGCGTTCGTCCGTGGTATTGGACGCGTGGGACAAAAAACAATCCCGCCCGGGCGGGCCGAAGCGCACCATGATTGACGGCAATTATAAAGCCATTACCAACAAATTTTGGAATGTTTTGGCGGGTATCTTCATCGCGGCCGGCCTGTCGCCCAATCAGGTGACAATCCTCGGGCTCGTTTTCGTTCTTGCCAATTGCGCAGCCTATCCGTTCCATCGTAGCCCCTTCGTTTTCGGGCTGGGCCTTGCGGTATCTCTCATATTCGACGGTATCGATGGCGCCGTGGCGCGGCTAACCAACGCCGCGTCGCGTTTTGGCGGCTATTTGGACGCCGTTGTCGATCGTTATCAGGAAGCCGCAATCTACTTCGTAATCGCCTGGGTGACAGGCCGGTGGGCTCTGTCGTTTCTGGCCCTCAGCGGGTCACTGCTGACCAGCTACAACAAGGCACGGACAGCTGTCGAAGTACCCATCGACAACGATGCTTGGCCGGATCTTCTGGAGCGGCTCGAACGCCTGCTGATCCTGACCGCTTCCCTGATCCTTGATCCGTTCGTTCCGTTTCCGGCCGCGCTCGGCGGGCACGTCCTTTATGCCGGTCTCGCCGTTTTGGCCGCGGGCACGCATTTCACGGCGCTGCAGAGATTTTGGCGGGCGCGAAAACTGATCCTTAAAAGCACTTCTGACAGGATACACTAAGAAATTCGTAGACAGAGATCATCCGTCAGACATCGGATTGCCACGCAGCCAACTGGACGAAATGCCTGCGCATCTCGCGATAAGCGATCGCCGGGTAAAGCAGAAACAGCATACACACAAAGTATTCCGACGCAATGTAGATAAGCTGGATCGTATATCGAGTCTGCGGAGGTGCGTAATTCTTGGTTTCATACATGTAGAGGAAGAAGAACGATCCGATGAACACCCCGGCAGCCACCGCAACGCGTGCCCAGAAATCGGATGCTTCCATCCCACTGTCAACCGTGATTTTCCGCATCCACAATACAAACAGAATGTCGAAGACAATGGAAAGCGATTGGCTGATATAGAATGCCCACGAGCCGAACATGTGAACATCGTGGCCTTGTCTCAGGTTGTATATCGATACCAATCCCAGAAACGTTCCGGCGCATATGCCAGCGGCGCAGGAAAGCCAGTTCAGGATGGTCGGGCCAAGGACGCTGTCACCGTTACGTTTCGTATGTGCCAAGCGCCGGGTATTGCGCAGCAGATTTAGCGTCCAAGCAATGAAAATGCAGGCTACCACCGGCATCATGAATATTTCAAAGAGATGGTCCGCCGGGGCCTGTGACGCGGTTCCGCTGATCGTCGGCGAAGTGTTGACGAATTCGCTAGGATAGTAGTGGAAGTAAACAATACGCGTGATGATGACCGTGGGAGCGCCGATCAGGAATACGAGTGGCAAGCAGATGGACAACCGATTCAGCCAGACTTCCGTCGCATCGACTGCTAACCCTTCATTTCGGTTGATGTTAGTATCGGACACACTGTCGCTCCATGTTATAATACAATCTCATCACGAGCCCCCGGCTACAGCAAGCCGGACGGTCGTCATCGTCACAGGCCGCGTTGGACCGCAAGGACTGCGTTCAGTCCGCCAAAAGCAAAGGAGTTTGACAGCGCGACATTGACCTGCACAGATCGCGCTTCATTCGGGACATAGTCCAGATCACATTCCGGATCGGGCGTGTCGTAATTCGCAGTCGGCGGAATGAATCTGCCGGCCATAGCGAGAAATGTCGCGACAAGTTCAAGCGCCCCGGCGGCGCCCAAGGCGTGTCCGGTCATCGATTTGGTGGACGAAACGGCTAGTTTGTCTGCATGCGACCCAAAGACGGCGCGGATTGCCTTCGTCTCGGTCACGTCGTTCATCTTCGTGCCGGTCCCATGGGCATTGATGTATTCAACATCCTCCGGGGCCAACCCGGCGCTCTCCAGGCATGCCCGCATGGCCGATTCCGCGCCACCCTGGGAAGGTAGCACTATGTCTCCGGCATCCGCGCTGGCGCCAAAGCCAATGATTTCGCCTAAAATCGCGGCCCCGCGCGCCCTGGCATGGTCCCAATTTTCCAGCACCAACACGGCAGCACCCTCTCCGATCACCAATCCCTTACGGTCGCGGGTGAACGGCCTGCACATGTCCGGTGCCAGAATGCGCATCGCTTCCCAAGCCTTCATCGTTCCCAGCGTGAACACCGATTCCGTACCGCCGGTCACCGCAACATCCACCGCGCCGGCGCGAACCAGTTGAAAAGCCGTACCGATCGCATGATTGGCTGAACTGCAGGCGCTGGCGATCGTGAACGAGGGGCCAGCAATACCCAGCTCCATCGTCACATGGCTAACCGCGGCACTCACCATCAATTTAGGAATGACAAAAGGGAAAAACCGCTTTGCATGTTCCAGGTACAGGCGGCGGAACGAATCGTCGAGTGTCCCCATCCCTCCCACGCCAGAGCCGATGATGGCAGCTGTGCGCGTACCCAGCTTTCCCCGGAAGTCGAGACCGCTCTGCCGTACGGCTTCTCGCGCGGCAACCAGAGCCAATTGCGCGTTGCGGTCAAGCAGAACGAGCTGCTTGTCGGTAAAGTGCTGGAGGGGATCGAAGTTTGCAACTTCGCCGCCGATTTTGATTTGCAGCGGATCCGTTGGCATAGTTCTTATGGGACCAATGGCGGTCTGTCCTCGCCTCAGACCCTCGGCCATGACGGCCGTGTTGTGTCCGAGCGCAGAAATGCTTCCCATGCCGGTAACGGCGACGCGTTGCATGTCAGCGGTCTCTTACCTGAAAGTGGTAGCACTCCGCGCCGGCTCCGATGCACACCGCGTACATTTATGCGGCCCCCCGATTGTCGGTCTTGTTGACAAGCATATCGACCAGATCGACGACTTCGCCCAGCGTATTGAGGGCGATGCCGTCAGCCGACGTGTCATTGGCATTGTACGGAATTGAAATATCGAACTCCTCCTCGATCTGGAAGATCACTTCAACCACGTCGAGCGAATCAACTTCCAAGTCAGAAAACCGCGTATCCCGCGTCAATGTCGAGGCATCGACCTTTGCCTCCTTCGCAATAAAGCCGAATACCGTTTCTTGAATGTCTACCATAGCTACCCCGATACACGACACGTGTTGCTGAACAACGCAAACATTCTGATCTCCTGCGTGAAATGTAGGACGCGAAGAAGGCGCTCTGTCCGGAAGCATTCCCAAGTCTGCTCGTTCGCCGTATTTGCTCGTAAGCGGCGCCATTCCCTCACTAGGAGACAAGTGGGCCATTCCACGGCAAAGCGTTTATAGCGGGCGCGCGCAGCCCCGATCAAGCCAAGGCGCCACAGTCTATTAGTGGTTGGACCGGTCGGCCCGGGCTGTGCGGGATGATGGTTTTGGCTTGCGAGAGTGGTCTCGCTCCGAGCAACCGCAGAGATTGTCTTGAAACATTTTGCAGACACTGACTTGTCTTCTTAAAGCTCAAATGTGCATTGCGGGCGCACCCGGTGGGATAATCTGTGAGGCCAGGGTGGTCTTGGAGACGGACGTGTTGGTTGTCCAGTGCAGGGATTCCGGCCCGGATCTGGCACGGATAGGCCTGAAAGCGGGACTGCAGTCCCAATGGCTCTACAGGGGACTCGAAGATGCTTGCTTTGTGGTTGAGCTTCTGGAGACGGGGCGTGTTCGGACAGCCTTCAAGGATGCCCGAGTGCCCCTCCAACCAAAGCAGAATGGTCGTCATGAGCGCATGCACTTGACGTGAAAAAGAAGCCACTCGGCCGCCTGGCATGAACAGCCTTCCGCAGCAGGCAAAGTTCAATGACTTCAAGCAGGAGTTCAACCGAGCGACCCAAGGGAAGCCCAGGCCATGAAATGCCCGGCCGAGGTCCACACCCCTTTTAACTCGCCCCTATCAGCGGCTGCCGGACCTCAAACACCCCTTCCATGACCGTGACAAATTGGTCACCGCCTGCGGTCGGATCTGCCTGCACCGCAAGAAGATGAACTTTTCATAGGTCTTCGCCGGCCAAACCGCCAGCATCGAGGAGGTCGACGGGGGCATTCGGCCCATCTCATTGATACGGCACGATCTGGAATATTTGAATCTGGAGCAGAAATCTTGCCACCCCTCGACAACCCGTTCGGCCCGGGTTGTAACCTATCTCTCCGGTACGATCTGTTGCCTATGTCTCAGGACCGGACAAGAGGATGAGTGGCGCACCCGACAGGATTCGAACCTGTGACCTCTGCCTTCGGAGGGCAGCACTCTATCCAGCTGAGCTACGGGTGCAGCTGCGTTACCTATAGCGGAGGACATCTTGCGCCGCAAACGCCTCGCGCATTGACCGGTTGATCCTCACCAAGCGACCATGAGCCCGTGAGACCGGCCGATTTCCGATTAGATCTCTCTGGCCCAGTTGCGCGTCGCTACTCATAGCATCGCGAGCGTCCATCTGCCCACTTGGGCCCGGACGCAGTCGCCGTCCAAGGACAAGGATAACGCCAACGCCAGTCCTCGATTAGCCTGGCGCCGGTTTTGCGGTCCATCAGGGTATCTTAGAGAGCTGCAAGGGCCATCTCGACGGCTGCCTTGCCATGGGCAAATACCATCGCCTTCCAGTCGTCTTGGTCGGGGTAGAAGGCATCACGTATCTGGCGCTTGATCTGCGCGCGGTGTGGGAAGTCGGCTGGCGCATGGCAGCTTAGCCAGTTGTCCTTGCGGAGGGCCTCAAAAACCTTGCTCACGGACTGCGTTCCAACTTCCAGTGCTACGAAGCTCAGGGCACGTGTTTCCATCCAGGCAGCCATGGCGCTGTCGATGGTGCCATGAAGATGGGCCGAAAGTGATTGCCCATTTGCCGTAGAGCGCAGCGAAGATCCCCAGATCCTTTGCGCATGCTCATATGCTGCTGAATTCGGTTCGGCTTCGGTAATAATTTCCGCAGCACCGTATTGGCCCAGACCGGTATGGAAGTCTATGACCGTCAATTCCTCGACATCCTTGAGTTCCTCCTGGAGCACGTCCTTGAGCATATGCAAGGACCAGGAGAGTTTGGCGCCACCATAATAGATGCCGTCGGGATGCCTGTATTGCCCGCGAGACAGAGCGGCCTGAAGCGCAAAACTGCCGTGCTCAGCTCCATAGGCTGAAAGGACACTGTTCGCAGCCGCAAAGGATGCCGACGAAATATCTTTGGGTGCTGCAGCCTCGGCCAGGTCATCATAGTCAGGATTAGCTGGAGGGCGGGCGTGGTCGACGAAATTGCGATTGATGTCGGCATTGTCCTCGTTCACGCGCCGATCAAACGAGAAGCCATAGGGATTAAGGGCATGAAGCAGAACGAGCTTGCAGTCGGGTGGCACTTGTGCGGCGAGGCCCTGTCGAAGCAGGCTTGTCTGCACCCCCGAGCCAAAATAGCCCTCCACTCCATGGGTTCCAGAGATCAACAGCAAAGCCCGTTTGGCGTCACGGCGTCCCGCCCAGGCGGTATCCAGAAACAACGGCTCACCATCCACGCCCTTGATTCCGCCAAGAAGTCGACTGGTTATGCCAAGCTGTGCGGCCTCGGCAGCGGCAATGAAGCCGGTGCGCGCGGCACGATAGTGTTCGGGGAAATAGGTCTTTGCAGTCACGGGCGGCTCAGGCGGCGGATAAGGTCGTCCAACTGTTCAAGGGTCCTATAGGAGATGGTGAGATGGCCACCGGCATCGCCGCGGTCGGCGATCTCAACCTTCAGTCCGAGAACGTTGGTAAGGCTATGTTCGAGGGCTCTGGTATCGGGATCTTTGTCAGGAGCACGATGGCCTTTGTTGCGATGCGTGCGCTGCTCGGCCTGGCGTACATTGAGACCCGCTTCAAGGATCTGCTGCGCCAGGGCTTCCGCGTCAGATCGGCCGACAAGTGTTCGGGCGTGACCGGCCGTAAGCTTGCCATCACGTACCAGAGCTTTGACGGTCTCCGGCAGTTTCAACAAGCGCAAGATATTGGCGATGTGGCTGCGGCTTTTGCCGACCTCGGTCGCAAGTTTCTCCTGGGTGTAGCCAAAGCGTTCGATCAGTTCCTGGTAAGCCGCCGCTTCTTCGATAGCGTTGAGATCGGCGCGCTGCACATTTTCAATGATCGCAAGTTCAAGCGATTCCGCATCGCTCAGCTCGCGCACCACAACAGGCACTTCATGAAGTTTGGCCAGCTGGGCCGCACGCCAGCGTCGTTCACCAGCAACGATCTCGAACTGACCGGTTTCCCCGGCAATCGGGCGTACCAGGATGGGCAACAGCACACCCTTTTCGCGGATAGAGTTCGCAAGGTCTTCAAGGTCTGCGTCCTGGAAGGTCTTGCGCGGCTGGAAGCGATTTGCGCGCAGGAATGCGACCGGCAGGGTGCGCTGCGCCTTTGCCGCCCGGGCGTCGAGGGCCGGTGCTGACCCGATGAGGGATGAAAGGCCCCGTCCGAGCCCGCGTGCGCGATCTTCCGCCATCATGCCGCTTGGCTCGCGCGTTCGCGTTTGATCATTTCGCCGGCCAGT